>JAPUDU010000305.1 GCA_027492935.1 Fimbriimonadaceae bacterium
AAAATGGGACCGTGAGATTTCCATGACATGAGGTCGGTGGAAGTGCTAACGGGAGCCATCTCGTTTCCGCTCGTTGTTACCATGACGAACGTGTCATCAAATTTGACGATACTTGGATCGTGGACATCGAAAACAGAGTAGCGCGCACCATCGAACGGAAAAGCCGCATCTTTTGCGACTTTGATCCAATCGGTGGATGGCTCAGCGGAATGAGGTGCGAGAGCGATCATGGCAACACCCAGGAAAACCATGGACTATTTGCCCGCGTTATTTTCAGTACCGGGCGCGACGCCAGGCTGAGATGGGGTTTGGGCACCCGGTCGACTTGCCGCACGTTGTTGTTGCGCAGCATCGTAGGCGGCTTTTTGTTCGGGTGTCTCTCCGTCGCAACCGATGAGTGCGGGGAAAACGATGAAGGCGGTGGCAACAGCGAGCAAAAGTTGAGTGAGTTTCATTGTGTTGTTTGATGGAGGGGATGAACATTATTGCCCCAGCACAGCTGGGGCAATTGCATTACCCTGATTGATTTTTTAAAGGCTGCTTAGATCGCAGTAGCCGTATGAGTACCAGAAGTTGGTGTTCGCTACGCCTTCGGTCAGCTTAGTTGTATTAGGCTTTGTTGCACTGCATGCTTCGTTTTGATAGCAGACGACTGCGCTGCTTACACCGAAGTTGCGGAATGTGACGGCACCTCTGCGCATTGACTTAGCGTGACCATCAGCAAAGCCGTAGACATCGTTCTTATCGTATGTTGTGCCCATCCAGTTGAGGTCAATTCCGTTACATGCAGGGCCAGTTCCACCCAGTTCAGGGCTTGCAAAGTTCTTTTCGAATATCGTGGGCTGGACTAATGCTTCTCGGCCGGTATCGATCTTGCCTTGGAGGAGGATTAGATCGGCGACGGCACTAATTTGAGTGGTTGACTTTGCGAGTGCTGCACCATTGTAAGTGTAACTCGCATTACCGGCACCTTTTGCTTCTGAATAGCTCCAGGGGACACCACCAGAAATTTTGCGTGCGGAGGATTTGTATAGTTCAAGACTTTTAATGTACGGATGGACTGAGCGGCCCCAGTTTTGGTGCGCGCCATTATCCATAAATCCGAGGACACAACCACCAGTTGCCGCTGCACCACAAGGCTCTTCCGACCCGGCCGTCCACCAAGGGAAACCGGTAACTGGATCTGAGTTTTGATCAGGCAGAACGTCATCGTAATCGGATGTGTATATGTTCATTCCGAGCGCGATTTGCTTGATGTTGGAAAGTGAAGCGGTCTTCTTAGCTGCTACTTTCGCTTGAGCGAAGACGGGGAAGAGAATTGCGGCCAGGATTGCAATGATTGCAATAACTACTAGCAGTTCAATTAATGTAAATGCACGATTTCGAATTTTCATGATCTCACCGATGAGGATTCAGCGAAAACCTGCTTCTATACAGGCTTCTTTTTGTTACGAGGCGCGAAGAGTTGAGTTAAATCAAATCTTGTTTTGATACTGTATCACACAATATAGTTTTTTGAGAATGTTTTTGACTCCCTCTCTATTTAGTGTTGTATTTGAACTTGCCACTGGGCTCAGTTCGTTTGTTTCAGTGCAGTTCAAACCAATTCAAATTATTATCAATCGGGACTTTAGTCCTTTGGCGTACTGTTCATTTCTTCGTGTCTAATTCTTAAAATGAGTCCAAGACGATAGTTTCCAAATCCGCGACCAAAGAGCGTAAATCCGCCTTGATTTTTTGCATCTTGCTTGATGCCTATTCGGATGATAGTTGGTGCCCAGGGGTTGATATTGAGTTCATCGGTGACGACATCAGAGATTTTGATGCCATCAATGTATGCGCCTTCAGAATCCACGCTCCAGGTACGTAGAACTCCCCATTGATTCATGTTGTCGGGGTACCAGGCGGGGTTGAGTTGCCCGCGGGTTCCGCCAAAGTCTCCAGCGGAGGTGTAGGTTCCGATTTCAATGCCGTTGACCCACATTGTGATGTCGGATGGATATTGGTTATCGTATCCGGGAGCTTCGGAACTGACTTCCATAACCAGTTCAAATGACTTGACATGGCAGTTGACGGGCAGGGTGTTGGCGAAAACGTATTCAATCCATCCGCTCGCCATCCAGAGGATTTCAGCTTGAGATCGTTCGGGAAGGAAGAATGAGACGGGGGCATCGAGGAGGCCGATGAATTTTTCTCTTGTGGCCAAGCCGCAGGTTGGCTGAGGATCGGTGTTTGTGTAGGTGCCGATAGGGAGCTCTATTTCGGCAAAACCTTCATCGATCGGAGCTTTGGGAGCGAGGTCAACGAGGAGTCTTTCGAAGACTAAACGGCATCGCTTTTGAGTCCCTTGTGGGGCAGCGATGTAATCGCTGATAACGAGGCCTGCTTCTTCCAAGATTTGAACGTGTTTTGTTACACTGGGCTGGGATAGAGAGAGCTTGGTGCTGAGCTCGCCGATGTTCATTTCGTGCTCGGATAACAACTCAATAATGCGGCTTCGGGTGGTTGATCCGAGGGCCTTAAAAATTTCCACGCTTTCTTTTACTGAAAGCTCTTTTAGTTGTTCCTGCATCGGTGTTTTTAGCCTAAATCAGATGATACCTTCGGGGGTTTCTTGGTTAATTTGGATTCGAAGCATCTCGCAACTCATTTGGTCAAGCGCGGCAAATATGATGTATATTCAGTCTGCGGAATATGGGGTGACCTTGGTCTTAATGGATTGAAGGTAGATTCCACGCACAACTCTCCTTAGAGATAAAGAACCATGGCAACAGTAGAAATTCAGATTGGGATCAAAGAAGACGGGCCGCAGATTTCGCGCATGATTTACGGGCAGTTTGCGGAACACCTTGGTCGATGTATTTATGAGGGAGTATGGGTTGGGGAGGATTCACCTATTCCGAATACACGAGGAATCCGAAATGATGTTGTTAAAGCTCTGAAGGAATTGAAAGTTCCAGTGATTCGGTGGCCAGGCGGATGTTTTGCGGATGAGTATCACTGGATGGATGGGATTGGGCCGAGAAAGGATCGACCACGGATGTACAACTCGCACTGGGGAGGTGTGGTTGAAAACAATCATTTTGGAACGCACGAGTTTTTTGACTTGTGTGAGCAGGTGGGGTGCGAAACCTATATTTGTGGGAATGTGGGGAGCGGCACAGTGCGGGAAATGTCGGAATGGGTGGAGTACATGACTTCACCGGCGACATCGCCGATGGCGGATTTGCGACGTAAACATGGACGTGAAGAGCCTTGGAAACTCGATTTCTTTGGAGTTGGGAACGAGAGTTGGGGATGCGGCGGGCATATGCGACCGGAATACTATGCCGACGAGTACCGGCGGTACAACACTTATGTTCGAACCTATGGCCCGAATAAAATAGAGAGGATTGCTTGTGGTCCGAATACAGCAGATTTTAACTGGACAGAGGTTTTGATGGAGCGGGCGCACAACCACATGGATGGTTTGGCTTTGCATTACTACACGCTGTTAAATCAGAAATGGCCACCATCGGGGTCAGCTTTGGAGTTTGGGGAAACAGAGTTTTTCTCAACACTTGAATCTGCGGCGCATATGGAAGAGTTGATTGAGAAGCATTCGGCGATTATGGATAAGCGTGATCCGGGCAAGAGGATCAATCTTGTCGTTGATGAGTGGGGAACGTGGCATCCGGTTGAGCCAGGCACAAACCCTGGATTCTTATATCAACAGAATACGGTTCGTGATGCTTTAGTTGCTTCTGTGCACTTTGATTTGTTCCACCGGCATTGTGAGCGTGTCCGAATGGCAAATATCGCGCAGATGATTAATGTTTTGCAGGCGATGATTTTGACGGACAAAGAAAAGATGATTAAAACCCCGACTTATTGGGCGTTCTGGTTGTATCGCGATCATATGGATGCTAAGCGGGCGGACGTTACGATTGAATCGGATTTGCTTAATGGAAAGCTTAAATCAGTTACGGCAACAGCATCGACGAAAGAAGGGCAGACAACCATCTCGATGAGTTGCTTAGATCCAAAAGAGGGTCGGACGATCCGCGTGATGGGTGTTGCGGGTGCGGTGACTTCCGCTTATGTTCTATCGGGGCCAACGATGCAAAGTCACAACACGTTTGATTCACCGGATACTGTTCGTCCGTTGGAATTGGCGGTGAAAGGAATCACGGGTGGCTTTGAAGTGAATTTGCCACCGATGAGTGTTGCTACGGTTGTGCTGGGAGGTTGACGAACTTGGTCTGAGATGGTGGTTTGTATCCCGGAGATATGTACTCGTTGAGTGTCATACTTCGGGTTCAAATTAGGACGTGATGGCAGACGAACGAGAGGTTATATATGATCCGCTGATTGAGTTAATGAAGCGGTTTGAGGACGTGAAGGCGGTTGACACAAGTGTTGACCCGTTTGCTGGGCTCTCTATTGAAGAGCAGTTGAAGAAACATATTGTTGATGGGATTAAGAAGAATTTGGATGCTCATATTGCGCTTGCCTTAGAGAGCTATGAGCCCCTGGCAATTATTAATGAAATTTTGCTTGATGGTATGAAGACAGTTGGGGAACTGTTTGGATCTGGGAAGATGCAACTGCCGTTTGTTTTGCAGTCGGCGGAAGTGATGAAGGCGGCGGTCAAAGTTTTGGAGCCGTTGATGGAGCGGGTTGAAGGTTCGGAGAAGGGATCAATGCTCTTGGCGACAGTCGCCGGAGATGTGCATGATATTGGTAAAAACTTAGTCGATATTATTTTAACAAATAATGGTTATCGCGTAGTTAACATAGGGATTAAGCAACCAATCAATAACATATTAGCGGAAGCTGAAGCGAATAAATGCCAAGTGATTGGGCTGAGCGGATTGTTGGTTAAATCGACTTTGGTGATGCGGGACAATTTGCTGGAAATGAATGCACGGGGGCTCTCGAATTATCCGGTGATTCTGGGTGGAGCGGCATTGACGCGGGGCTATGTTGAAGAGGATTTGCGGAGTATTTATGATGGGCGAGTTTTTTATGCTCAGGATGCTTTTGAAGGCTTGAGGTTGATGGGTGAGCTTTGCGGGGAAGGGGGGCAGGATTTTGAGGCTCCTGTGAAAGCGGCAGCACGGGTGAGCAGTCACCGGTTGCCGGATCGCGACCCGGTGCTCTATGTTTTTGATGGAACGAAGAGTCCAACTTCGCCAGCCGAGAGTATCCCACAACTTCCGTTTTATGGAGTAAGAAAACGCGATAACTTTGACATATTCGAATTGTATAAGTTTATCAACCCAATTGCACTTTGGCGAGGGCAATGGCAATATAAGAAGCCTGAAGATATGACAAATCCGCAGTTCACGGATTGGCTTGACGTTCATGTCAAACCAATCTTTGAACGCAAGTGTCGCGAGTTGGCGAACATCATGAAGCCAGCGGTTAAGTGGGGATATTTCTGGTGCCAGAGCGAAGGGAATGACCTGATTATTTTTCACGAGGATGCGAAGTCGGAGCGATGTCGATTCCAGTTTCCGAGGCAGAGAGATGGGAAACGCCAATGCCTTTCAGACTTCTTC
>JAPUDU010000306.1 GCA_027492935.1 Fimbriimonadaceae bacterium
ATGCATGCTCTAAGCATTTAAGAATGTTCTCAATATTTACGAAGTGTCGCCGTAGTTTTTTCCATCCAGGAAGATCGGGTTCGGCGTCAATCTGTTCGGTTTTTTGAACGCAGAATTTCAGTAATCTGTTCATGCATTCGTCGTATTGATCTTCTTCGCCGAGGATGTCGGCGAGGCTGGTGCGGACGGTTTCGTAGAACCAGAATTCGCTTACTTCTTGGGAGGTGTCGTTGTTAAGGAGGGAAGATTTGACGAGTTCTTCAAGAATAGCGAGGTGGTCTTGATCTGGGAGAAGAATCGCCGCATCTTCTTCAGTAAATCGACCGGAATGGAGACTCAGAGCGAGAGCGGCTGATTGGGCTTCGGGGGATAGGATTTTGAAGCTCCATTCAACTGTGGATCGCAGATTGTTGTGCCGGGGAGATTCCTGATTAGAAGTGCTGCGGATTGGTTCCAGTGAGGTGTGGATGCTGGCGAGAATTTGGGCAGGGGTGCGAATGATGATTCGAGCGGCTGCGAGTTTGATTGCAAGGGGGAGACCATCGAGACGGCGGCAGAGCTCGACGACTGATTTGGCGTTTTGGGTTGTTATCTCAAACTTTGGGTTTGATTGAATCGCTTGCAACTCGAACAACTGGATTGCGCTGGCGGATCGAGTCTCGTCGAGGTTGGAGCCTTGCTCGGGAAACTTGAGGGGGGTGACAAGGATGGTTTTTTCGGACGAGAGATTGATGGGTGCCCGTGTGGTGAGGATGAATCGGAGATTCGGTGCTTTTGAGGTGATGCTTTCGATTAACTCTTTGGCATCGTTGCCGAGTTGTTCGAGGTTATCGAGGATGATGACGGATTGGGATTGACGGAGTGCGCGGGCGATCGCGCCGATGGATTCTTTGTTTTCGATGCTGGAGATGTTGAGGTCGGTAAGAATTTTCTCGGCAGCAGCATCTTTGGTTGTTGAGGTGGTGAGGTCAATAAAATGGGTGAGGATATTATCTTGGGCGAGAATGGCCGCGGTAGCTCGGGCGAGGGTTGTTTTGCCCGTTCCACCCGTGCCGATGAGGGTGATGTTTATGCCGTTCGTGGCGGTTTTGATTGAGTCAACGATGGTGAGAATTTCATCGTTTCGACCGACTAGCCCGTGGATTAAGGTCTGCGGTGGGCGGCTGAGGTTTGTTCCTTTTGAAGATCGGGGAGCAGATTCAATGACGGCGATTGCCGTGGCGGAGGGGGGTTCACCCCAGAGGTCATCTAGTTGGGTTTGGAGGATTTCGAATTGAGCGATGGCAAGACTTGTGAGTCCGGAATCGACATAGAGTTGCATGAGGGCAATGTGGATATCTTCGCGGCACCCGACAAGATCGAGGGTTTGCTTGGCGATACGAATTGCTTCTTGAGCTTGATTGCTTTCGGATAAAAGTCGGACGAGGGCGAGGGAGTTTTCGGCAATCAGTTCTTGGATTCGAGGGGACTCGGCATGAATCCAATCAGCATCAACGGATGGAAGCCAGGGTTTGCTGGCGATTTCGAATGCACGGGTTCGATTTCTGATTGAACTTAATTCTGTGGATCGGGAATCGTTGACAAGGGTTTCAAATTCTGAGAGGTCGGAGTGGACTTCGGACGGGTTAAGGGCGATGCTATCTCGATCGGTGAGGAGGGCGGTTTTTCCGAGAGCCGAGCGGATGTTGCTGATGGCCATTCGGACGCTTTGGCGGGCGGTGTCTTGGCGGTCTTCGGGCCAGAATATCGCGGCTATGGCATCGCGGGAAAAATAGGTTCCGGGACGGAGGGCGAGAAGGGCGACAAGGGATTCGGTTTTCCGCGTGCGGAACTTTGGGGGGATCGGTTGAATTTTGAATTCACCGAAAGTGGTGAAAGTCCATTTTTGTGGATTAGTTTCGACTTCAGAATGGGTTGAATCCACGTTCAATTTTTACCCTGATTGAGGGGGCTATTCCCACGGTATTTGTGGCTGGGTTTAAAATTAGTTCGCTTGGTGATTTTTGCGATTGAGGCGGGGGATCCAGCAATTAATTTTGGTTTTGTAGGTTTCAAATTCTTCGCCAAAACTGGAAGCGAGTTGGGCTTCTTCGGCGGGTCGAACCAGGATGTTCCAAGCGAACGCTCCGAGCAGACCGTATGACATGACGAAGGGGGATCCGATGCCAAGACCGACAACGATTCCTTGTGTGGTTCCGCAGAGGGCCATGGGGTTGCGGATGAATCTATAGGGGCCGGTGGTGACGAGTTTGTTGGTGTGTTCTGATGGAAGTGGGGTTCCGTCGCCGTATTTGGTCATTTCTGAAGTTCCCCAGATACCGAATGATCCGAGGAGCACGAAGAGGGTGGCAGCGACGGGTATTTGTCCAGGAAAGTGGAACCAGTTTTGATTGAAATCGAGAAAAATTTCTGATTGGGCGATGATGAGAGGAATTATTCCGAGGAAGATAATCCACATGTTTATGGTTTGAGTGATGGCCCTTTTGAGGTGAGCTTTTGGGGTGCTTGATGGCGCGGGTTTAAACCGAAATTTGCCCCATAGTATGTCGATGTTCTGGATGCGCAGGGCGAGGAAGAATGCGATTCCGGTGGAGAGCATCATGCCGACGACACCCCAGTAAGCGCGTGGGTCGATGATAGCGAGGGCGATGCTGATGAGAAATGCATAACCTTGACCTCCGGCGTGGAGCCAAGCGATTGTTGAAGCGTTGGGACGATTTTTTAGGATGGCAGGGATCAGCAAAGTTGGGAGAGCAATGGCTGAAATGAGATCAGGAACGATGAGTACCCAGAAGAATTTTTCGGAGAAAGATTCACCGAGGAAGTGGATTCTCGATTGAGGTACGAAAATGAGGGTGATCCACCAAGCGATAATTGAAAAAGAGATACCAGCGTAGAGGATTGAGGCATTCTTTTGTTCTCGTGAATCGAGGGGTGCCACTGACGAACATTACCTGGAAATATTTGAGGTGTTTGATGCGGGTGCACAAAAGATTAGTAGGAATTTTGATGATAGCGCGTACCTTTTCTTAAACCTGGCGCGTCAGTTTGCATTATGAAAGCTGGACTTTTGAGCTGTGGATTTGCGGTTGGAATACCTTTGATTGCGGGATTGGCGATTAATCAAGTTGAGTCGAAGCCGCTTGATTCGCCGGCATTGAAGGCGATGGTCGATGGGCTTGGATATGAAACGAAGAACATCGGCAGTGAAGTGGGGAAAGAAAAGTATGAGTTCAAGGTGAAGACGGAAGGGTTTGACGTTCCGATGGCGGCAGAGATATCACCGAGCAAGAACTATATTTGGTTGACGGCCAACTTAGGCGCCACTTCTGAAAAGACAAAGTACGAAGCGATCCTGAGAGCAAACGGGGCTGTTCAACCAACTCAATTTTATGTAAATAGCAAGGGGCTTTTGATGGTCGCAATTCCGATCGAGAATCACGGCGTTACTCCTGCTTGGATGAAGAAGTGTATTGATAAGCTCGGCAATGATCTTACTGATCAAGCTGAAGCTTGGAATACTAAATAAGAAAGAAGGTCTCTTAAAGGTACGTTCCCCTTTGCAACAGCCATGCAAAGGGGAACTTTTTGTTTACTTAGCTGGAGGAACTGATCCCTGACCGACTGGTCGAGAATCAATGAATCCCTGAGTTTGGTTGAGTTGCGCTTCGGGAGCGTATCCCACTAAGGTTTCTTCCATCATGACTTTTCCGTTCGGTCGAGAAAGCACTTCTTTCACTTTGCCGAGATTTTCGACATACCATCGTGTTCTGATGGTTGTATCCCAGTCGGCTTTTTCAGTGGTTTCAATGACGGTTGCGCGGAACTTTCCGTTAGCTAGAGTGATTGGCTGATTTGTGGAGATGATCCGGGCTGTCGTCACGATCTTGAATCCCTTTGCGTCGCCATCAGTGCTCGTGTTAATCGACAACTGGCCAGCATCGTCGTTAGACGACCAGGCTTTAGTTTCTGAGGTTGCTGGGATCAGTTGGACTTTGGCTGGGGCGCCGAAGCCTGGATTAGCATTTGAGACATGAGCATTCGCGGTTGGAAAAACTCCTTTTGAGCTAATGGTTTGGTATTCGTAGGAAACCATTGGGGTTCCATTGAAGCTCATGGCGTTCTTTTGATATTCAACCACGACTCCATCTTTTACCGGGGTTTCAGCGGTTGCATGGAGGGTGTATTTGCTAATCGTTCCATCTGAGAACTTCATTTCATACTGCCATGCGTGGCCTATTTTCCAGTTGACCATTTTTGCTGCTGGTTGAGCTAGTACAGCCTTGGAGTTGTTAAGTTGAATTGCGAACGGAGAACCGATAGCTACGGCGCTACAAGCGATTCCGAGGGCAACTTTTGTTATTTTTGGTATTCTCATTGTTGTTCTTTTTTGTTTCATGAGTCGTTGGACGCGTCTTTGAAGGGGGCGTCCTGAGTTGACGAGCCTATGTGCAGCGGGAGTAATCCCGCGACATACGTGAGATGAAAAGTTCGAGATCGCTCGGGCGAGGGCTTTGCCCTCTCCGAGTTGATTAATTACATCCGTATCCGCCTCGGATTCTTGGATGTTTTTTAGATTGTTTACGAGTAACCAAACTGATGGCACCCAAACAAAAAGGTTTTTGAGGAGGGCTGCTAGTTCTGATTGAACAAGGTGTCCGTTGCGGATGTGGCTGAGTTCGTGGAGGATGACTGATTGGCTTTCTTGGGGTGAAAGCTGGTTGATTCCGATGGGTAGTGCGAGATATGTTTCTTGATGTCGGAATACGAAAGGAACTCCGATGGGTGAGATGACGACTTGGATTTGGCTGAGTTCTTGAGGGGTAAAGGTGTTTTGTTTGAGCTGACTGGTTAGAGGGAATGGCGTGGCGGATTGCAATTGGAACTTGAGCAATTGTTTGCCTTTTTCCCGTCGGACGATCAAAAATAGCGTTGCCAGTGCCCAAACAGAGAGGAGGGTCGCCCCGAGATAGCTTGGAGTCTCAGATTGAGTTTTAGTATTGGGGGAGGCAGAACGAACGGTGTTTTGAGATTGGGTTGCTACGCGAGAATTGGGGGATAAAGTGTTTGCGATGGCGGAGACATCAACGCGGGCGCCACAACTGAGTGCGCTGGCGGACACCACCACGCGTCTCCGCGGTTGAGGGGGCGCGATTTTTACGTTGAGAATGGTGGGGGGTTGGTACTGAGTGAGGGATACGAAGTAGGTACCAAGGAACGTGGGAGCAAGGAGCAAAATCCCAATGAAATTGACTTTGCGAGCAATGGAAGGGGTGGTTTGTTCAGCAATCTTGGCAATCCAAAGAGTGATGAGCGCACTGATGAAAACAGCAATTCCGCCATTGCAGAGAGCGAGGATGGTTTGATCGGTGAGGAAGTTCATTATTCTTCCTCCGATGAGAGTTCTTCGCTCACTATTTTTTTGAGTTTTTCGATTTCTTGGGGAGTAAGTTTGCCTTGGTCGAAGAGACTGAGGACGAGTTCTGACGGACTTGAGGCAAAGAATTTTGCGAGGAAGT
>JAPUDU010000307.1 GCA_027492935.1 Fimbriimonadaceae bacterium
TTGATGCCTTCATGGAAGCGGTTCGAGAAGCTAAGGCGGCGCGGATTTGAAAGCATTGATCAACGGAGCAGAATCGGAACTAGGTCAAGGTTCCGGAGCGGCAATTTATGAGGATGGTGATCGCTTAAGGATAGTCACAATAGATGGGGTTAAGTCGGCGGTTGTAGCTAAGAAAGGGGATAAGACTTTTGTGTCAGTTGATGGCCGAGTTTTTGAAGTTGAGAAGTTTTCGGCATCACGTAGCCGAGCTGGTATGACGGGATCGGGTGAAGGACGAGCGCCAATGCCGGGGCAGATTGTAGAAGTGTTAGTTAAAGATGGTGATTCAGTTGAAGAAGGTCAAACCCTTATTGTTTTGGAAGCAATGAAAATGCAACAGCCGATCAAGGCCGATTTTAGCGGTGTAGTCAGTGATTTGAGTGTAAATATTGGTGATCAGGTGAATGATGGTCAGTTGCTTGTAAAGGTGACGAAGTCAGGTGAGTGATTTTTTAAGAGTTATTGAGGTTGGGCCGCGGGATGGGCTACAGAACGAAAAAACTGTGGTTTCAACTGAGATCAAAGCACAATTTGTTCGCGATCTTGCTCAAGCAGGTTCAAAAGAGATTGAAGTTACTAGCTTTGTGCACCCTAAATGGATTCCACAGCTGGCAGATGCCGGGGAGTTACTGGGGGATTTAGGGGTGATTAAGGGGGTTCGGATGTCTACTTTGGTGCCGAACGAGAAGGGTTTGGATCGGGCAATTGAGCATCAGGTTCCGGCTATTGCAGTGTTTACAGCGGCGAGTGAAGACTTCGTTCAAAGAAACATCAATATGTCGATCTCTGATTCCTTAGAGATTTTTGGTAGAGTGATCAAAAGGTACCGAGCCGAGATCCCGGGTGGATATGTACGGGGATATCTCAGCACCATCGTGCAATGCCCTTTCTCTGGCTTAGTTGATCCTACGCGTGTAGCAACAGTAACGAGTCAGCTTTTTGAGATGGGATGTGATGAGGTTAGTCTCGGTGAAACAATAGGTGTGGCTGTTCCTCAAGAGATAAATCGTGTGGCAGATGAGATTGAAAAAGAGATTGATCAATCAAAAATAGTTTGGCACTTCCACGATACGCGGGGGACGGCAATTTCGAATGTGGCCGAAATGCTTGAAAGGGGCTACCGTGCATTTGATTCAAGTGCTGGTGGGCTAGGTGGTTGTCCTTATGCGCCAGGTGCGGGCGGCAATTTGGCAACAGAGGATTTAGTTTATTTTGCTGAACGTAATGGCTTGACTACCGGTTTGGATCTGGCGGGGATTGCGGCGGCGAGCCTTCCGATTTTGGAGGCTCTTGGCCGGAGCCCAGTTGCAAAGAGTCAGCTTGCGGCGCTGGCGGCTTGTACGTCGCCTTAGCATATGCTCCGTAACAAGCCATTGCGAGGGCAATTATAGTAACAACCCAAGTTGCGGCTTTTTCGTCTTTGCTGAGCTTAAATTCACGCCAATTGATTATTAAGGCGGTGAGCCCAATTGGAACCAATGCTGGCAGTGGGATACCGGTGAGCAGAACGATGAACAAATATCCGATAAGGACAGGGATGAGCCAGACCGCTGTTTGTTTAGATCTCATGCCGTAGCGGAACATAGCAGCAAAGAACATCGCACTGATGAAAAGGTCGGCTGGACCGACAGCACCGACATCGTTGATCGCAATTGGAGCCTGCGGAATGCCAGGGGTGGAAACTCGTACTCCAGGAACTCGAAGTCCAATGTTGCTGATGATCTCGGGGTTTTCGGCGGCGATGCGGGCTTGCGGTGTAAATGGGGTTAGGATGAGCAGGGCGTCCATTCCCGCCAGAAATATGGCTACTGGGAGCAACATGTTCTTTTCACGAACAAGGATGGAAACAAGCACCCCTAAACCGAGAGTCCAGAACAACATGCCGAGTTGCATGAAGTTTTGTAAGATTAAGCCAGTTAATGGATCAACTTTTACTTGACGGAGGAAAACAAATGCCCCGGCATGTAAAAGGACGCCAACAAGAAGAAGAATCCAGGTCTGGGCTGGCTTCCATTCGAAAGATGCACCGCAGAATAACCCGACGAAGGGAACGACAATAAAAACAGCCGTTGTGACAATACTGGCAAGCATGGCTGGAGTTGGAGGCAAGGTGACAAAAGCAAGTGCTGTGCGGAGAATGAAGAGGAGTGCAACTGAGCCAAAGAACCAGGTGAGAGGCTTGTTTGGCTTCCAAGTATTTATAGAATTGGAGTTATCGGACATGGGTTGTCTCTGGCTCTTCAATGCCTAATGTTTGATTGTAGACGTTTATGACTCTATCGACCATGCGGGAAATGGTGTGTTCTCGGTAAGTGGTTAGGGCCGATGCGCTGAGTCGTTGAGCAAAATGTGGGTCGGAGATAATTTTTTGAGAAGCATTTGCCAGTTCGATTGACGAACTGGCAGTTATGATGCCATTTTCGCCATCAATAACTGTATCGTCAGCTCCACCACCGCCAACGAGGACACACGGTAATCCGTATGACATTGCTTCTTGAATAACAAGCCCTTGCGTTTCAGTTTGTGAAGCAAACATGAAGAGGTCAGCGGCTGAATAGTACTTTCCAATTTGGTCGCGTTCTATGAAACCCCAGAATTTGACTTTATCGCCAATGCCGAGATCGCGGGCTAACCGGCGGTAGGTTTCTCTGGCGGGGCCATCGCCGACAATCCATAAACGCAGATTTGGATTTTCCGGGATCATTCGGGCAACGGCATGAATGAGTACATCCAAATTTTTCTCTATGGCGATTCGACCGCAGTAGAGGGCAACGATCCGATCATTTTGCGATTTGAGATGTAACCGGGCGGTTTCTTTTGGAAGAACAATGGGATCAGGAACACCAGTTGGGATGACAGTAATTGGTCGGTTTATCTGATGCCTACTGAGCCATTCCTTGCTGAATTTACTTGGTGTGATTACATGCTGAACACGGTTGTAATAGTAGTTGGTATGTTTCGCAATTTTATACTTGAGAAAGCGTTTTGGAAAGAGTGGGATGTAGTGGGTGTATTTATCGTAGAGGGTGTGATAAGTGGTGACGAGTGGAATGCCGTGAGACTCTGCCCAGCGCAATCCAACAAAGCCAATTGTGAATGGGGTGTGGGTATGAATGAGATCGAATTTATGAGCCCGAAACTCCGGAAGCATTTGGAAAAACGGGGGCAAACTTAGTGGATAAGCTTTTGCAAACGGGGTGGGTAAGGCAAAGAACCGATGCGTGTTTGGATCGTGGTCGTGGTGGCCAGGATAGCCAGAGGTGAAAAGATGGACGGAATGACCGCGCTCGCGAAGCCCATCCATCAAAGCATCAATACTGACGCTTACGCCATTAAGGATTGGCAGTGCGCTATCGGAGAAGATAGCGATGTTAAGTGGCCTGCCGTTCACACGGATTATTATTCCTCAGGAAGTCGGCCGTGTTCTTCCACAAATTTAACAATCCCGCTCAGACGGAATCGTCGTTGGCCGCCTTTTGTGCGGTGGTGACCGAGCCAGCCACGGTTTGTATACCGGCGGACAGTTGCAGGGCAGACGCCTAAGAGGCGTGAAGCTTCTTCAAGAGTCAATTCTGGATTGAGCAGTCTTCTAATCAAGTCTTCGCGGGTTTCTTTGAAATCACCTTGATAGTATTTGCTCGTGACCGAGTCGGTGAAGAATGTGCCGAGGAACTCGATGTTTTTGGGAAGATTTTCGAGAATGAACTTTAGATCTTCGTCGAGAACAGGTTCATTTTCGGTGATGGTTGACTTTCGCGGGCGGGGTGCGCTCAGCTTAGTTTTTCTGAACTTTGAAGTTTGGTTTGTCGAAGCTTTTTTGTCTATGCCGTTCGATGTTGCTTTCTTCGGTTTTTCTTCAAAAGCGTTCTCAATATAGGCCAGCGGGTCAAATTCCTTTGTGGGCATAGTCGCCTTCGTATATTACACAAATCAAATGGGCTAGAAAGACCTTTCGCTAGAGGATCAGCATGGAATCACCAAAAGAAAGGAATCGATACCGTAAATTTACTGCCTCTTTGTAAGCTGAGCGGATGGATTCTGGCGATGCGAGGGCAGAAATCATAAAAAGCATTGAAGTCCTGGGCATGTGAAAATTAGTGAACATTCCGTCTACTATTTTGAAATCGTAGCCGGGGGTGATAAAAATTTTGGAGACAGTTTTTCCGGCAGAGAGTTGTCGTTTTCCGGTGGCGAATGTTTCAAGTGTTCGGACAGTTGTTGTACCGACCGCAATTATGCGTCCGCGACATTCGGCTACCTTTTCCACAGTTTCTGGCGGGATTTCACAATATTCCCCATGCATGTGATGATCTTCGATTCTTTCAGCTTGGATGGGACGAAATGTGTCGAGACCAACATGAAGGGTGACTTCAGCAGTTTGAATGCCTTTTTGGACTAATTGTTCTAGAAAAGATTTTGTGAAATGAAGACCAGCGGTTGGGGCAGCAGCTGATCCTTCGTGCTGGGCGATGACGGTTTGGTATCGTTCACGGTTGGCGAGGTGAGTGTGAATGTATGGTGGGAGGGGAGCAAGTCCGATATTGTTGAGAGTTTCGCGCCAGGTGCCGGCTTGCACAAATGTGATATATCGCATTCCAGATTCTGCTTCGGCCGTGACGATCGCCTGGAGCCCTTGCTCGAAGTTGATAGTTGTGCCTATGGGCAAACGTTTGGCAGGTTTGAGTAGACAGAGGAAGGTTCCCGGTTCAGTTTCTTTGAGGAGCAGGGCTTCTACTTGGGCGCCGGTGGGTTTTTGACCGAAGAGTCTTAATGCAGAGACTCGTGTGTTATTCATGACGAGCAGGTCGCCGTCCTGAAGGAGATCAAGGGCGTCTCGGAATTGACGGTGATGGAGGGCTCCGTTAGTTCTTTCGACATGAAGAAGGCGGCCGGCATCTCGGTTTTCAAGTGGTTCTTGGGCTATTAGTTCTGGGGGCAGAACGTAATCGAGATCGTCGAGGGTCATAGGTGGTTTAAGAGTTGATTGAGCGATGAAATTCTGCCGGTGGTTGACTCTGCGGCTCGGTCGAGGAGGAGGGCATCCCATCCAAATGATCGGGCACCTTGTACATCTGCCATTGGGTCATCACCGATGTGGAGGACATTTGGAGTTTTGAGGAAATCTTGGGCGACTTGGAATAATCCGGGGTCGGGTTTTTCTACGCCTTCTTCAAGACTAGCAATAATTTTTTGGAAGTAAGGGGTGATTTGGAGTAGGTCGCATGTGCGGTGAAGGCTGACATCCCAGTTTGAGAGCATGATGATGGGGATTTGTTTGGCCTTTAATGTTTCAAGGACTTCGAGTGTATCGGAGAAGAGGGTGAAGACAGTTGATCGGGGTCCGAAGATAAAGTTGTCAGCGGCTTCGACGAGGAGGGGCAGTTGATCGAGAGGAAGGTTGAGGCGAGTCATCCAGTCTTCGCCAAGCTGTCGCCAGAATTCATCGCATACTTCGCGGGA
>JAPUDU010000308.1 GCA_027492935.1 Fimbriimonadaceae bacterium
CAACCAGCGGAAACTCGGAGCGCCATGCATTCAACATTTCCCACCAAAGCTCATTTTTCTTTGGCGTAACCGCTTCCGCAAACGCCGGTAACGTTTCCGACAGATCACCCGGGACACACAGGTTTGTATCAACAACCTTGGAAAACTCACTCGGATCAAGATCAAAATGAATAACCTTTGCCTTCGGCGCAAATCCCGCGACCTGCCCGGTCAAACGATCATCAAATCGAATACCAATACCAATCAGCAAATCAGCTTCTTGGACTGCTTTTGTCCCCGTCGCTTCCCCATGCATCCCCATCATGCCAAGCGATCGCGAGTCTTTGCGATCAATCGAACCTAAACCTAAAAGTGAATTGATGATCGGCAGATCAGCTTTTTCCGCCAACGCCTTCAACGCCTCATGAGTTTGAGACCAAACTACACCTGCACCGGCAATCACCACCGGTTGCTTCGATTCCGCTAACATTTGTGCTGCTTGAGCAATCGTATCCGGCTTCATCTTAGCTGCTGCCTGATAACCTTTTCGAACAATCGTATCGGGGAAAGGAGCACTGGTCTTAGCCGTAAACACATCCTTCGGAATGTCCACCAAAACAACCCCTTTCCGACCAGTATTCGCCAGATAAAACGCCTCAGCCAGCACGTAAGGTAACTGATCAATATCCGTAACCAAATAGTTGTGCTTTGTAATCGGGATCGTCACACCTTGAATGTCAGTCTCTTGAAAAGCATCGGTTCCAACCGCCCATGAGTTCACCTGACCGGTAATCGCCACCATCGGAATGCTATCCATCATGGCGGTCGCAATTCCCGTTACGAGGTTCGTTGCCCCCGGGCCACTGGTAGCAAGGCATACGCCAACTTTTCCAGTACTCCGGCTGTAACCGTCCGCCATGTGTGCCGCGCACTGTTCGTGCCGCACAAGAATGTGTTTGATCTGGGGCCAGCGAGTCATTTCGTCATACAGAGGCAAAACAACACCACCCGGATACCCAAAAATTGTATCCACTTCGTGTTTGGCCAGCGCCTCCATTACGACTTGCGCGCCCGTTCGTTCTTGATTCATGATTTGTCCTTCGTTTCCGCCGATGACAACTTCGTCAATCACTTATGCAAGGCGACCATGCCTCCCCAACCCTTATGTAGAAGTGCAACTTTGCACTAAGAAAAAATAAAGAAGCCTTCCCGGTTTCCGGGAAGGCTTCTTTATTTTTGAGTACTTCCCGGCTTATGTCAATGGAATAATGACGATAATGCTAAGGACAAGAAGAAGGGCCAATCCAAGGGAAAGGCTGGTTCGTTCTTGAGCGATAGCGAGGGAAGCCATAAAAGCTGTTGGGACTATTATCATAGTTCAATATTAAAAATAGCTATGCCGAAGATGGTTTTAGGACTTTTTCCACACTCTCACAAAACGATTAGATGAAAATCGCCCTTCACCACCCACCTTACTTCACAGAAATTAGTCTGCTTCAACTGGACAACTAAGGCTCTTGCTATACATTCCCGACCGATCAAAACAACAAGCCCGTTTCTGCCCCTTCGCAAGCTTATCTAATGCTGTTTCTATTCGCCGAACACGGGTTTCAAGCTTCTTAGGCGAAGTAATCCAATAAATCCAATCACGGCGTGAAATCGCCGTTGTGCCTTCCCAAACTTCCCGAACTTTCGGTATTGCACCTTCCAAAGCCAACTTAAGATCTTCTGGCACCTTCGGCTCCGGTTCTTCTTTCATCGGCGCAATCTCAAACTCTAAAGTGTCGCCAACCTTTACCCGCACCGATTCACGCAACTCCTTGTCTACTCTCAACCAATGCCCTCCTTGACCATCCGGCTCAAGCGTCGCATAAAAAGAAGACCCGTTGATCGTTCCCTCAACTGAAACCATGCTGCGAGAAGGAAGTTGATCACTCGCACTTTGAGGGAGTCTTAAAAAACTCCAAGCATCATCCGCTTTCGCCTCGGTTGGACGAAGCAACGTTGCTTCAAAATGAATACTGGTTTCGACTTTGCTCATACCAATCTCTATTTTGACATACGTCATCCCAAACAACAAAATATTCATGCCACATAAATCATCCATCAAATGAATATCTCTTGCCCCTGAACGATCCAGTCAACTAAACTGTTCAATCTCAATATGCCGAATCAAACCCGCTCCACCGCTTTACCCGCGGTAGCCCTCGGCCTAACATTCCTTTTTATTGGTTTAACATTTGCTCTCCCTCTTCAATTAGTCCCCGAACGAGAGCACCACGTCGTTTCCGAACACCTGTCACCCGAAGTTATCAACGTCTACGCCTGCGTTGCATGGGCTGGGTGGGCACACTTCATCTTCGCCTTCCGGGGGCAACGCAATGCCCTCGCTCGCCTACGAGATGAATTCAAAGGCGGAAGAATTTTCGCTTACGCTGCATGCACGGCTCTCATCATCCTAACCCTTCTTGGTTTGCGGTGGGCTGCCGGTGCCGGTATCTTCGGTGCCGTCGTGTGGGTGTATTTCATCGACCACTTCATAAAAGCCGAGCAACACTTCGAAGGCAAAAGCCGCACATCAGGAAATCTCCTCACTCGATGGCTCACTTCCTACCAACCTCTCCTAACATTCAGTTGGCTGAGCGTCGTCCTTCTCAATGTCGGTGGAATCACCTCTCACTCCTGGGCGCTCTGGAGTGCCTCCCTCTTGTTGGCCCTCGTTGTTCTCGGCTTCGGAGGCTGGCGCG
Source organism: Fimbriimonadaceae bacterium (assembly GCA_027492935.1). Classification (GTDB taxonomy): domain Bacteria; phylum Armatimonadota; class Fimbriimonadia; order Fimbriimonadales; family Fimbriimonadaceae; genus UphvI-Ar2. The sequence goes on from JAPUDU010000308.1 coordinate 2,727, forward strand.
GACTCAAATCACCCGACTTTCGCAGTCCCCTACTTTCGTTATTCTTCCTTGGCGAAGCACTCGTATGGGGTGCATTCGGTCGCTATGGCGGGCCAATGTTTCTCACCGGAGTCTACGTATTCCACATTGCCGCCGGAAGTTATTTCCACTATCTCGGCAGTTACTTCGCCGCAAGCTCAAATGCCAAATCCAAAGATACTTGGCTCACTCCACTATCAATCATTGCCGTCAATGCACTAATTCTCACCATCGGGTTTTTCGTTGCGAACCAAGCTTCCCTAAGCTGGCTACGGCCCATTTTCGGCATTGAATGGTTCACTCTATGGGTTGGAGTACACCTCGTCTCAAGCGATGTCTTCCCGTTTATCAAAAAATGGAAGACATCGCCTGCAATGAATCAATCAGGATAAAGCGGAGCCGTTCAGCTAACAACTGAATCAGTCAAAGTGCTTCTCCACTCTGGCTTTTCCTTCTCTGCCTTCCCTAAAACAACTCGGCTCGTACCGCGTCCTGTAGCAGTATCAACTTCAATCAGCCGAGCCCCTCGTTCCCAATCGCCGTAACCGCTGTACCCGCTACATCGTCCGTAAACCAGTTTCACCTTCTTCAATTCACCGATGTAATCGTTCACGTGGTCATGTCCACAGAAAATTGCCCGAACCCGACCGGAGTTGACATACTGATTAAAAATTTCCCCTTTATCAATCTCAAAACAAACTGTCTCACCCTGTCGACCAACCGCCAATTTCTGGTCAAAAACATCCTTGTATTCAATTGTCGGGATGTGCTGCATAACCAAAACCGGAGTTTGAACATTCGCCGATTTATCCGCATCCATATGATTCAAGAACCACTGGGTTTGCGTATCATTCACCTTCATACCGCTCGCCGGATTGCCCGTGTTGAACGCAAATACAGAACTAAACGGCTTCTGACCTTCAACCCGAAAATCGACTCGATAACAGTAATCCCGCGCTCCAGCAGATCGCTCGGCATAGCCCACAACTGAGTTGTTCAAAGTCGCATAGTACTCTTCCAGACTCTTCTGCCCTTTCTTCCCGTTCGGATGGTCGTGGTTGCCAAAACTAACTGACCAAGGCACTCCTAAATCATCCATAAACGGAATCGCTCCCCACTCAACATTCTCGTTATCATTGTTGATAAAATCCCCCGTATGAAAAACATAGTCCGGTTTGTGCGTTGCGACTAACTCCTTAATCAACGTGTAAGAACTCTTGTCTTTAAGCCGATTAATCGGGTTGGGTGTTCCAAAATGTGTATCTGCAATCTGCAAAATTCGGAGACGCGGTTGCTTGGGCAAAACTAACTCAAATCGGTCTGTTGCCGTTCGTACAACCTTCGGCCCATGAGTTTCCTGAGCAAAAATGAAATGGGGCATGGCTAAGCTAACGCCTGTGGCGACGCCTGCTCTCAAGAAATCTCGTCGTGTCATCGCGCCCATTCTTCAACGCCCCGATTAAGAGAGCTTTAAAGTTAATCTGAGCCGAACAAGATGCTTACTGCTTAAGCACCCAACCGTTCGGATCCACCACTGGCGCCGCGCCAGTATAGTTCACCGAACCCTTGCCGCCCGTCATCGGCACTCGAACACTCTTCCCATCAACCACAACATCAATTGGCATTGCAAAGGGCAAATTATCGGGCGTGATCCATTCCAAGGTAAGAACACCATTTGCGGACTCAGATTTGAGCGATGGCAATTTAGCCTGACGAACATAAACCTCAAAGAACCACCGCAAATCTTGCTTCGCTTCATTTGAGGCGATCGTCACAAAATCATCCGTTGTCACCAGACGCAAAGCTCGCCCATCTGCCCACTTCTCCGATTCAACCGTCGGATAAGCCATCCGACGAATCGAGCGCAAAAATGCCTCATCACCAATCAAGTATCGAAGCGAATGCAAAACCAACGCGCCTTTATCATAGATATCGTTGCCATAAGCTTCGCTCGAAGTCTCCGCCCGTGGTGCAACCGGAGCGTCGTTCCGAATGCTGCGCCGCCGACCCTTCATGGCCGCGATGTATGCATCTTTTCCCCGAATCTGCTCAATGTAAAAAGTATCCAAAAAGCTTTGGAATCCTTCATGAATCCACATATCGCGCCAGTCAGCGTTAGATACAAGGTTAGCCCACCATTCATGACCAAATTCGTGGAGGAGCAGCCAATCCAAACCATCAGCCGCAAAACGATAACGATTCCCATAAGCAATCTCCGTCGAGTGTTCCATTCCCAAATGCGGAGTCTCAACAATCCCCATCTTCACCGTCCGGAATGGGAAAGGTCCACAATACTTCTCCATAAAAGCGAGGTACTTCTTCTGCTCTTCAATAAGCTTCGGAGCCTTACTCTTGTTCTCCGGAAGAACGTAGTAGTGAATAGGAATCACTTGACCCCCAATTGACTTCACCGAATCCTTCACCAAATCATATGGTGCCGCATTAAACACGAGAGAGTAATTGTTGATCGGCAGAGCCATATGCCACACATAAGTTGATGTTTTATCATTATTTTTTGTCGTTTTCTGAAGAATTCCCGGGCCCACCGCAATAAGTGGATCAGGCGCCGTAAGCCGCATCGTCGCCTGATCAGGGCGATCCGAAGGGTGATCTTTGCATGGGAAAATCAAATCTGCCCCCGCTCCTTGCAAAGCCACAGAAACCCAATCTGCCCCACTGGGAGTCTTCGCCCAAACA
>JAPUDU010000309.1 GCA_027492935.1 Fimbriimonadaceae bacterium
GTGGTGATGCGGTGGATGCTCGGGAGTTTGACGCCGATGCATTGGGAGCGGGTGGGGGTGATGCTATTTTTTGTTGTCTTAGCTTTTATTTTGGGATGGCGAGATTCGAGGGTTTTGAATGCTTTTGCTTTTAGTGAGGAACTCGCAGGGAGATTGGGGGTTGATTCTAAAAGAGTGATGATTCGGCATTTGATGGCGGGAACGATGGCGGTTGGGGCTATCGTTGGGAGCGCGGGGATTATTGGCTTTGTTGGGTTGGTGGCTCCGCACATTGCACGTAGCTTGGTCGGGCCGGATTTACGGAAGTCGTTGGGGTTGAGTGGGGTTGTCGGGGCGCTGGTTCTGGTGGTGGCTGACTTTTTGGCGCAGAAGATTGTCTCGGGCGGGGAGTTGCCGGTCGGGGCAGTGGCAGCGATTTTGGGGGCTCCAGTGCTATTGGTTTTGTTGCGGCGGAGTGTTTATCGGGTTTAGAAGGAATTCCTAGTACTCAAAATCTGTGACGTTGAGGGGTGAATTCTGGCTTGAGTGTGGCGGCGGTCAAAATTCTATTTATGGTTGGTAGGGGTTGCAGAGGGGGTCGCCGACGACGATATCTTTCCAGCGAATGACTTGGGATGCGGCATAGAAACTTGGGCGAGGGCGAAAGTGTATGGCTCAGAGACGTAACCTTTGACCCCAGTCACACCGGATTTGATGAGGTCAGCAATGAGGGATTGTCCCCCTTCGGTCGGTTTGAAAGTTCGGGCACTGGTTGAAACGAATGTTTCGCAGATTGCGCCGGGGAGGAATTTAACGTTTTTATAACGCTCGTTGCTGAATGCACCATCGTTGCTGCCCCAGTTAACGTAGCCCATGAGGGGTTCTTTAGGTTCTTGGAATTCGTCGGTTTTATCGAGTATTACGTTGTATCCGGGCTTTTGAAGACTGTCGGCTGAGCGTTCCATGAGGCCTTGGAGCATTCCGTAACCACCACTTTTGCGGTTGCCGGCTTCATCGAGAAGGAATGGCCCTTTGGTTGATTTTGCCGCGATGGAGTTATCAACAAGCTTTTTGGCATCTTCAGGGGTGTAACCGATGAGGCGGGTGACAAGAAAGATTTTGTATTTGCTACTTGAGAATCGTTCGGTTGATCCGTAGTAGGGGTTGGGTGGACAGATAAAACCTTGGTTTTTGAGTTCGGGAATTGGAGTGAGATTGACGTTCATCGTGGCAAGGTAGCCGTCGACGGAGTATCCGTTGTTATCGTTGAGGCGGATCGGCGTACCGTCGGTGAGAACAATGAAGTCGATCTTGTTTTTGGAAGATGCGATGGCGGCTTGAATGGGGGCTTTGATGCCGGTATTGAATTCGGTTTCGTTGATGTTCTCGGTTGTGCTGACGTTGATAATGACGACGTTTTCTTTAGGAATTTGCCGCTTTGCGCGGTAGTAGGCTCCAATATCGGCACTGGCTCCGCTGGCGGCGTTGATGACAAGCAGAACTCTTTTTGAATCCTCTGTGGGTTCGACTTTTGTTTCGAGATTGATCTCGGGTTGAGGTTGGACGGGATTAACGTCTTTTGTGAAGCTCAGGTTTGTGTCGTTTGTGGGTTGGCAGGCCGGCAAAGTTGCGGCTAATAAGAGAAGGGAAAGGAGCGCCATTTTTGAGTTCACCATTTGCTTAGACGAATTATCGGATGATTCAAGTATGGCGGATTAGGTCGGTGCATCGTGTTGGGGGTTTTGTACGTCTTTGTGGGCGGAAGGATTTCAGCACGGATGCAGACTTCGCTTTTTGATGAGAGACAGGTTCAGGATGAGCCGGTTCGTGTTTCTTTGCCTGAGCTAACGGCTCGGTCAGTTTTTGAAACGCCGCTTGGTTGGATGGAGGCGGTTTCCGATGATCGCTCGCTTTTAAGTTTGGGCTTTTGTCGGGAAGATCGAGGATTACGAGAGTGTGTTGGTAATCCGGTTGGGGCTGAGGTTCAGATTCAGCTAGAAGAGTATTTTGATAATCAGCGGCAGGAATTTGATTTGCCGATGCGTTTACTGGGGACGCCGTTTCAGGTGCGGGTTTGGAAAACCTTGCGTGCGGTTCCGTTTGGAACGACGGTTTGTTATTCGGAATTGGCCGAGCGGTTGGGAGTGAAAAATGGTCAACGAGCGGTGGGGATGGCGAATCGGGTGAACCCGGTCGCGATTGTTGTGCCCTGCCACCGAGTGATTCAGGCAGATGGGCAGCTATGCGGTTATGCGGGTGGGCTGTGGCGAAAGCAACAGTTATTGGGCTTAGAGAGCGGACAAAGAGGGTTGTTTTAAAACAAAAAAGAGAAACGACCTCATTCCTCAACAGGGACCGCAAGCGCGAGGGAAAGGCCGTCTCTCTTTTTTCTACTGGAGATGATACAGGATGGATGCAAAACTTAATGTTTTGTTCAACCTGCTTTTATAGTGACTGATGGATTATGGTGGTTGTTCAGCTTAACGGACCTGTGGCCCAGGCGTTAATGCGTGACTCAACTACTTTAAGCCAACGTACGCTTTAATTTCTTGAGCGACGTAAGCAGCTTGTTCCATAGTCATGTGTTGGTGAACGGGGATGCTGAGGCATTGTTCACTGACAATTTCGGTAATTGGTAATGATCCTTTGCCGGCACCGAAGTGGGCATACGGTTCATGCATGTGAATGGGTACCGGATAGAAGATGGCGCTTGCAATGCCTTTTTCTTTGAGGTGATTCATTAATCCATCGCGATCTGGAGTTTGGATTGTGAATTGGTGCCAGACGTTGTTATTGCCTTCGTAAGTATGGGGAAGGATGAGATTGGCATCGGCAAGTTCGCTGAGGTAGTGGTTAGCAACCTTTTCGCGCTGGGCGTTCCATTCGTCAAGCTTGGCGATTTTTGAGACGAGAACCGCGGCTTGCAGTTCAGCGAGGCGGCTCGTGTACCCGATTTCATCGTAATAATATCTTTCGCGTCCCATACCGTGGATGCGGAGGCTAAGGCATCGGCGGTTGACTTCGTCGTCGTTGGTGAGGATCATTCCACCATCACCAGCGGCACCTAGATTTTTAGTAACATAGAAACTGATTCCGGCCGCTTTGCCAAAGTTACCGGTGTAGACACCGTTGTGATGGCTGTAGATGTTTTGGGCAGAATCTTCGAGAATGATGAGATTGTGCTTTTCTGCGATCGCCTGAATGGCGGTGATATCCACCATTTGTCCGAAGAGATGCACAGGGAGGATGGCCTTAGTTTTTGAAGTGATTGCGGCTTCGATCTTGGCGGGATCGATGCACATGGTTTCGCGGTCAATATCGACAAACACTGGGGTTGCGCCGAGTTGGGCAACTACTTCGACAGTGGCGACAAAGGTGAATGCGGTGGTGATAACTTCGTCACCAGGCCCGATATCACAAGCTTGGGCCATGATGCGTAATGCATCGGTACCGCTATTGACACAGATCGCATGTTTTACGCCGTGGCGAGTAGCGATTATGTTTTCTAGCTCTTTGTTGTGTTTGCCGAGAACATATGCCCCGGAGGAGAGGATCTCAGCGATTGCTGGATCGAGGGTTGCCCGCACTTCTTCGTACTGGGTTTTGAGGTCAATGAACTGTACGTTCACATGCATGATTCTACTTGTTTAGATGGGGCAGTCGGTTAATCGTTTTTGTTGGTTGGTAGTGATTAGGTAAAAGGGTGGGGTGTTGAAGTTGGAACATCCGGTGATTTTGGCGAGCGGCAGTCCGCGAAGGCAGGAGCTTTTGAGGAAATTAGTGACCGAGTTTGAGGTTATTGCGGCGGATGTTGATGAAGATGCTTTGACGGTAGACGATCCGGAACAGACAGCGCGGATCTTGGCGCGGGAGAAGGCCCTGACGGTTTTTGCCGAACATCGGGATTCGATTGTTATCGGCGGGGACACGGTGGTGGCTTTGGAGATTGATGGGGTGATGACTCAACTTTCAAAGCCAGTCGATAAAGCGGATGCGGCGAGGATGTTGGGGTTGCTTGCTGGCAATACGCATGTAGTGATTACAGGAGTTTGTGTGAAGTGGCCGGGGGGAATATCTGTTTTTGCGGAGAAGAGCGAGGTGACATTTGGGAAGATGTCGGAGACTCAGATTGCAGAGTATGTGGAAATGGGTGAGCCGATGGACAAAGCGGGAGCTTATGGGTTGCAGGGCGGGGCTCGAAAGTACGTGACACAGATTCGGGGTGATGTTGAGAATGTGATTGGGTTGCCGGTTGAGCGGTTGCGGGAGACATTGAGGGATTTGAACAAATAAAGCCAGTCAAAAGATAGATTATTTTGGTATTACCGCGCAAACGCAGGAAAAATTTGCGAGAATAGGATTATGCGTTTATTTAGCTTGATTGCGGGGTTGGTTCTGGTGGCAACATCTTTTGGTCAGATACCCAAGGACAATCCTCTAGTCGATCGGGCACAAAGCTTTGGACGGATTGGTTTGGGGACAGATGTTGCAGCGGGGGTCAGCCCTTTGAAGTTTAAGCCAACTGCGGGCCGTGTTTTTGTCGGTGAGTATGTTAAATTCTTAGCGGACGATGCCGAAGCGCGCAAGGCGTTTTCAGATGTTTTTGAAGAATCGATCAATGGTATTGAAGCGGCTGCAAAGGAAACGAAAAACGAAAATGATGGTGCTTACGCTTACTCATTTTCGGTGTTGTTGCTTGATCAGATTTTGACGGGAAAAGAGTTTGAAGATAAGGATTACTTGGCGGTTGCAGGGCAGGTTCGGAAAGCGTTTTCTGGTGTAGCTGCGACTGATCGGCAGAAGCAAGAATTTTATGAATGGTCGATTTGTTCGGCAATGTCGGTTATTGCATTGGGTGCAGGGCTTGAAGGTGAAGATGGAGCTAAAAAGCTAAAAGAGTTGGCGGAAGTCCAGGTTTTGATGTTGACAGGAGCGAAGTTTGAGCAGTTGAGCTTTACGAATGGTCATTTGTTGATTAAAGGCGTTGGTGGGGGAGCTGGAACGAAACCAGCGACAACGGGTGGTTTGGTTGAGGGGTTTAGCTATTCGATGCCGGAAGGCTGGGTGAATGAGAACGGATGGTTGAGTTGTCGCCAGAAGTACATGACGAGCGACTTGATAGGAGCGAATATTCGCATGTTGCCAGCGGTGAAGGCAAGTGGTGATTTGGGGGCAACAATTCGGGATTTATGGGAAAAGAACATGCCGGAAGAGTTGAAAGGAAAAGCTTCCGGAATGGTTTTTAGACGTTACATTGGGGATGGGTTGCCAGCTCACTTTATTTTTGGGCAGGGTCAGGTTAAAGGGCAACAGGCGGATTCGCTCTATTCGCTTTACATTGTTGATTGCGGGGGGATGTGGCAACCGTTTGTGGTAGCGCAGACTTGGTCGGATCCGACGACTGAGCATCCGTTAGGAACGATGTTCTCGGCACCGCTTT
>JAPUDU010000310.1:0-5123 GCA_027492935.1 Fimbriimonadaceae bacterium
CGCGCTAAAAAACAGAACGCCGATCTCATAGGAGCCCGAACCTACAGCGACTTCGACGGTTGGGTTTCCGCCATGCGTTATGCCAGTCCCAATTTCCAGCAAACCCTCCGTTGGATTAGTGTTTTCGCCATCGCTGTAAACGAAGAAAATGCTGCGTTCGGGCGTGTTGTCACCGCCCCCACCAATGGCGCCGCCGGAGTGATCCCCGCCGTGATGATGTACGGCTATGTATTCCTCGGGTTAACCGACGCCCAACTCCGAGACTTCATTCTTGTTGCCGCTGAAATCGGTTGTCTTTTCAAAAAAGGAGCCACCATCTCCGCTGCAATGGGAGGCTGTATGGCCGAAATCGGCGTCAGTTCTGCGATGGCCGCCGCTGCTCACGCTTACATGATCGGATGCGACACTGACCGCATTCTCATGGCCGCCGAGATCGCTATGGAACATCACCTTGGCTTAACCTGCGATCCTGTTGGTGGACTCGTCCAAGTTCCTTGTATTGAACGTAACACGATGGGTGCCCTCAAAGCCATCACTGCCGCCAACATTGCACTCGGAAGCGATCCCGCGTTTGCAAAAATCAGCCTCGATGATGTCATCCAGACAATGTGGGAAACCGCCCTCGACATGAACTCCCGATACAAAGAAACCAGCGAAGGCGGCCTCGCCCTCCGCATTCCTGTTATCGTCCCTGAATGTTAATTATTGAGTAGCCTAAACCTCTTCCTGTCTACAAACCGTCCCTACAATTACAAAGATGATTGCCGCTCTCTTTTTAACTGCTCAAGTCACAACCCAACCTCCAGCAGCCCTCAACTGGCAATCATTTGAGCGTATCAAAGTCCACGCAACACTCCAAGGCAACGATACAATTTTCCAAAGCCTCAACTGGAGAACTCGAATTTTTGATGGACTTGTTGATGGTCAGAAAGCTGATAAGCCCATTCTCATGTGGCTTTACTTCGGGGATCCCCGCGGCCATTGCTGACAAAATGGAGCCAAAACCAGACAGTTTGTCTGGACTCGCCCCGACATCGCCAACTATGTCACACAAAACCTCATACCCGTAGCCGCAAACGACGTCAGCTACAACGAGCATCAAGATAAACAAATCTGGGAGCATCGTATCACAACCCAAATTTTTTCTCGTGACCCAAACGGCATTCATCAAGGCATTTTCGTCGCTACCCCTTCCGGAAAAATGATCGCCTACTGCAACGCCGGTTGGCCTGATCCCGACCCAGATGCAACTCTCAATAACATCAAAAACGCGGTGACCAAGTATTACCAAATGCCTAAGTCTGAACGTTTACTCGCTAAGCTCCCCGATCCGACTACCGACCGCATCAAATTCCAAATTGACGACTTCACCAAACCAAAAGGCACGCTTGATCTTCGCGTTACCAAGCGCGGATACGCCTACCCTGGCATGACCACATTCGACGAACGCCATCCCAAATTCTTCGGCATTGACCGCCTCTGGTTTAAGCCTTCTGAATACCGCCAATTCCTTCCCCGAAACCTCAAAGTAGGAGCATCTGTCGATCTCAACGGACGCATCTCAGAAATATGGATTCTCCACAATCACATGCAAAAGGCTGGCTCGGCATGGTGGCAAGAACACATCAAACAAGGAACGTTGTCCAGCACCATCACTCGCATCGAAGCCGATACAATCGACATCGAAATCAAAGGTCATTACGAAGCCAAAGCCGATTCCCAATGGAACACCGGTTCCTATTCCGGTGACCTGCTCGGAAAAGCCACTTACAACCAACGCACCGGAGAATTCATCGCCTGGGAAAGCGTTATGTTTGGCAAATCCACCGTCGGGACGCTCCTATCCAACGTCCACGCCGGAGACAAATCACAAATGGTCGCCACCTACGCCACGATCAACCCTCTCTCCGATTCGGATGATGCTATGGTTCCATCCGACTGGCTTTATGGGTACGGCCTCAACTGGTGCCGTACCCCCTAAGCCCGTCAACTATGCCGCCGTTGGAAAGTGCTCGTCATCCTTCGGCGGAAAGAACTTGCTCGCCACAATCGACACCGTCAAGATTCCCGCAATGATTCCCAAGCTCAACCCAATCGGGAACTTATCAACCCCCGGAATCAAGTCATGCTCATGCTCAAAGTAGTTGTAAAGCATCTTTCCGCCGACGAAAATCAGAACCGCTGCCAGCCCATATTTCAAGTAAGCAAAAATCTTTACCAGCCCCGCGATCGCAAAGAATAGCGCCCTTAAACCGAGAATCGCAAACACATTAGATGTGAAAACGATAAATGGATTCGATGTAATAGCAAAGATCGCCGGAATTGAGTCAACTGCAAAAATGATGTCAGTAAACTCAACCATGATCAAGGCTACAAAAAGCGGAGTCGCCCACAGTTTTCCATTAATATGGGTGAAAAATTTCTGACCCATATAATTGTTAGTTACCGGCCAAATCTTTCGCACCAATTTAACCGCCGGGTTCTTATCCGGGTCAATTTTCGCCTCCGAAGCAAACAGCATCTTCACCCCGGTAAAAATCAAGAATCCGCCAAAAATAATCATCGTCCAGAACCAACGCTCCAAGATCGCCGATCCCGCCGCTATGAAAATCCCTCTAAAAATAAGCGCCCCAATAATCCCCCAGAACAGCACCCGGTGCTGATACTTAGCTGGCACTTGGAAGTAACTAAACACCATCAAAAATACAAAAATGTTATCGACACTTAACGCCTTCTCAACCAAATATCCCGCTAAGAACGCTTGCCCGGCTTGTGTAGCTGTGTATGCGCTCCCTGGCTGAATCTTGTCCCAAAATAAAAACAGGAGCGCATTAAAACTCATCGCCACTGCGATCCAGATACCACTCCACATCAATGCTTCTTTAATCTTCACCTCATGAGCATCTCGGTGAAAAACCCCAAGGTCAAGGGCCAATAAAACGAACACGAAGCCTAAAAAGCTCCCCCAAATCCAGAGCGGAATTCCTGCTATTTCCATTTTGTTGCTATCCTACGCAACTCAACTCCCTGGAAAATGCGATCTGAGTTTTATTGCAAATTTTACGCAAATTTAGGTTCAAAATACAGAAGGGCCAAAGGTCGCGTGAAACAAATGTTCACTATTCCACGCGACCAATTCCATTTAATCAAAGATATCAAAAAATGCTCGAAGCGGAGAATCCCGGTCGCGATCACCGCGCCCATCTCGTCGATCTCGCCGCCGATAATCGTCATCATCATCGTCATCGTCGTCGTCATATCGCCTCGATCGCCTACTATCGGGCTGATCCTGTGCCATTCGTGCCGGAGGAAGTAAGTCTGAAGGCATCGCTGGTGCCGCCGGTCGAGCACCGCCAAACTCGGCAAGCTCAATAAATCGCTCTAGCTCGCCTTGATCAAGCCAAATACCCCGACAACGAGGACAAAAATCAATCTGAATTCCACTTCGCTCCGCTAATTGGAGCTGGGTTCCGCAACCTTTTGGACACTGAGCCATTACGTAAAACAGACGGAAAGAACTTCAAAAGCGTTGCGACGCCCCAAATTCACGAGGTGGTTAAGTCATCAAGAATCGCATCCAAGCTTGGATATTTAAACTCAAATCCGTTTGCCAAAGCCAAAGTAGGAACCGCCCGCTGACTCATCAATATCAAATCCCCTTCTTTGCCCATTAATCCGCTTCCAAGTTGCAAAGCAAATTTCGGTACTGGCGGCGAAAACGGTCGCGCATAAGCCTCCCGCAACGCCTTCATGAAATCCGCATTTGTCACCGGTTTTGGTCCACAACCATTCACCGCACCCTCATTCGCATGGTCAGCCGCCCAAAAATAGAGCCGCGCCAAATCATCAACGTGAATCACGGGCAGCCATTGTTTGCCACTCCCTGCGGCACCACCAAGTCCCATCTTCGCCAGCTTCGACATCACAGGGAAAATCCCGCCTTCACGTCCCAAAGCAATTCCTGTCCGAACACAAACTTGCCTCACATCGGCAATATCAGGTTCCAAAGCCGCTCGCTCCCACTCAACACAAACCTCGGTTAAAAAGTTATCGCCCTGCCGAGCACTTTCACCCAAAATATCATCGCTTCTGTCCCCATAAAAACCGACTGCACTCGAATTCACCCATGCCCGAGGCTTCGCTTTCACTGACCGAATCGCTTCCCCAATCACTCGACTCGAATCAACCCGAGAATCAATCAGAACTTTTTTATACTCAGGCGTCCACTTCTTATCAATCGGTGCCCCGCTCAAGTTGAATACTAAATCACACCCTTCAATCTCTTGAACCCAATCACCTAAAGTACGGCCATCCCATTTCACTTCTCTGTACTTCGATTTCTCTCCAATCGAACGTGAAAGAAGAACGACTTCATAGCCGTGCTTCACTAATTCTGCCGCTAAATGCTGACCAACAAATCCACTTCCGCCTGCAATAACTGCTTTCATATCAATCCTCCACCATCCATTGGGGCATCAAATTGTGCTGAACCCCTAACTGCTGCAAAATCCTCGCCACTACCGTATCCGCCAAGTCCTCAAGCGACTTCGGCTTCTGATACCATGCCGGACTCGCGGGCATAATCACCGCCCCTGCCTCCGCTAACAGCGTCATATTGCGCAAATGAATCAAGTTCCAAGGCATCTCCCGCGGAACCAAAATCAACGGTCGCCGCTCTTTCAAGCAAACATCCGCGCTCCGCGTCACCAAATCGTTACTGATCCCATTCGCAATCCGCCCCGCCGTCCCCATAGAACAAGGACAGATCACCATGCCATCATGCCGAAAACTTCCGCTCGCCGGCGGCGTAAAGTAATCTTTTTCGTCAAGCAAATGTACGTTCAAATACTTTTTCCCTAACCAAGAAGTTGTGTCAAAACTCTTTCGATTAATTGCAACCGCAATCTCCGTCATCGCAACATCAATTGCTTGATTGCTCACCATTAAATAAACTTCGTCAAACCCTTCTGCCAAATGCTTCGCCAGCCGCTGAGCATAAATCGCCCCGCTTGCACCTGTCACCGCCAAAACCACCCGGCCCGTACTCATCGTTAACCCATTCTACGTTAACTCTCCAGATTGCCTTCGCAGTAAGGCTCTTCCAAGCCGCTAAAGCAAAACTC
>JAPUDU010000310.1:5133-5364 GCA_027492935.1 Fimbriimonadaceae bacterium
TTCATGATCTGTCGCATATCATCGTCCCACCCTGCTACAAACCTCTCTCGCATTTCGGCTCCATCTTTTCCATCATCTTCAAAACATACTTGCGTGCTGGTTTAACTCGAAACCCCCTCCGCATCGACTCCATCCGAATATGAATACACTTAAGCTCATTCTCACCAACGACACTTGCATGAGCCATCTGATAGCTTTCTTTCTGCAAGCTTCTGAAAGCTTTATCCTTAT
>JAPUDU010000311.1 GCA_027492935.1 Fimbriimonadaceae bacterium
TCGCCGTTGGCGAGTAAGGATGGCGGGAAGTTCTTGACAATTCACAAGATTCGTGAACGGCTTGAAAAAGAAGAGAAAGTCAGTGTTAGCTTAAAACTTGATCGCACTGCACCGGCAGACGTTGTTCGAGCGGCTGCACGCGGTGAAATGCAACTCTCGGTTTTGATTGAGACGATGCGTCGAGAAGGGTATGAAATGGCTATTGCTCGTCCGGAAGTTATCTTCAAGGAAAACGAACATGGCAAGCGTACTGAGCCAGTCGAAGAATTGACTTGTGAATTTGAAGACGATGCGATGGGTGACGTTCTTGAAGAATTGAGTCGTCGTAAGGCCAGTATTACGGGGATGGAACCACTCGGGACGGGGCGAAGCCGAGTTGTTGCTTCAATTCCTACTCGTGGTTTGATTGGATTGCGAAGTGTTTATTTGACGATGACACGTGGATCTGGGATTTTGGCCAGTATTTTCCAAGGATATGAAGATTACAAAGGTTCGATTGAGAGCCGTACAAATGGAAGTTTGATTTCAAAAGATCCCGGCAAGATCACTCGATACGCGTATGAGGATGTCATGGTTCGCGGGACGTTCTTCTATCCGGTTGGCACGGAATGTTATGGCGGCATGATCATTGGAGCGAATTCGCGTGAAGATGATATGGTCGTTAACGTTACAAAAGTTAAGGCGGCGAATAACATTCGGTCGGCGAACTCTGAAAATACGGTTGTACTGGATGGCCACCGCGAATTTAGTTTGGAGCAGGCACTGGCTTGGTTGCGCGATGATGAGCTTTTGGAAGTGACACCGAAGTACTTGCGGTTCCGCAAGAAAATTTTGGATCACTCAGAACGACGAGTGGCGGAACGTAGGGCTCCGGTCTAGAATCTGAGAGAAACGGTTTGATAAAAAAAGAAGCGAGGTTTCTCAGGCCTCGCTATCGAACTGCTTTTTTTTGATCATCGCTGCCTAGTGACTTCTAACGGTCACTTTTTTAAGTTGCCCTTCAATCGTTCCTCAAGGACGCCGTTCGACGCGATAAGATCATTGTTGGAGCAAATTGTTAAGGTTTGGAGGTTTCCTGGGACTCCACTGGGTGATTTAGTGAATTTTGGGCCTTGAGTCGGACCAAATTGGCGGTTTTCTAGTGTATTTGCTGGTGGCTTAGGAGCATTTTGGTGGAATTGCGCACAATAGCATTTGTGATTTTGGTGATCGACAATTTCGACAGCTTTACTTACAACTTGGTTCAGTACTTGAGCGAGTTGGGGGCCAAGGTTGTAGTACGACGTAATGATGATATTACGTTGGATGAGATTGACGAGCTTGATCCGGATGGGATTCTGATGAGCCCTGGCCCGTGTTCACCTCAAGAGGCGGGTGTTTGCCGAGATATTAGTCAGAGGGCAATTGAAGGGCATTACGGGGCCAAAGGCGTTGCAGTGTTCGGTGTTTGTTTGGGTCACCAGACGATTGGTGACTTAGGTGGCGGCACGGTGCGGAAAGCCAAAACAATCAAGCACGGGAAGACGAGTCAGGTTATGCACGACGAGAAAGGTGTTTTTGCGGGGATGCCGAATCCATTTTCCGCTGTGCGTTACCACTCTTTGGTTATTGATGAGGATTCTTTGCCGGATGGTTTTGTGGTTTCGGCGCGGAGTGTTGATGATGGTGAGGTGCAGGGAATGCGTCACACATCGTTGCCGATTGAAGGAGTTCAATTCCACCCCGAGTCGATTTTGACGGAACAAGGGATGAATATTGTTAAGAACTTTTTAGATATGTGCCGAGTTCAACACTAAGTTGGTTCGATTGAGAACATTTCGATAAACCACTTATTTTCAAGATAAGTGAGATCTATTCGGACGCGGGCTTTCCCGTTTTGGAATGTGGCTCGGTTTTCGTATTTCGCTTTTAGGATAGAGCTACCATTTTCTTTTTTGATGCTTGATATTTGGGCGCGACCCTTCCCGGAGACGTACTCACCAAGAGCCTTTTTGTTTCCATCGAGAATTTTTTGAAATTCAGCTTCTTTGAATTGTGATTTGTATTCTGGTGTGCTCAGAGCAAGGAGGTTGGCGGCGCTGTATTTTTTAAGAATCTGAGCGGTGTAATTATCGCCGAATGATTTTGCTTCGCTTTCTTTTTTGCCGACTGAAGCTGAAACTGGGCTGAGGATGTACATAAATCCGCCGCAACATGCAAGCATGATTGCGCCGAAGATGATCATTCCTAATTTAAACCCGTGATTCATTAGACTTACCGTTGAATTATCGGAGGCGAATTATGAGGTTTTTAGGGTTCTTGTCGATTGGATAGGATGAGCAGATTTGGGGAAAGTGATGGGGGGTCGGGGCTATTTTTTGTTCAGAATGGAAAGATATGGCGCGCGTGATTGTTGAGGCGGCGGAACAGCTTCTTGATCAAGAGATCAAGGTTTTGGATAAGGGTTTTGTTCGGTTGGTGGATTACATGGGGAGTGATGAGCGGATTGTTCAGGCCGCGCGCGTGAGTTATGGAAGTGGGACAAAGAGTTTTCGGCAAGATAAAGGCTTGATTAACTATTTGATGCGTAATCAGCACACAAGTCCGTTTGAGCAGGTTAATTTGACCTTTCATACAAAGATGCCGATATTTGTTGCTCGGCAGTGGGTGCGGCACCGTACAGCTCGATTGAATGAGATTAGCGGTCGCTACTCGATCATGAAAGATGAATTTTATGTGCCTGATTTGGGTCAGATGCGGGGGCAAAGTGAAGATAACAAACAAGCGCGGAGCGACGAGGTTATTGCTAATGCCACAGAAATGATTGCGGAGATGGAAGCAGATCAGCGCCTGATTTACGATCACTATACTGGCATGGTTGATCAGGGGTTGGCGCGTGAAATTGCGCGATCTAATTTGCCACTTTCGCTTTATACAGAGTGGTATTGGCAGATTGACCTGCACAATCTCTTCCGGTTTTTGCATTTGCGGATGGATGGACACGCTCAATACGAGATTCGGGTTTATGCGGAAGCGATGGCTAAGTGTGCGAAAGCGGTTTCGCCGCTGGCTTATGATGCTTTTGAGGAGCACATGTTGAATTCTGTTCGGTTTTCACGTCAAGAGTGCGTGGCGATGTCGGCGATTATGGCGGGGGGAGCAAATCCGCTTGAAGGAAGAGCTTTGGCGATATTTGAACAAAAATTAGCGGCTATGCAGGCTATCCGGTTGCCAGAAGATGACGATGCCAACCTTGCGGTTGGTGAAGTTAGCCCGGTTTAGGCGGCGTCGGATTGATTTACGCGTGCTAGGTGCCTGCGGGCACCAGCAATGCTAAACATTTCCTCGCGGAGAAGTTTGTGAAGGAGCAGAACGGTTTGAATATCTTCTGCTCTGTAACGGCGCTGTCCGCCAGATGTTCGAATCGGGTTGAGGAAGGTTTCAAACTCTTTTTCCCAGTAACGGAGGGTATGCACTTCCACGCCAGTAATTTGGCTGGCCATGCTGATGCTCACACCTTTATCCGCTCTGTTTTTTCTTTGGCTCATACTTTGTTTTGCCTGCGATTCGATAGTTGGGATAACTCCCAGAAATGATATTCGGGTGAACCCGGCAAAAAAGCGAGGGTCTTTGCTAGTTTTTTGTTATTTGATGCGTAGTAATGGTGGGTCGGACTGGGAAATGGTGGAGTGCACTACAATAGTGGGTATCGCGGATGAATAGTGACTGTCCTGTTTTTCGTTCGGTTGTTGCGGAGCTTGATGTTGTTGCTCCGGGTGTCCCTCTTTTAGCTTTAGGTCAGACAGTGTTTTGGGATGAACCGATGAAGGCCGGGTTGTTTCGAGCCTTTGCATGTTTGGGAAATGATCGTAAGTTTGTAGCTGGAGTCCATGACACAGATTATTTTGCTAAGTTCTCGAAGAAAGGATCGTCAGGATTTGCCGCTTTGCCGCACAACGATACAACAACGAAGGATTTGTGGAGCGCAGCGGGAGAGTTTAGCCATATTTTTGGATCGGAAACGGTTGTAACTAAGGAGCGGTTGACTACTGCGGGGGCGAAAGTTGGGTTAATAGAAAATGAGCGGCCGGGATTATTAGACTCTATTTCGGAAGCATATGGCTGGAAGGGAGTTGTATCTACTGGCTCTGAATCCAAGATTACAGCGGAAAAAAGCTTGGAAGGGTTGTTTCCTTACATATACGATACGTTTAGCTGGGCAGTTGATGAGAGCTTAGATTTGGTTTCTGGGAATCATCACCGCGATTCGATGGTAATGCGGGATCGACTGAAACAGATTGTTTGCGAAACAAAATGTGAAACCGAGGATGATAATTTGGCGGCGTTTTATGAGCGTTTGTTGCCAAAATTTTATGATGTTGTGGCAGGTGGAGGCGTTGATCTTGAGACAACTCGAACAACTCGTTTGCTCCGCTTTAACAGAGAAACAGCCTGTTTAGATCGATTTAAGATCGTTAATCTATTTTTGAATCCGCAGACGGCGGCAATTGCGCGCTCAGCTTACGATGAGTCGGTAGGGGGCAGCGAGATTTACACTTTGGATCGATTTGGTACATGTGCGTTGCCGTTTGATCTCTATATTCCGGGAGTTGGGAGGGGAACCTTACGTTTGGGCAATCGGGGCGGGGTCGTAATGACGGAAGATCCGGTTGGTTTTAGCTTTAAGAAGCCGATAGAGAATTGCAAGCAGTTAGCAGAGGTTTTGGAAGCGAAGTTCGGGCCAGATTGCGTGCTTGTTGGGAAAGCGGTGAGCTTGATTTTGATGTTAGGAGCGGAGTTCGTATTTGTGTTTCATGAAGGGGCAAGTGGATATGTGTGGCGTTCGGCGAAAATGGCTCGTTTGCTAGCAGAGCAAGGGCATGACCTAGGTTGGCATCCGATATTGCGGTTAAAGCTATCGCCTTGGAGTGCAATGGATGACTGCTGTGCTTGGTTGCAGTTGCCGGAGCCGATGCATCGGCCGTTTGGAACGGAGGAGCTGAGTGCTCCTACTTTTGCGTTGCGATGGAAGGAAGTTGCGGAAGCACAAAAGGAATTGCTGCGTGAGTTAGGGGATGTGCGACGACCGCTGGCTTTACTTGGGTTTCTGCAGGGTCATTTGGGTGGACAGTGGGAACGGTTGGCGGAGGAGTATCAGGCGATTCAAGGCGAGTTTGGGAAACTCGGACAACAGATTGCGGATGTTAAGTATCGAAAGCAGGGTGTGCTAGCGCAGTTAAGGAGCTTTCGGGCGGAACGAAATACTGTGGAACATGAAAAAGGTATTCATTGGAGAACATGCATTTTTGAGAAAGATGCAACGGATGAGGATTTGGATTTTCGAGCGGCGTTTG
>JAPUDU010000312.1 GCA_027492935.1 Fimbriimonadaceae bacterium
GGGTTATCGTGATTGCGAAGAACTTCGGCAAACCAAACCGCGATTTGTTTCATTTCGGTTTCCTTCAGTCCGCGGGTGGTTACAGCGGGAGTTCCAAGTCGGATGCCACTGGTCACGAACGGTGATTCCGGGTCGTTGGGAATGGTGTTCTTGTTGGTGGTCATGTTGGCTTCTTCCAGTGCTTGCTGGGCGATTTTGCCGGTGACACCAAATGGTTGGAGATCGACGAGCATCATGTGGCTGTCTGTTCCCCCTGAGACGATGCGGAAGCCTTGGGCGGTGAGGGCTTCGGCGAGAGCAGCAGCGTTCTTTTTGACTTGAGCGGCGTAGGTTTTGAATTCGGGCTTGGAAGCTTCGAGGAACGCGACGGCTTTGCCAGCGATTACGTGTTCGAGCGGTCCACCCTGAAGACCAGGGAAGACGGTTTTGTTGATTTTTTTGATGTATTCGGCTTCACCGAGGATCATGCCACCGCGCGGTCCACGAATTGACTTGTGGGTGGTTGATGTAACAACTTGGCAGTGGGGAACCGGATTGGGATATTCGCCTGCGGCGATGAGTCCGCTGTAGTGGGACATATCGCACATGTGGATTGCTCCGACTTCGTCGGCGATTTGACGGATGCGGGCGAAATCAAATTCGCGTGAGTATGCGGTTGCGCCGGAGACGATGATTTTCGGCTTAGTTTCGAGAGCGATCCGGTGCATTTCATCGTAGTCGATGAGTTCGGTTTCGCTGTTGACCCCGTAGGCGGCGACATTGTAGAGTTGTCCGCTGAAATTGACGGGGGAGCCGTGGGTGAGGTGTCCACCGTGGGCGAGGTTCATCGCCATGAGGGTATCGCCGGGCTGCATGAATGTGAAGTAGACAGCCATATTGGCGGATGCGCCGGAGTGGGGTTGGACGTTGGCGGCTTCTGCGCCGTAAAGTTCACAAACGCGCTCGATGCAGAGTGATTCGACCTTATCGACGACTTCACAGCCACCGTAATAGCGTTTGCCCGGATAGCCTTCGGCGTATTTATCGGTGAATACGGAAGCCATTGTTTCGCGGACGGCGAGGGAGGCAATATTTTCGCTAGCGATGAGTTCTAGGTTTTCTTCTTGTCGAACTTCTTCTTCGTGAATGAATCCTGCGATTGCGGGGTCTACTTCTATTAAATGTCTGCGGTGGGGGTGCATCGTCGGCGCGGTTGCCATGTTTTTATTATTGCGGATTTTTTAAGGCGTATGTTGTGAGTTAGGCGGTTGGGCAGTGACCCTGTGGGGATTACTAGGTTTTTTGATTGCTCCTAATGAGTGGTTGTTGATGGAACCAATAGATTATGCGGGCCAGGGCAATTGCGAGGGCGGTTGTTCAGGAAAACCAAGGAGGGCCTAGAAAATGGAATTGGGCAAGGAAGAACAGCAGATACAGGAGATTAAAGAACTCCGCAACCAAATGAAAGCGTGGCGCTGGGGCCTTTTCGGCATCAGTGTGCTTGTGGTGGCGGCGGCAATCGGGACAGTCAACACGGCTTTTCGTGGCTTGACGGATAAAGGACCGAAGCAAGAAGAATTTGTCAAAACTTTGACAGCTGAGCTTGACCGCGATGTTAAGCCAATGGTTGAAGATATGACGCGACAAACGATCAATGAAGTGAAGCCAGAAATTACGGCGGCAATTCAAGACGTTAACAACCAAATGCCAGTTTTGGCAGAAGCGGCATTGGGTCAGTTGGATCAACTTCAACAAAATCTGCCGGATCGAAGCGAAAAAGTTTTGCGAGAAGCTTTTGTAACGATGCTTCAGAAGAAGGAAGAAGATTTGCACAAGATGTTCCCCGAAGCTACGGATGAGCAAATTGAGCGATTGCTAACGAATCTTGCTGAAAGCGCTGGTGCACAAGCACAAGAAGCTGCAGTTGAGCTTTTTGGTAAGCATGTTGATACTTTGATGGCGATTCACAAGGATCTTGAAGTTATTTCGGCTAAGGAAGAAAAGAATCTCGCTGGAGTCGATCCTAGCTGGGAAATGGGCTTGTTAGTTATGGATATTTTGCGCGAGGATCTTGAGAAGTCACGACCTGACAAGGGTGCCGTAATGGCAAGTAAGTCTGATTCGATGTCTTCGATGGCGACAGTTGCCAAGAAAGGAACCAAACCGACTTTGGTTCGACCGACAAAGACACTTGATATCGTCCGCAAGACGATTTCACTTAAGACAGGAGAAACGAAGTGAGCAAAGAAGAGCAAATCGTTGAAGAAGTAGCAACTGAAGCAGTTGCAGAGACATTTGTAGCGGAAGAATTGGCTTCTTTGAAGAAGACAATGTTGAACACGCAAATCTTTGGATCGGCATTTGTGTTCATCTTGATGTGCTACATGTTCACGATTGCAAATGGCTTCGCTCAAAACTTTGAGCCGAAGACAGCAGCAAAGATCACGAAGGGACTTGTTAGCCAACGATTGGACGAAGTTCAACCTCAGGTTAGTGATTATTTGAAGCGGGAAATCCCGACTTTGATTAAGAGCGTTCCGGACATGGCAATGACTCAATTGCCGGTTATCCGCGAAGACCTTGAGAGCACAATTGAATCTGAGATTGATGCTTTGGCAAAAGAAACCAGCGGTCAATTGGATCAAGCTTTGGATCACTTCTTGACAGAAAAGCAAGATGAATTCAAGACGATTATCCTTGCTGGACAAGATAAAGAAACGACAGATGAAGTTGCCCGAGCAATGCGCATCATGTTCGTTGATTATTTGAACGAAGATCATGGCCAAGATGAATCAATCCAAGCTAAGTTGGATCACTCACTGGTCGCTTTGAAAGACATCGCTCACCGCACTCACCGCATGGCTTACGCCAAGGATTTGGATGCAGTTGAGATTAAGACCCGACGCGCAGTAGCTTGTTTGTTTAGTACAGTTCGCGACAATAAAGATCAGTTGAATCTTCCCACTCAAGAAGGCACGCAACAAACAGTTGCAGGCTTGCTTGAATCGGCAAACGATTCAACACCGCGATAACTGCTGAATAGTTGAACGCTGTTCTCTGGGCTGGAGAATGGTTGGAGACGGGTGTCGTGCCATGGATGGTGCGGCACCTTTTTTATTGTGGGAACCTTTTTGTCTACTTAGTCGTCTACTAAAATATGAGACAAGTAGACAAGATTCTAGTGGCAGGCGTTTTTGGCACTTTGGAGGCTTGGGCTTCTTCGGTGGCGGATGATGTTGTTCGCGAATTTGAGATGGGGCTTGACTTTGATTTTTCGACTTTGGCGGATGCTCGTCGGAAGATGTTACGGATGGAATTGGTGCGACGAGGATATTCGGTGGTTGAAGGGAAGATGGTGCGGATGAAGTCTGGTCGGTTTGTGGCTTAGAAATGGTTTGAAATTCTCGGAATTGTTGCGCCATATTGATGGCTTTTGAGGTAGCTTTTTTCTTATGGTTAGAGGTGAGCGTGTTATAGCTTGGTGGCCGAACGAGAAAGACTGGTGGTATGCCGGAGTGATTTGCGAATCGGCGCCAGATGAGATTGAAGTTCAATACGATGACTGCAACAGAGCGACTTTGAAAGGGAATCAAGTTCGTCCGTTTAATATCGGTGTTGGATCACGGGTTTATGTTCGCTGGCGTGGCGGGGAGAGCTATTATCCTGGTCGCGTTGGCATGGTTGATGGGAATGCGTTTTTTGTTCAATATGATGATGGCGATGAAGAGTGGTCATCCGTTAGCGCAATGCGTTTTCATCAAGCCGATTTCTAAGCTAAGTTACAGCACTGTGGTTTAGAAGTAACCGTTCGGTTGCTTGGATTGATTCCGCCTCGCGGGGGTTATTTGATCTTCGTGTTTTGCTTGGATGTGCCGGGGTAGAGGCGGGCAGCCTGTCGGAGTGTTTTTCGGGTACTTGGCTCTGGCCACCGCCGGGGTGACTGGCAATAGTTGTGAAAACGATTGGAAGCACTGGAGTGCTGGAAAAAGTATAGAGATTTAATCCCGGAGTGCTATACGCACTCCGGGACAGAGTTTTAGCTTAAGACTTCGACGGAGTTCATTGTTCCGTCCAGATTGAGATCGTAGACGAGGGGGACACCGGTCGCGAGTTCCTTCGCCAGAATCTCGTCGGGAGTGAGATTTTCGAGGGCCATGACGATGCTTCGGTTGCTGTTACCGTGGGCGACAACAAGAACGTTTTTGCCTTGTTTGATATCGCCAAGAATGGCGCGTTCAAAAAACGGAAGGGTTCGGGCTCTTGTATCTTTTAGTGATTCTCCGTTGGGAGGAGCAACATCGTAGGATCGTCGCCAGATGTGGACTTGTTCTTCACCATATTTTTCTCGCATATCATCTTTGTTCAGTCCAGCGAGGTCGCCGTAATCTCGTTCGTTGAGGGCTTGATCGCGGATGACGGGGACGTACGGTTTGCCGCTTGATTCGAGGATGTTGGCGAGGGTTTCTTGGGCTCTTTTGAGTCCGGAGGTGTAGGCAACATCAATTTGTAGAGGGGCCAGGAGGTTGCCGGCACGTTGAGCTTCTTCGATTCCTTGTTTTGTGAGGGGAACATCGACCCAACCAGTGAATCGGTTTTCGAGGTTCCAAAGTGATTGACCGTGGCGAACAAGGATCAGTTGCGGCATGGCCCGGAGGTTACCTTTTGAGCAGGGATATGATGGGGAGATGGTTGATCAGTTGATGCGTGACTATGTGGATGCGTTTAATCGCCACGATGCGGAAGGGATGCTTGCGACTTTGCACGACGAGGTTTTGCATGAAGTGAATGAGAGCGATGCGCAGATTGGGGTTGATGCTTTTCGGGCATTTAAGGCGCATATGGATGAGTGTTATCGTGAGCAACTGAAAGAAGTGGTTTATTTTGCGACGGGCGATCGCGGGGCGATTGAGTTTATTTGTGAGGGTGAGTATTTGAAACAGGACGGAGGCTTGCCGGAGGCGCATGGTCAGAAGTATGCGATTCGGGCAGCGGCGTTCTTCGAGGTTCGGGATGGGAAGTTGGGCCGTGTGACGAGTTTTTACAATCTCCGTGATTGGATCGAGGCGGTGAGCTAGAACGTTCCGAAGAGTCTGTCGCCGTAGTCTCCGAGCCCGGGGAGGATGTATTTTTTCTCGTTAAGCTGGCGGTCGAGGGCGGCGACATAAATGGGAACGTCGGGGTGATCGGCGTGCATTCGGTCGGCGCCTTCGGGCGCGGCAACAACGCTGACCAGGATTACTGAGTGCGGATTTTCGGCTTTGACTAAGTCGACAGCTTGGGAAGCTGAACCTCCGGTGGCAAGCATAGGATCGACGACAATGGCG
>JAPUDU010000313.1 GCA_027492935.1 Fimbriimonadaceae bacterium
GGCGGCGATTCGTTTTTAACTTAAGACAATTTAACCGCCGGTCATTTTTCCTTGGATGTTGGAGATATCGTAGCCTTCGTTTCGGTGGGCGGGGGCGGTGAGGCCGTCTTCGTCGCTGAGCTGGGAGATGGCTTGTTGTGCCCACTCTTCTTTAGCTTCAAGTTCGAGAGCCATTGTTTCGAGAGCGAGCTCGGCGTTTTTAGCCGCCATATCGACAAGGCGGAGACCTTCGCCGCCTTGGGGGACTTCAATGGTGACGGCTGATCCTCTTTTCTGTCGAAGCCAAGTCTGGACGATGGCTCGTTCTTCGATTTCTAGGGGGAGGAGGACTTCTCGGGGAATTTCAGGGGCAGTTGCGTAGTACTGCTTAACGAACTCTTGGACGGCTTCGGTGGGGGATGCTTCTTTACTCCCATCCATCATGTAGTTTGATTGACCGATGAGGCGTCCACCGCGGATATAGAGCATTTGAATAGCGGCTCCACGCTCATCTTTGACGACAGCGATGATGTCGCGGTCTGACTCTTCGGAAGTGAGAACTTTTTGCTTTTCGAGGATGGATTGGAGGGCAACGATGCGGTCGCGGATGGCAGCGGCTTTTTCGAAGTCGAGGTTTTCGGCACTGGCTTCCATTTGGGCTTGAAGATTTGGGAGGAGATCGGAGTTTTTGCCTTCAAGAAATTTGCTGACATCGTCGAGGACGGTTTTGTATTCAGTTTTTGATGCTAATCCAGCGCAGGGAGCGAGGCACTGGTGCATGTGGTAGTAGAGGCATGGACGTTGTTCTTCGCGTCCAGACCATGATTTTCCGCAGGGGATCAGGGGGAATATTTTGTGGAGGGTTTGAAGGGTTTCGCGGACGGAATAGGCACTGGTGTAGGGGCCGAACGTTTTTCCGAGTGAACGTTTTGGATTACGTGTGAAGATGACACGGGGAAATGCTTCTTTGGTGATGGCGATGTAAGGATAACTTTTGTCATCGCGCATCCGGACGTTGTAAGGGGGGCGGTGTTCTTTAATGAGATTGCACTCAAGAACGAGGGCTTCGAGTTCGCTATCGACAATGATGGTTTCGATGTCGCGTATTTTTCGAACGAGGCGTTCGATACGGGCGCCGTGCTGGGTGGATTGGCGGAAGTAGGAGCGGACTCGGGAGCGGAGATTAATTGCTTTGCCGACATAGAGAATGCTGCCGGATTCATCGCGGTAGATGTAACAGCCGGGTTTGGTGGGGATATTTTTGAGCTTTTCTTCGACGTGGGGGTTGGTCGAGTTAGATTTTTTAGGTTTGGGCTCTTTTTCTGGTGCTGTTTCGCTCACTTAATGTCTTCTTATCTTACTACGAACCGTTGCGGTTATCTGTGATATATTTATGTTGTGAAGCGGCTGGTGTTAAGTGCAGTGGGTTGTCTGATTGTATTGTGCGGATGTGTGGAACCTAAGGTACGCGCCGAGAGTTTGGCTCGCAACAACAGTTACATATCGCATCAGGCTAGCGAGTACATAGCAGAGATTCCTGGCCCGGATATATCGGAGCGATTGAGAGGGGTGGAAGCTGGGGGGCTAGAGAGTGCTGAAATGGACAGCGTACCGAGGGAAACAAGGCATGCGGTAATTGATGAAGTCTTGAGCTGGGAGAAGGCGGCAAAGAGAAAAACGCGCGACGATGTTGTTTTGAGAGAGTACGCAGACGCAAAGTTTTTAGCCGCCAAATGGTTGTATGAAGAGAAAAGGTACATCGAGGCGGAGAAAATGGCAGTGGATGCCCAACTCTGCTACGCATTTAGAGATTTTGCATATGATGGGCTAGAGAACCGAGGTTGGATGGAGCTGCAAATACCGTCGATGAAGCTGAAAGGTGAAATGATGCGTGATCCGGAACTCCCAGCAAGTGTTTTCGAAACTATGTACGAAAATAGTCCAGGGTATTGCATACGAGAAGGCTCTCTTTGCGTCGGATTAGAGTACAAGACGACAGGGCAGGTAAGGCTGGCGCAAATGGCAAATGCTAAGGCCACACCGGAGTTTTTAGCCGAGTTAACTGGTCATGGGAAATCGAACGAGGAAGCAGTGAAACTCTTCAAACTTTGGCTTGCAGATTCGTCACGGAGTTTTAGTACGAAAGAGACTGTTTTGTTAGTATCAGACGAGATTGGATTATTGTGTGAGACGACATTATTTTCAGGTTTTTATTCGGAACAGTTGATGATGTTCAACGATTTTGTGAACAAGTATTGGTCGATAGTGAAAGCTGAGCTAGGGAACGATTTTTTTAACTCAGAGCCGGTGGAGTGGCGATACGACTTAATGGGTAAAGGCAAGAATGAATTGGGGGTGATTTACAGTTCGGTGCTCATGCAGGAGTACGTGCATTTTATTGAGTCGTTGTGGGTATTCGACTTGAACTCAATAGCGCTTCAGTTAACTTCACGAGTTGAAAAATTTAGACGTGCAAGGGGCCGAAGCCCGAGAAGTCTTGCAGAACTTAAGAGCTTTTTTAAAGACAAGACGGAGGTTCGCAGCATGACGGGGTTAGATTTTGACTGGTCGAGGCGCTTGGTTAGATTCGATGTTTCTCGGTTCCATCCTTCCTTAAAAAAATTGCGTGCAATTGGGTCGTCCGGGTTGAAATTTTAGTTAGCACTGGAATTGTTTCCAGCTGAAGCTGGCTACTGAGGCAATCAGTAGTGTCGGTATGTAAGGGTTCGAGATAGAAAGCGTTTGCTTCGATGTTTATTAAAGCCATTCTGGAGGGCGTACTTTATTAAGGGTAATTTATGTGTATGAACCGAGTGGTTTTGGGTTTAGCGGTAGCTTTGGTATTAGTAGGGTGTAGTGCCAAAGGGGGTGGTGGGGCGCAGGCAAAGCGTGAGCCTGTCACTGAGGCGGAATTTATTAAGATGATGGGGGTTGAGCCGGTTGCGGCGATGGACTGGTCGGCGCGAGGTTATTTGTCGGCAACGCCACCGATGGACGGGATGCTAATTGATGCGTTGGCTGATCCATTTAATGAAGATGCGGGCTGGATGAAGCCAGATAAAAAGGCAGATCGGGAGAAGATGGCAAAGGCCCGGGACAGTTGGTGGGAAAAAACGAAGGGCACTCGGGAGGATTCGCTAACCAATGAGGCGGTAGTCAGTCAGTTTTCGATCGTAATTGGCGCGAGAGTTTTGCGGTCGAGGTTATCTGCGGCTTCGGGAGATTTGGTTGGAGCGATAGCCGTTGCTACTGAGACAATGGAGATTGCGCGTGAAGGATTTTTGACTGCGCCGGGCATGGTCGCGGCTGATTTGATGCCAACAGTGGTGATTGCATCGGAAGGATTAGCGAAACTGAGTCAGTCGCCAGGCGTAACGGATGCACAGCTTGATAAAGCTTTAGCGGCGATGGATTTTTCAATTTTTGATCGGATCAAGAAAGGCGCCCATGATGACTTTATTGCTTTCCAACTTCCTTTGCTTGTGGAGCGGTTGAACCGGGTTGATCAGGCAAAGGCGATTGTGGAGTTGGTTGATCCTATGGGGGATAGTGAACAACCGATTGATCGAGTGGAAGGAGCGATCAAGGGCCATTCGATTATTGATAATGGAGAGTGCGCCAAGGCAGCCAAAAAAATGTTGGAACGGTATTCAGAATCGCCACGGGAGATGGCTGAATTGGCCGTAATGAGTACTGAGGCTGAAGGGCATTTGACGAAAACGTGGGGGATAAATCTTTTTGATGCTCGTCCTGAGGAGTGGCCGAGCAATCTGGGTGATTCAGTGAAAGGTTCAAAGAACTCGGTGGGTGAGCTTTATCTGGCGGCGATTGAACGCGAATGGCTAGCAAAGATTGAAAGCAGCACGATGATGCAATTTAGTTTGGATGCCGCTCGGCTTTCGGTGATGATTACTCGCGGGCATGGCAAAGAGCCAAGTCAGAGCGAGACGAACGTGCTGGTTGATCCTTTGACCGGGGGTAACTACGAGATTGACTACAAAAATAAGATGCTGAGAACAAAAATGCAATCGATTGACCCTCAGTTCATTTTTGCCCATCAGCTGGTCGAGAATGGCGTACCTTACTAGCAGTTAGTCCTTTCCCACAAATACATAAAGTGGCAGGTAACCTTGGGGAACCGAAGATTCCCTTTAGGAGCCTGATGAACCTTGAATAGCTTTAACACCCAACGCACCGAATCACTTGGCGGGCAGACCGTCACTTATCACAACATGAAAGCACTTGAGGCGGCGGGTTTTAATGTCGCTCGTTTGCCTTATGCCCACCGTGTTTTGCTCGAAAATCTTTTGCGAAACGAAGATGGGGTGAACGTAAGTAAGGGCGATATTGAAGCCCTTCTGAATTGGGATTCTAAAGCTGAACCGAGCAAGGAAATTGCGTTTACTCCGGCGCGGGTTTTGCTTCAAGATTTTACTGGTGTTCCTTGTGTCGTTGACTTGGCCAGCATGCGGGATGCCATGTCGGCTTTAGGCGGAGATCCGGAGAAGATCAATCCGCTTCAACCGGTTGAGTTGGTTATCGATCACTCGGTGCAGATTGATAGTTATGGAACAGAAGGATCTCTGCAGATCAACTTAGATTTGGAATTTGAGCGAAATAATGAGCGATATGAGTTCTTGAAATGGGGTCAGGATGCGCTCGAGAACTTTAAAGTGGTTCCGCCGAATACGGGTATTTGCCATCAGGTCAACCTTGAGTATCTGGCTCGGGGAGTGATTATGAAGGGCGACGTTGCTGGTTTGGACACCCTCGTTGGTACTGATAGCCACACTACGATGATCAACGGTCTTGGTGTTTTAGGATGGGGCGTTGGTGGGATCGAGGCAGAAGCAGCAATGCTTGGCCAACCCGTCAGTATGTTGATTCCTCAGGTTATTGGGTTTAAATTGACGGGCAAATTGCCTGAAGGTACGACAGCAACCGACTTAGTTTTGACGGTTACAGAAATGCTCCGCAAGCATGGGGTTGTTGGGAAATTTGTTGAGTTCTTTGGCTCAGGGATTCCCAATATGCCGTTGGCAGATCGGGCGACGATTGCGAATATGGCACCGGAGTACGGTGCGACATGTGGGTTGTTCCCAGTTGACGAAGAGACTTTGCGTTACATGATGGTGAGTGGTCGGCCGGAAGCTCAGGTTGCTTTGGTTCGCGATTACTTTGCAGCACAAGGCTTGCTTCACAATGCGGAAACTCCTGAAGCGGAATATTCGGCGACACTTGAGCTTGATATGAGCACGGTTCAACCGAGTGTTGCTGGCCCCAAGCGACCTCAGGATCGAGCACTTTTAACCAAGGCGAAAGAAACCTTTTTTGCGGCATTCCCTGATGTGAAGAACGATGCAAAGAAACTCTCGCATGGCAGCATCGTGATAGCTTCGATTACGAGTTGTACGAATACGAGTAATCCGAGTGTCATGGTCGCAGCGGGATTGGTTGCACGTAAAGCGCGTGCACTTGGCATGATGCCGAAAAGTTGGGTGAAGACCTCTTTGGCACCCGGAAGCCGAGTTGTTCAACGATATTTGGAATCAGCTGGGTTGTTGGATGATTTGGATTCGGTTGGGTTCAACATTGTTGGTTACGGTTGTACGACATGCATCGGTAACTCGGGCCCTCTCCGTGATGATATTTCAGCGATAGTTCGGGAAGAAGATCTATCGGTCGTGAGCGTGTTGAGTGGTAATCGCAACTTTGAGGGTCGGGTTAGCCCCGATGTGAAGGCAAATTATTTGATGTCACCGCCGTTGGTTGTGGCATATAGTTTTGCCGGAACGATCGACATTGACCTTGTGAATGATGCGCTTGGTCAGGATGCGAATGGCAATGACGTCTTTTTGAAAGACATTTGGCCGAGTCAGCAAGAGATTGCGGACATGGTGGAAAAGAACATCACTCGTGAGATGTTTACAAAGAGTTACGCGAGTGTTTTTGAAGGCGACGAAAAGTGGCAGTCGATTGAAGTTGCAGGTGGAAAGCGCTATCAATGGAACGACGAATCGACTTACGTTAAAAAAGCACCATTCTTTGAAGGGATGTTGCGCGAAGCGCCTGAGACGGTCGAAGACTTGAACGGTCTGAAATGTTTAGCGATGTTGGGAGATTCGGTTACTACTGACCACATTTCCCCGGCAGGCTCAATCAAAGCAGCTTCGCCAGCGGGCGAATACTTGATCAATAAAGGTGTTTCACCGCATTTGTTCAATAGTTATGGTGCACGCCGTGGGAATGATGAAGTAATGGTTCGCGGTACGTTTGGAAATATTCGATTGCGCAACCAACTTGCTCCTGGCACGGAGGGCGGCTATACGACGAACTTCTTGACTGGTGAAGTGACTTCGATCTATGAAGCTTCGATGGATTATCAAAACAAGGGCATTGGTTTGATGATCTTGGCCGGCAAGGAATATGGAACTGGTTCGAGTCGGGACTGGGCGGCTAAAGGTACGCGGCTTTTAGGGGTCAAAGCAGTTTTTGCGGAGAGCTTTGAACGGATTCACCGATCCAACTTGATTGGCATGGGTGTGTTGCCGATGCAATTCTTGGATGGTCAAAATGCGAAATCACTTGGATTGACGGGCTTGGAAGAGTTCAGCATTATTGGTCTGGAGAATGGCATTGCAACGAAGTTTGCCAATGGTAAGAAGCTGCATGTTCGGGCGACGACGGAACGCGGTGACGTGATCAGTTTTGATGCGATTTGCCGAATTGATACTCCAACTGAGATGGATTATTACCGTCACGGTGGAGTTCTGCAGTACGTGTTGCGTGGCTTGTTGAGCTAGACTGGCTTTGCAGTGAAGTTGCCTCAATTTACGGGCATGGGGACGGTGATCAATACGATCACCGTCCTTTTGGGTTCAGCTATCGGGCTGGCGGTGGGTCAATCACTTCCGAGCCGCGTCCAGGAGGTTGCCGTCTTTGGGATTGGGCTCATTACGATTTGTTTAGGGGTTCAGATGTTTTTACGGACGAAGAATCCTTTGGTTGTGGTGGGGGCGATCTGTTTAGGTGGGATTTTTGGAGCGGTTGTTGGGTTAGATATTGGGCTGGATCGGCTGGCGGAGTGGATGCGGGGGCAGATTGGGGGAGATGGCCGTTTTAATCAGGGGTTTGTTTCGGCGAGTGTTCTGTTTTGCATTGGTCCGATGACATTGATGGGGTGCTTGCAGGATGCTTTGGAGAAAAAGATTGATTTGCTCTCTTTGAAATCTTTGTTAGATGGGATTAGTGCCATTTTCTTGGCGGCGACTTTAGGATTTGGGGTTTTGGTATCTGCACTGTTTGTTTTAGTGTTTCAAGGCCTGCTGACTCTGTTGGCGCATAGCTTGGCTCGGTTTGCTCAGGACGAGGATTTGATCGGCGAGACAGTTGCATGTGGGGGGATTATTATGGTGGCGATTGGGCTTGGGATTACAGGGATAAAAAGCTTTTCGAGCGTTCTGTTTTTGCCGGCTTTGATCTTAGCGCCTCTTTTCGGATCGCTATCTCGGCGATTACTTAATCGTTCAGAAAAGGAACTGAAAGAAGACGATTTATCGTAGAATCGGACTCATGAGTTTGAGTCGTAGCCGCTTGCTGTTGATCGCCGGTTTGGTTGGATTAAGTGCTTGGAGTTGTGCGCAGGATCGCTGGCCGAACATGCCGGGTTATAAGGAGATGCAAGCGGGGAACGCGAGTAGTAAGGATTGGAAGCTTTCTCCGTTGCGGGGTAGTTGGGTCAGCCCGACAAAGTATCAGTTTGAGGATTTGACGGGCAAAAAAGAGTTTGATGTTAAGACCGGAAAAACGACTGCTGTTCCGGCCGGGCCAGTTGCGCCGAACCCAGTACCTCAGCGGCAACCAGAACGAGGTCGGCAGTGGGAGATGGTGAAATCAGCAGACGGAAAAAAAACTGCGATTTACCGGGAAGGAAATGTTTATCTTGAAGTTGATGGAAAAGAGATTGCGATTACAACTCTCGGGAATGTAGACCGAAAGATCAAATTTGGGACTGGGAGTTGGGTTTATGGGGAAGAGCTTAATCAGACGGACGCAATGGGATTTTCGCCGGATGGTCGATGGCTTTGGTATTACGGTTTTGACGACAATGAAGTGCCACTTTATTATTTAACTTTGGGTCAGCGGAGTCAGTATACGACCCTGGATATTGAGGCTTTTCCTAAGCCGGGTACAGGAAATCCGAAGGTTGATTTGTATATGTACGATACTCAGACTAATCAGTCAAAAAAGATAAAAGTTCGGGATGGTGATTATAGCCATGCGATTGGTCATTATGTTTATGGGATTTCTTGGTTGACGGATTCAAGCGAATTGCTTTTCCATCGTATGGATCGTCGGCAAAAGGAACGGGAGATTTGTGCTTACGATCCATCGAAGGACTCGATTCGCCAAGTGGATCGTGAGGAGAATGCTGCTGGATGGGTCGAGTTTGGGCCGGTTGAGGATTTACAAGGAACTCGTACGCGACAGAACCGAGAGTACAAGTCGAGTTTTCTTTATTTGAGTGAGGACGATGGGTTTTTAAACATTTGGCGCATGGATGTGAAAGCAGGTAAGCGGACGCAAATAACCAAGCATAAAGCCGACGTGGTGAGCTTTTTGGGCGTGGTGGGAGATGGCTTGTTCTATTCTATCGCTGATGGCAAAACCGCTTATCATCAACAGATTTACCGATCAAAGCTTGATGGTTCGCAACCTAAAAGATTGACCGATCCAAATTATATGTCATCGGGGTCAATTAGTCCGGATGGAAAGTATGTGGCTTTGACCTATCAAACAGATTCAGAATCACCATTTTTGAAGGTTGTTGATAATACGGGCAAAGTTGTTGGATCTCCGGAATCGAAATCATTTGAAGCGCCGGCTGGTGATCATCGATCAATGCGTTGGTTTAGCTTCCCGAGTTTGGACGGCACAACAACAATTTGGGGCAAGGTTCATTTACCGAGTACTTATCAGTCCGGACAGAAATTGCCCGTGCTGTTTAGCGTTTACGGTGGCCCGACAGGTTGGGGGGCAAGCGGTATGCGCTTTGAACGGCCGAGCTCAATGAGCGAGGCAGGTTTTGCGATTGTGGAGGTGTTTCAGCGAGGCGGGAGTGGTCGTGGACGAGATTTTCGGCAGGCAATTTATAGGAAACTCGGCATTGTTGAGATAGATGACTTTGCGGCAGCAGCCACAGCATTGAAATCTCAGCCGTGGGCTGATCCAACTAAGGTTGGGATTTTCGGCACTTCCTATGGTGGCTATTCTTCGGCGATGTGTTTGTTACGTTATCCGGATCTATTCCAAGCTGCTTCGGCAAGCAGTGCCGTGACGGATTGGCGACTTTATGACTCCACTTATACTGAGCGTTACATGGATTTGCTCGAGAACAATGTGGCGGGATATGATGCGGGAAGTTGCATGACTTATGCGAAAGATCTAAAGGGCTGGCTGATGATTTATTTCGGTACGGCGGACAATAATGTTCAACCTTCTCACGCCTATCAACTGAGTGATGCTTTGAATAAAGCACGCAAATACCACGAGATTCAGATTGGCGTTGATCAGGGGCACACGGGATTAGGAAACGCTCGAATGATGGAGTTCTTTACAGAACGGCTGGTCTTGAACCCGAATAAATAAGACACTCTCTACCAAGCTACACTTTGAGGGGTGATGTTTGGTTTAAGAGGAGGTCGCGAAACCTGATGAGAGCAAAAGAGACTGCACGGTCTCTTATCATTTGGCGATTGCCTCGAATATTGAGAGTGTGGACTTCGATGGCTTTTGGACTGGCTATTCCAATATAGATGAGGCCACTCGGTTTGGGTTCTGGTGCTTCAATGATGGGATCCGCCCCGGCAACTCCGGTGATGCTGATTGCATAGTGTGAACTGCTTCGTCCACGGGCTCCGACCGCCATTTCGCGAGCGGTTTCTTCGCTGACTGTTCCATGGTGTATAAGAGTCCACTCTTGTACACCGAGGTGTTCGTGTTTGCTCTCGGCGGAGTAGGTGACATACCCAGTGTTAAATACTTTTGAGCTCCCGTCTACGCTGGTAAGGCGACCAGCGAGCAAACCGCCGGTACAGCTTTCAGCCGTGGCG
Organism: Fimbriimonadaceae bacterium; assembly: GCA_027492935.1. GTDB lineage: Bacteria > Armatimonadota > Fimbriimonadia > Fimbriimonadales > Fimbriimonadaceae > UphvI-Ar2. Next base: position 10,092 of record JAPUDU010000313.1, read on the forward strand.
ATTGTTTGCTTTGCTTCGGTGAGGGTTTTAATGACCCATGCTTCGAGGGTTTCTTCCCCTTCTGCGTAGACAGCATTTCCGAGTCGTTCTCGGACGAGGTCGCATATGTATTCAAGTTTTGCGTCGGCGACCCGTTGGGTTTCGGCGCGCGTCGAGGCGCGAAGATGGACTTCACCAGTTTTTGCGTATGGGGCAAGGGTAGGGTCTTCGCTGGCCATGAGGTCGGCGAGTTGTTCGCCGATACTGGCTTCTGAGACACCACAAACTCTGAGGGTGCGCGAGTAGATTGGGAGTCCAGGGCGAAGAGATTCGATGATCGTTTGAACTGCACCGTTAACCATCGGATTGAATTCATTTTTGGGGCCAGGGAGGGCAATAATGTGTTTGCCATCTTTTGTGCAGTGTAAGCCTGGAGCGGTACCGTTAGGGTTTTCAATTGGAGCTCCGCAAGTGGGGCGATCGGCTTGTTGGAATTGGGACTCGGTCATTTTTAGACCGCGCTTTCCATATTGGTCGTGGAGAAACGCAACGACTGTTTCGTCACGGATGAGAGTGTCTTCTAGTGCGTCTGCGATTGCCTGGCGGGTGAGGTCATCGGGCGTGGGGCCGAGCCCGCCGATCGTGAAAACAACATCGCTTCGGGAAAGGGCAAGTTTGATTGCTTCTACTGCGCGAGGAAGATTGTCACCTACGGTTTGGCGATGAGTGTGATCCACGCCTGAGTTGGCGAGAAACACACCCAAATCTGCGGCGTTCGTGTCGGTGATTTGGCCAAGCAGAAGCTCGGTGCCGATGGAGATGATTTCAGCCCGCATGGAGGGCTAGTTTAGTCTCCGTTGTTGCGACCGCGTTGAACGGGAGGACAAATGTCACCACCGAATGGATTTCCGTTGTTCTGACGTTGGTTACCACCATAGTAATTGTTGCCGCGTCCGCCGGCACAGTGCGGGCATCCGCAAGTGCATCCACATTGGGCTCCCCCGACGTTGCTTGTGTTTGTGTAGCTGAATGTGCTTCTGAAGGTGTAGGGAACATTTTGTTTGTCCACAACAACGACAACATACGGATTGTTGATCATTTGTGTGACTTGCGAATTGGGGCCAGGTTGATTGATCACCAGGTCAACTGTGACTTCGCTGCCTTTTTCCCGGCGAATCATGTTTGCGTAAACGCTGAAACCGGAAGTCCGTTGTTGGCCCAGGTGGACGATGAGAAGATCGTAACGGTTGAAATCGCAAAGCACTGGGGCAGGGGTAAAGCCTTGCTTGTTGTCACCCGCCATCTGTGAGTAAAACTGTTGCCAGGCTTGGCTGTTTTGCACGACATCTGTTCGGGCGGTCGAAATTCGGGAATTGGTGCCTTGAGCAATGTTTTTGTATTCAATTGCTTTATAGGGGCTGGCGAGTTGTCCGGTTGTTCCGGGAGCGCCAAGGCCAACTGGAGTTCCGCCCAAACCAACAGGGGTTCCGCCTCCTAGTCCGACGGGCGTTCCTCCGAGTTGGGCTCCCGCAGCGGAGCAGATAATGCAGAGGGCGATGACATGTCCAGCTTTCATAAATTCACCTAGGTATGAGTTAGACGCACAATAATTATATTGATTACTCAATTTTGGGAGGGAGATTTTTGGTTGTGAACCGGGGGGCGGAGGAGCGGAGCGACGAGGGCTTGGCTTCGGGCCCCGGTTCGCGGAATTTGGTGAGAATTAAATAGTAAATAAAGTTGGTGCCGGGGGAGGGACTCGAACCCTCATGAGTTTAACCTCAACGGTGTTTGAGACCGCCGCGTCTACCATTCCGCCACCCCGGCAAATGGATAGGAGCAAATAATACCTCGGTTGTGGGGGATGTGGGTTGGAGGGGCTTGGGGCTATTTGATTTCGTGGACTGATGTTTTTTCAAAGAGATCGAGAATATCTTGCTTTTGGCCGATGTGCGTGCCATCGCTCGTTGCAGTTGCGGCTCCAGCTGCGTTGCCGTAACGGAGTGCGGTTGGGAGGTCATTGCCTTCCAAAATGGCATGAAGCATCCCACCAATCATGGAGTCGCCACTGCCAATTGTTGATCGTGGGTGAATTGGTAAAGCAGTTGTTTCGAACGTGCCTTGTGCGCAGCACATGATAGCCCCTTCTGCTCCTCGGGATATTACGACGATCGGTTCTGAAGCGTTGGCTTGAGCAAAGAGGTCACGGGCAGCTTGGATGATCGCGTCGCGGCTACTGAATAGTTGTCGATTGAGGAGACGTTCGGCTTCGCGCACATTGGGTTTGATAAAATCAGGGTTTGCAGTGAGACCGGCTTGCATAGGTGCTCCATCGGCGTCGAGGACTAGCTTCGCTCCAGCGTGTTTAGCGATTTGACCCAGAATGCCAAAGGCGTCTTCGGGCAAGCCCGGAGGCAGAGAACCACCCAATGCAATCCACTTGGCTGAACTGGCAAGTTCTGTGACCTTGGCAACGAGTTGAAGCCATTCTCGTTCGGTTACTGCGTTTCCTTTGGCGTTGAATGTTGTTGGCGGGCCGTCGCCTGACTCGACATTAAAATTAGTACGCGTTTCGGAGGAAGTTTCGATGCACTCGTCAATAATTCCTTGTTTCTTCATGACATGACGGATAAAGCCGCCTGTGCCTCCACCGAGAAATCCGGTCGCAGTTGTTTGGGTGCCGAGTTCGGCGGCGATTCTGGAGAGATTGATGCCCTTTCCACCAGCATCGGTTTGGACTTCTTGTATCCGGTTTGTGTCGTGAGGCTTGAGCCCTGTTACAAGGAGAGTTTGGTCGAGGGCGGGATTAAGGGTGATGGTGAGGATCATAGAGATTTAGTTGGCCATCATGTCGACTAGGAGGAGCTTTTCGGGATCAATGTTGCGTTCAGTGCTGAGAACATAGCTGAGAGGGTGATGAACAAGCTTAGTGCCATCTACACCGACCATTTCTCCGCTGAATCCACTGATAAGCCTGTTCGCTGCGTGAGCACCAAGCCGAAGAGCCAGAACTCGGTCGAATGATGTTGGTGAGCCTCCCCGCTGCATATGGCCAAGAACTGACTCGCGGGCCTCGAATCCTGTGTTTTTATGGACAAAAGCTTTTACATCGCCAGCACGTGCTGCCCCTTCGGCAACAACAATAATTGAACTACGCTTGCCACGGCTCCTGGCTTTGCGAAGATTGTCACAGATTTCGAGGAGGGAGAAGGGGATTTCGGGGATGATAACGGCTTCAGCGCCGCCAGAGAGGGCGACTTCAAGGGCTATGAATCCGTTGGCTCGGCCCATTACTTCAACGACGAAGACTCGTTCGTGGGAGTAAGCGGTATCGCGGATTTTGTCGATTGCTTGGAGAGCAGTGTTGACAGCGGTATCAAAACCAATGCTGAAGTCGGTGCCGGCAATATCGTTGTCAATACTGCCAGGAACACCCATGACAGGGAATTCAAATTCTTCGTGGAGGGCTCTGGCGCCGGTGAGTGACCCGTCTCCACCGATTACGACAAGACCTTCTACACCGTTATCTTTGAGGACATCGATAGCTTGTTCGCGCCCGACTTTCTCTCGAAACTCGGGGCATCGGGCAGTACGGAGGGTTGTCCCACCTTGACTGATGATTCCTCCGACTGAAGTTGATGCGAGGGGAAGAATTTCTTCGGAAATGATCCCTCGATAACCGTGAAGGAAGCCGAGGACTTCAACTCCTCGGCTTAATGCGGTTCGAACAACGCCACGCACGGCAGCGTTCATTCCGGGGGCATCTCCCCCGCTGGTAATGACGGCGATTTTTTTCAAGCAGACTCTCTTTTTAGACCGTTTGGTTCCAAATTTGGCCCTCTATTTTCATCTGCGCCGTTGCAAGGTGAAGATTGGGTTATTTAACTGACGGTTTGTCCGGTTGCATAGTCGGCACTTTTTCTTACCCACGATTCAAAAGTATCGTAGTTGTCGAGTACCTGCTTAGGCATTCGGACGTATTCTTTCATCGGTTCCGCTTGTGGGTTAGCTCGGAACGGCTCTGAGCCGTCGATATCCATAGCTTCTACGATGTCGTTTGGGGAGAGTTTGAGGCCAATATCATCCTCGACGAGGAAGGCGAACATTTTTTCGCCGGAATAGATTGCCATGCCTTCAAACATTCTCCGCGCACGGACATCAAGTCCTTCAGCGGCTTTCATCATTTGTTCGTAGCGAAGGGGCCGGTACACCATTGTGAATTTAGTCCTGATCCAATCACGAATCATCCGGCGGAGCCGGAGACGACTCGGAAAAAGAAGGGGCATGAAGCCCAACCTCTATGATACCTGTAACCAAATGGGACATTCTGCAGTTGCCGATTTTTATTTAATGGTGCGGAACAAAAGCAGATCGGCGATAGGTAGGGTTTTGTGGGAAGAAAGATGAATAGAGGGATGCGGGCTTTGACAGCAATGGTGCTGGGAATTGTTATGTGCGGCGTGGCACTTGGGTCGGGAGAGACGTTTCCTGCACCAAGCTTAACCAAAGCACCTAGTTTAGATGGTGTGATTGAGCCTGGCGAATGGGATGGCGCACTACATTTATCGGGTTTTACAGAGCAGCAATCGGGCAATAAGAATATTGATGATACTGATGCATGGGTAGGTGTGACGGAAGCGGGAATCTTTGTGGCGATTCATGCGCATGATTCACAGCCAGACAAGATTGTTGCGCGGACGATTCAGAAAGGGGCAACTTTGGAGAACGACGACTTTATTGGGTTGATTATTGACCCGATGAATCGGAAGCGTGTTGTTGGTAACAGTCAGTTTTATGTGAATCCAATTGGTACGCAGGATGAAAACATTGCGGGCGGTCGGATTTCGAAGAAGGAATGGCGTGGAACTTGGATTTCGGCGGCAAAGCGGGTGGCTGATGGTTACATTGTTGAGATGATGGTGCCGTGGCGTTTACTTTCTTTTCCTGCAGGCAACAAAGGGGATGTGTTGTTTAATGTTGCACGGATTCAAGCGAGGACGAAGAATGGTTCGTATGCGATTGATCCGGGTCGACCGTTTCGGGTTGAGAATCATGGGACTTTGCTCGGCGTGCAGTTTCCGAAGCGCGATGTTGCGGATCAGTTAGATTTGCTTGGATATGTTTCACCTGAGTACGACGAGGATGAGAGCCCATCAAGCACACTCCGGGGCGGGTTTGACATACGTTATCGGCCAACGGAAACACTTAATACAGTATTGAGTGTAAGTCCTGACTTTAAAAACATTGAAGGGCAAGTTGAAGGGATTGGATTCACCCGGTCGGAGCGGTTTTTGAATGACACGCGGCCATTTTTTACGGAAGGAGCCCGCTATTTTGAGTTGACGGGAGGATTTGGGTTTGGCAATGCTTTTTACTCGAATCGGATTGATGATTTTGACCAGGGGTTCAAGTTTTTTGGTGATTTAAACAACGCTCAGAGGCTTGGATTTTTGGTCAGTCGCGAGGATGGGAATAGACTCGATTCGGTTCTGCGATTTGGGCAGAACCTTGGGACGCGCAGTTCTTTTTCAATGTTCAGCACTTATCGAGATGAACCGGGCCGGAAGAGTTCGGTGGTTGGTGGAACGGCAGTTTATGGGACAGGTAACTATGAGTTTGGCCTTGAAACGGCTCATTCGGATGATGATGGGCAGCCCGGCTCTGCAAATCGAGTTTATGTTGACTACGACGCCCCCAATTATTTTCTAACAGGTACTGCTTACACGGTACAGCCGGAGTTCCGAGCACGCTTGGGCTTTATCCCATTTGTTGATAAGCGCGGAGGATATATCTATCATGAGTACAACCGTAAGCTCAACGGATTTATCCGTGATTTTCATATGGATAACTCAATTGAAGACTTTGAGCACTTTAACGGAACCAATTTCAGTCGAGTGTTTAACATTGGAGCACGTATTGAAACGACCGATGACTGGGCCTATGGGTTTAATTACGATAGGAATACGTTTGACAACGAAGTCTCTGAGCAGTGGACAGTTGGTGCAGGGTGGAACGTTTCTAATCCTTATAAGCAGATCAGTGTGAATTACAGTTGGGGGGATCAAGGCGGATATTACACCAGCTTTCTCTCACTAGCATCGCAGTTCCGGATTGGTAAAGGGATTGATCTTGGATTTCGCCAGTCGATTTTTAAGCTTGCGGGTAATCGAGAGCAATCGGTTGTGAGCTTGGGTTGGGAAATTGATCCTGAGCAGAGCTTGACGGGTCGGTATGTGAAGACAGGTCGCGATTCGAACTGGTATGTGGCTTACCGTAAATCGGGTGGCTTGGGGCTGGAATATTTCTTGATTTTTGGCGACCCAAATGCAAGGGAGTTTCGTAATCGGGCGGCGTTCAAGGTGGTTTGGGCGCGCTAATGGTTTGGCGTCACAGTCCTAGTTTTGGCCAGAGGGAGTCGATTTTCGCGACGACATCGGGAGCCATTGAGATAAGTTTGGGGTAGTCGCGGGAGAAGCCGTTCTCGCCGGGCCATTTGTGGGTGCAGTCGAATCCGATTTTGCCGCCAAACCCCTCGGCTACGCTGGCGTGGTCGAGTTGATCGACGGGGCCACGGGAGTGGAGGGTATCGCGGCCGGGATCACAGTTGGCACCGATGCGGAACAGCATTTCGCCTAAGTCGTGAACGTTGGCGTCTTCATCGACGATGAAGACGAACTTGGTAAAACTGAGACCACCTAATCCCCAGATGGCATTCATGACTTTGTAGGCGTGACCGGGATATTTTTTCTTGATTTTTACAAACGCCATGTTGTGGAAGGTGGCTTCGACCGGGAGGTTCATATCGACTATTTCCGGTACCGTGAGTTGAATCATGGGGAGGAAGATTCGTTCGACAGCTTTACCCATCCATCCGTCTTCCATGGGTGGTTGCCCGACGATGGTGGCGGGGTACACGGGTTTTTGGCGCATGGTTACGGCCGTGACATGGAGTACAGGGAACTGTCCAGCAAGGCTGTAGTAGCCGGTGTGATCGCCGAAGGGGCCTTCGAGTTGACGTTCGCTAGGATCGACGTAGCCTTCGATGACAAATTCGCAATCGGCAGGGACTTTGAGGTCGACGGTTTTGCATTTGACCATTTCGACTCTTTCGCGGCGGAGGAATCCAGCGAAAAGGATTTCATCGATTCCGGGAGGGAGGGGAGAGATTGCGGCGAAGTTGTAGACGGGATCTCCGCCGAGGCAGACGGCGACTTCGATACGTTTCTTTTGAGCACCGGCTTCTTCCATGTGGCGCATGCCGGTTTTGTGCATTTGCCAGTGCATGCCGCAGGTGTTTTTGTTGTGGAGTTGAACGCGGTACATACCGACGTTGCGTTTGCCGGTGTTGGGGTCGTGGGTGAAAACGAGGGGGAGAGTGATAAAGGGGCCGCCATCTTCGGGCCAGCAGGTGAGGATTGGGAGTTTGGTGAGGTCGATGTCGTCACCCATGAGGACAACTTCTTGGCACAGCGCGTTGGAGACGGATTTGGGGGGCGCGTTTTTTAGCTCTAGGAGTTGAGGGAGGAGAGCAAGGGCTTCTTTTGGGCCTTTGGGAATTTCTGGTTTGAGGAGGGCGGCGATGCGCTCGGCGTGTTCTTCAAAGTCGTCGCAACTCAGGGCCATGGACATGCGTTTACGGGTGCCCATCGTGTTAATGGCGACGGGGTAGGCGTAGTTGTGCGTGCCGCCCGGACGGGATTGGGGGTCGATGCTCGGGTTGTTGAGCACGGCTGACATTGGGTTAGGGGTGCCGAGGCGGTGGGGAGAGCCGACGGGATTTTGGAATAGGAGAGCGGGGCCACCGGCTTTCATCACACGGTCGGCGACTTCGGTGATTTCAAGGTAAGGGGAGAGGGGTTCGGTGATGACCTTGAGTTCGTTTTGGGCTTTGAGGGTATCCAGAAAGTGTTGATAATCGCGGTAGGCCATGCGTGTTATATAGATTCTACGCGGTTAGTGGTTGCGCTACTGGGATTCAGGAGGAGAGTATCGCCATTCGGTGGGGAATGTTTTGTGGAGGAAAGAGGCCATTTCGGGGTGGTATTTGGTGAGTTGTTCGCGCGTGCCGATTTCATTGTGGATGCCATTAGGGGGTGAGGCCGTGCGGTTACAATCGAAATACGATTGGCAGTTTTCGGCCCAGAACTCATGGATGTTTGTTAGGGCGTAAGTGTTTTCCCAGAGGTGACGTTCTTTGGCTTGGGCAAAGAGCTTTTTGAGTTCGGGAAGGAATGTGGGATCGGATTGCGTGAGCCCTGTATCCATGATGGCGTGGCAGAATTCGTGGACAAGGATGCTTTCGCCGATGTAGCGATCGTTGGGGTAGTGGAGGATGTTTTCTTCGGCGCAAGAGACAACGGGAACTTCTAGGGTTGCGCCGAGTCCGCGGGCGCGTTTGTCCCAGTCGGTGTTGGGATCAGATTTGAGGAAAGCGTATTCGGGGATTTGGGTGGTGAGTTCTTTTTCACCCATGACAACGAGTCTGACTTTGTTTTTGACCATTTGGTCTTTAGCTTTTGGAACGCAGTCGAGGAGGGGTTTGATGACTTCGCGGGCACGGATAAGGGCTTTATCGGGGACTTCTTTGGAGGCGAGAATGGGGAAGCCGTTGCAGTCGGTGTATTTGGTGTAGAAGGGGTCGAGTTTGAGGGTTTTAATCAGTTCTTTGGGCGGAGAACTAACTTGTGATGGAAAAAAGAAGGCTATTACAAGAGGCAAAAGCATGATGTTCAAATAGTTTAACGTAAAACTATTTCGTTTGTTTTCATGTTTTTAGAGTGAGCATTATCGTCGTCGTTGCATTCTCTCAAGGGACATGAGGCGTTCAGTTTCGTTGATAGCCCAGATGACTGCCCCGTTGGCGATGAGGTCAAAGAGAGTCATAAACACCATAAGCAGTCCGAGGATGGAGTTGAGGATGATTAAGCCCATCGCTCCTACAAGACTGAGTAATCCAAATAATATTCGAATACAGCACAGCCCAGTAACAAATTTTCTAATTCCTTCCCATCTCGCAAGCAGCCCAGCTCCGAATAAAATTTGGACCAAACAGAATAACAATCCAACAACGTGAAAAATGGTGAACTCGAAATCTTTCCCAGAAACAAGGGGGGATATGAGAAGATCAAACAAGATTTCCCAAATTGCAGAAACTATCCAGAACCAGGCTAAGAACGTGTATATCTTCCAGACTTTTTCGGGTGGTAATCCTGAGCCGGCATCTAGGCTATCGTCGTGGTGTTGGTAGTTTGGTTTGGCTACGGGGCCACGCATATTCGCAGGAATTGCATTTTGGCAAAACTGGCAGATGGCGTTAGAGGCGGGTATTGTTTGTCCGCAGTTCGGGCACTTGATCATAGATAGATTGCTATTTTTTACCTTGTTTAGTGTGTAAAGGATGCAATTTTAACTGAAGTTTATGGTTCGGGGCAGACGACGCCGCTTTGCGGGCGAGGAGGGCGTGGCTTTGGGCCGAACCATTAAAAAAAGAGGTGCTCAGTTCAATGAACTGAGCACCTTCCTTGCCTTTATAACGTTGATTAAGCGTTGTCGATGTGATCCAAAGCAGCCATCAGATCCCTTGTTTGTTCAGGATCGGGATTTTGAGCTTTGATTGCCTCACGGATTTGCCCGGTTACTCGGCGTGACTCATCTGGGTTGCCAGCGTTTTTCGCGGCGGTTGCGTAGCTTACTGCGATAGGGAGGCTTTGATTCATGTTGCCGAAAGCGACCTGCATGATTGCGAACGCTTCGTCGAATTTATCTTGTCCACCGAGTGCGTTGTTCAGCTCAACATAAGCTGGTTCACATGCGGGGAAAATTTCGAGCGTTCTGCGTGCTGCTTCTTCGGCTTCAACAAACTGTTCGAGTTGGTTGTGGCAACTTGCCAGGAGCATCCAGAGCTTCCAGTAGTCACCTAACCATTGCTTGAGCGGCTTGAGATCTTTGATTGCGGATTCAAAATCACCCGCTTCGGCTTTTTGTGATGCTTCCTTGACGACTTCAACGCGTTTAGGCTGTTCAATTTCAAGCATCCATGACATTGCATTGGCGGCAAGGTTTGGATCAGGGTTGCTACTCAGAATTGTTCTGAGGGTTTCGGGGACTTCAAATTCGCGGTTAGCTTTCGCTAGAGTTTGAGCATATTCCCAGAGGAGAGCATGATCTGTCGGAGCGACATCGATGCAGTCTTCGTAGAAGTCCATTGCGCGATCAATTTCTTCAGGGTCTTCGGCGAGTACCGGTGCATAGTAACGCTTGACATAAGTGTTATCTTCGAGCGTTTCGAGTGCAGTATCGAATGCTTTGATAGCTTCGTCGCGGCGGTTGTTTGCCATCAAGCTCATTGCATAGCGCGCGCGGGCTTTTGCGTTCTGAGGATCTTGGCGGATGATGTCGTTCCAGAGTTCAGGAACTTCGTGGACGCGTCCGGTTTGGGCGAGAACATCGCTGAGAAGATCAAGTGATGGCTTTTCGCCATCTTCCATATCAATTGCTTTTCGGAGGTTGCGCTCGGCGTTAACGGGCATACCGAGGAAGAGTTGCATTCGCGCTAAGCGGTGGATGATTGCGGGCTCTTCTGGATCGAGTTGGCTGGCTTTTTCGTAGTTATCGGATGCGCCTTGAAGATTGCCAATGGTTTCATAGAATTCGGCCAAAGTGAACCAACCGCGTGAGTCTTCGGGTTCAAGCTCGACCAGCTTCTTGAGAGTGCTTTCAACGAGTTGAGCATCACCGATGCGCATTTGGAGGCAGTTTCGGCTAAGTTGAAGAAGAACCATAAATGGTGCTTCCCAGTCTCGATCTGCTTCGACGGCTTGGAGAAGGTAATCGAAGTAGGGGCGAACATCCCACGTGCTTACGGTGTTGCCTTGTGATTGTTCAATGTAGCGAACGGCGTCGTAACCTTGAACGAACTTCATGAACGCTTCTGAATTATTGGTGCCGAATAACTCTTCGTCGCTGGGAAGTTCGGCTTCTTTGCCGTTTGCAGCTTTGATGAGGAATTGGATTGCACCTCGGAGGGCTTCAAAGACTCCGCCAGGGAGAAATGTGAATTCTTCGGTTTGGTATGGAGCGTCGGCATTTTCTCGCCAGGAACGGATGATGATGGTTCCGCCGCCGGATTTTTCGGTGAAAAGACCTTCGATGAGTGTGTCGATTTCAGCTTGACCTTTGAACTGCGCGATCATTTCGGCTTCGTTCAGGGTTTCGGCGGGGTTGATTAAAGCGACTTTGGGGACACCGTTCTCGTTGACCTGCGCCATGTAATTGGCAGCATTGATTTCGGCCTCTGTATGTTGGGCGGCGATTTCGACAATAAAATTGGAAAATTGTCGGGCGAGTTCGTGTCGGGTATCTGGCCCAGCGTTAAACGGCAGAACAGCGATTTGCATGGGTCGGAGTGTACCGCTGGGGTCCGGAAGGGTTGGGAATTGGTCTTGAGGCAGGAGATGGCATTACAACATTTCAACGAGATGCTTTTAAGCTGGTCGATTAAGTGAATTTCATGAATGAATAGCATCAGTATCAACTGATCCAGTGTTTGCGAGCTATTTCACGGAATTTTCACGGCGTACCAGTAGTGTCGAGGCATGATTGATCGCAAAGCAAGACTTTTTTTGATATTGAGTTTTGTACTCATTTCATTTGGTGTGTGGGGGTGTGGCGGCGGTTCGGGTGGAGATTTGCAACTGCCTCCCTCTCTTCCTTATTCCGTTCAAGAAGCAGCAATGCAGACGGTTCGTGATGAGTTGTCGACGTCTGGCATTACAGTTGAGAATTTCGCTGACAAAGTAGATGGTTTTGTTGCGGCGATGAGGGCAACAGGAAAATTCAGTGAAGTTGGATTTGAGAAAATAGAAGGCCAGTTGATTTGGATGACATTATCTGATGGCGTTCAGTTTGTTATTCCGTTTGACCGCAATGCGGCAGGCTCCGCGCCACCTGATTCGCGTTTTGAGAATTTGTCGGGGCGGGCAGCGAGTGGATTTCCGGGAGCGAGCAAGTCGGCATTACTGTATACGTTTGTTGATTCGAGTTATCTCAATGCTACGGGCTCAGTACGTCCTTTCTTGGAAGAGCCTGGTTATACACCTGTTACTGAGGGCGCGCAGTATTTAGATGGCTCTTTGGATGATTTTGAGAAGTTACAGGATGTCGGACTGCTTTATATTGATGGTCATGGCGTGGAGCTTTTCCCAACGACGCCTTTGAATCCGGGTCGGAAGCTATGGCTTTATTTAGCGACTTCGACAGAACCAACTGAAGAATTGAAGGAAGCTCGCCTCGAAGACTTTCAGACTAAGCGATTAATCATTGGTTTTGAACCTAGAAATGGGAAAGCACTTGTTTTGATGTCGCATTTGTACGTAAAGGATCACGTGAAGTTAGGAAGTAAGAGTCTTGTTTTTATTAACACTTGTTACAACGGAAAGACTAGCTTAATGGCAGATGCGTTGATTGCAAATGGGGCAGGAACGGTTTTGGGATGGAGTCGGCGTGTTGAGGACGACGATGCTTATGCTTCAGGGTTGTTTTTCTTTGACAAATTGATTGGGCTCCGTGAGTTAATTCCCAGTGCTCATGGATCGACCGATCCGAGTTGGCCCAATTTGATTTCTGAGACTTATACGGCGATGCAGACGACGAAACGGCCGGGGCTGAATTATGAGTTTGATACAGACAAGTTCGGGGCGAAGTTGAGGATGTTTTCGGCGAGTGATTCGCCGGCGATGATTCGGCCTTCGATTCGTACTGTGACTTACGATTCGGATCAGGCAACGATTACGCTATTTGGGAGATTTGGATCAACTCCGGGCGTTGTGATTGGGAATCCAGATTCTACGGCGGTGAATTTGCCGATCAAGCTTTGGACGGACAGTGAGATTCGGCTTGATTATGTGAGTGGGGTTACGGAAGTGGTTGTTGATAACAGTTCATTTATGAGTAATCGGGCGATGTTACCGACTGGAGAATTTACATTTGCTGAGGAGTCGATTCCGAACGGCCAGTATCAGATGTTGATTTCGCATATCGATATTCCAAAACATGCATTAGCGAGGGGCGTTATAGGAGTGACGTTGATCGTCGATGGTGCGGATAAGTTCAAATACGCCGTTGGTTTCCCCGTTGCATCGGCTCCGCTGCCGCTCACGACCACTTTAAGTCAGAACTATTTGATACCGAGTTCGTATATTGTCACGAGCCTTGACAGCGGCACATACAATTTCCCGAGTCTTTATCAAGGTTATCCTTTGGTTTACGATTGTGGAGATCGGTTGGTTGTTGTTATTAAGCGGGCGTCTTATGGCGGGAACTCAGGTGCGACATTGGCTGATGCACAGAATTCGTTACACGCCTTCACTGATCGGGTGAAGCTCAGGATTACGAAGAGTTTGTTCAGCCCGGTGAATTCAAGTACGACCTTTTTGGCCCCGTAACAGTGAGTGAAAGAGCCGAGCGGGAGGGGAGCGCTCGGCTTTGTTTTACGAGTTTTGTGGCTTGACGAGGAGAAAGAGTTGGCGAATCGCGCCGAGGTGGTAAGCAATGTGACCAACATTGGCTATCGCTCCGAATATATTTTCTTGCTCTCCCAAATCTTTGTCATCCAGGAGCATGCAGAATAGTTCGACTTGGGAAATGAGCTTGGCTTGTTCTTCTTGAAACTCCTCTTCTGTAACGGTTTGTTTCGCCCAACTTTGAGCCCAATCGGCGGTTGGCGTGCGGCCATGCATGTATTCGAGGCTGAACCAGAGATAGTAGTTGGTGTGGATGAGATGGGCAGCGATGGAGTTGACGTTGGGAGCAATTTGACAGGATGCTTCTTCAGCGGTGAGATTTTTGAGGGTTGACCGGAGGGCTTCGCCGCCTTGAACAAAGTAAGTACCGGATTCACCGGGCGCGCATCCTTCGAGCACTTCGGTGATCATGAATTTGATTGCTTCTTTAGTCATGCTTAACTATACGCGCAAGTTGTCGGATTGCGCCGAGATGATATGAGAGGTGGCAGAGATTGGCGATGGTTTCGACGAGAGGCCATTTTTGTTCGAGAGGAACGTGGTTGAGGAGGTTTGTGAACTGCTCGGCTTGGGTTTGGAGTTTTTGAATTTCGGCATTGTATTCGTCTTCGGAGATTATTTGTTTTGCCCAAGTGCCGGGCCAATCGTAGGCGGGTTCTTGTTGTTTGAATGTTGCGATGGTGTAACCGAGATAGGCGTTGAGGTGGATGAGGTTGGCGGCGATGGAATCGAGGTTTTGGGGTTGTTGGGAAGCTTGTTCGGGGGTGAGGGATTGGAGGGTGGCAATGAGGGCTTGATCGCCTTCGAGGAATGTGGTTCCTTCGTTGCTGGTGGTGGTTCCGTAGAGGATTTCGGTGAGGAGGAACGCGATGGCTTCGCTGGTCATTGTGGGAGTTTACGGGATTAGTACGCGGCGAAGCGATTGGGTGTGAAAGTGATCCATTAGATTCGTTGCTCTAATTGATCACTTAAATTGATCACTTAAGGTGATGAATTGTGTCCGTGCTAATCAAAATTTAGTACGACTTTGCCGGCTTCGCCTTTTTTCATGGCTTGGATGGCGTTTTCGAAGTCGGTGAAGTGCATTTGGTGGGTGACTACGGCGGAAACGTCGAGGCCTTTTTGGTCGAGAAGCCAGATCATTTGATCCCAGGTTTCCCAGAGTTTGCGACCGATGATGCCGTGGATTGAGAGGCCTTTGAAGATGGCTTTGTTGATATCGATAGTTTGGTGATTTTGGGCGTACAGGCCGAGGAGGGAGATGCGTCCGCCGGGGTTGCAGTGTTCGATCGCGAGCTCGAGTGAGCTGGGGTGTCCGGACATCTCGAGAACGCCATCAAAACCTTCGGGGGCGTGTTCGGCGAAGAGGGCTTTGATGTCATCTTTGAGGGGGTTGAAGATGAGATCGGCCCCCGCGTTGATGCCGAGTTGGGTGCGGTAGGGTGAGATTTCGGTGGCGAAGACGTTTTTGGCGCCGAGGCACTTGCAGATGGCTACAGCGAAGAGACCGATGGGGCCGAGTCCGGTGATGAGAATGTTTTTGCCTTCTACAGGGCCATCCATGACGGTGTGTACAGCGTTGCCGAGGGCGTCTAACATGCTGGCGACATCTTTTGGGACACTGTTGGGCACGGGACGGGCGTTCATCGCGGGGATGACGGCATAGGGGGCAAATCCGCCATCGATATCGACACCGAGGAGTTGGGTGGTGCGGTCGATGTGGCCTAATCCGGCGAGATAATCGGGGGAAGTGGGATCGACAACGTGGGATTCAGATGCGACAAAGTCGCCGACTTGGCGGTCTTGGACATCATCGGCAACTTCGATAATGGTGCCGCAGAATTCGTGACCAATGATGCGGGTGGGTTTAACGCGATTACTAGACCAGTCGTCCCAGTCATAGATATGGAGATCTGTACCGCAGAGGCTGGCCCTTTCGACTCGGATTTTAACGGTTCCGGGTCGGATAGTTGGCTCAGGGACTTCGATGATTTCGAGTCCGACTGCAGGCTGCGTCTTTGCAATCGCTTTCACGGGTCGGTTTTACCCTTGAGCGGGATGAATTACTAGGTTCAGGGTCCTTAACAATTCATTAATCAGGCACCCACAGAATTGTTAAAACCCCTCGGGGTTGCTTGTAAATTGAAAACTCGTTCTCCAGCCATGCTAAACTTTCTGATTGACGGGCACTTTGCGCGTCTCAGAGAAGGTTTAGAAAAGAAATGGGCAGTGCGTATACACCTGGTTTGACGGTTAGTGCCGATACGGTAGTTGATCGACTTCGTCGTCTTCCGATCAAGGGCGAGGTTCTTGTGAAGGTCGGCGACCCGGTGGAACACGACACAATTGTTGCTCGGGCATTGCTCCCTGGCCCCCTCCAAACGATTCGTTTGTCAGAAAAGATGGGAATTGATGCCAAGGAATCAACTCAGGAATGTCGTTTCCAAGTTGGTGAGCATGTCAATGCGGGAGATATTATCGGGGAGACAAAGGGTCTCTTTGGTAAATATTTTAAGCAGACCGTGATTAGTGAATTTACGGGTGAAGTTGAATCGATTTCGGAAATTACCGGAAACGTTTTGATCCGTGAAGCCGCGATTCCAGTCGATATGATTGCCTACGTTAAAGGAAAGGTTCTTGAAGTTCTTCCGGAAGAAGGGGCAATTATCCAGACTCGCGGGGCGATGGTTCAGGGCATTTTTGGTATCGGCGGCGAGCGCAACGGAGTGATCCGGATAGCGGTTGCGGATGCCAGTGAGGTGCTTGATGCGCAACACATACAGGAAACCGATGCAGGAAAGATTTTGGTCGGTGGGGCCGGGATCACGGCAGAAGCTTTGAAGAAAGTGAATGAAATTGGGGTCTTCGGGGTTGTTGTTGGTGCCGTAAAAGATGTTGATTTGATTGAATTACTTGGTTATGACATTGGGGTTGCCATTACCGGGCAAGAAGATGTAGCGACGACTTTGGTCGTTACTGAAGGTTTTGGAAAGTTAAGCATGGCGGGGAGGACATTCAAGTTGTTGCAGGGTCTGGAAGGGCACTCAGCAAGTTTGAATGGGGCAACACAGATCCGCGCGGGCGTTATTCGTCCGGAAGTGATTTCACCGAGTGATACGGTCGGGGACGTGGCTCCGGTTCATAGTGGCAACGAATTAAAAGTTGGCACTCCGATCCGGGTGATCCGCGAACCTTACTTTGGTCAATTAGCTACGGTTACGGGCCTGCCAGCTCAACTCCAGGTTGTTGAATCTGGGGCTGAAGTGCGGGTTTTGGAGGCGAAGCTTGACGGTGGCGAAGTGGTCTGTGTGCCCCGAGCCAACGTCGAGATCATCGCCACATCATGAAACTTATCGTAGTAGACGACGAAGAAACGATTGTTGAGACAGTCGAAAATAAACTCCGCAAGGAGGGGTACACGGTTTTTACAGCTGGTACAGCCGAAGAGGGGATGCGTCTTTATCGCTTGGTAAAGCCGGATCTCCTTTTGCTTGACATTATGCTTCCGCAGCGCAGTGGAGTGGATTTGGCCCGTGCGATCCGCAAGGACAGTACTGTTCCGATCATCTTTTTGACGGCCAAAGCGAGCGAGGACGACCGAGTAAAAGGACTTGAAATTGCGGATGACTACATTGTTAAGCCGTTTAGTCTTGCTGAAGTTGCAGCCCGAGTGAAATCGGTTTTACGGCGTTCGAGTGGGGACACTCCGAACGAGGCTTTGGAATCGGGAAACTTGCGCATCGATCCGAAAACTCACCAGGCCTGGCGTGATGATGAGCTTATGTCACTTTCACCGAAGGAGTTTGCTTTGCTTTACTTCTTGGTTCGGAACAAGGGGCAGGTGTTTAGCCGTGAGATTTTGCTTGATCGCGTTTGGGGTCAGGACGCTTATGTGAGTGCGCGGACGGTTGACGTTCATGTGCGCTGGTTGAGAGAGCGCGTTGAAGTAGAGCCGAGTAGCCCCGAGCGTTTGATGACGGTTCGAGGCGTTGGCTACAAGTTCTTGGGCTAGTAAAACCTAATCGGTTTTGTGCTTGCTTCGCTGACCAATTAGGCCTTGATTCTCTCGGCGGCGCCTGCGGAGCAGGAGTGCTTCGCGAGCCAGATCCAGATGGTACAGGGCAGTTGCGTTTTCTTCACATGAAAGATCGCGGCCTTGGAAATCGAGAAGTTTTTCGACAACGGTGTCGATTAAATCTTCAATTCGGCAACCATTAATGCCTTCGACGGCGGGATCGCCATGTTGAAAGGTTATTTTGATAAATTCTGATTCTACGACCGCTGGATTTCCGTCCAGATGTCGAAATTTTTCCATGTTCTCGCTCATCTCTTTTCTCTACTCATCAATTGTATTTCTGGTTCCGGTTGAATTGCTGGCTAGACAGGGCTAATGCTCAAGTGCAATGGTAAGAATTTCGAATGGAAGGTATCCGAAGTTAACAACCCCATCGGTGACTTCGAGTTCTTGGAGCGGTGTTTCTTCAAGATCGCATAGCCAAGCTCGCTTGATGGGCAGCGCAGTGTGGAGACTGGCATGACCACGGGTGTTGTGGGCTTCATAAATGCGTGCGATTCTGTGGCTCGATTTTTCCGCTTTTTTGACGGCTTCGATTACGAGGTTCCTTGAGCTCAATTGAATGATTGGATTGGGATTTGCTTCTGTACCTTTTTGCTTGGGGAGCGGAAGGACGTGGCATTGGGCATTAATGGCGTATGCGGCTTCGACAACGTCGCTTTGAGGGACTTGGTCGAAGTGAGGGAGGAATACATAGGTGAACTCATGAATGCCTCGGTCGCAGGTTGGATCAGGGGCTTTGGGGGAGCGCAGAAGAGATAGGCGTAAATTGGAGTTGTGGATATCGTGACCGTATTTGCCGGTATTGATAATTGCGGCTCCGTGTCCGCCTTCGCTGAGGTCAACCCATTTTTGGGCACAGACTTCGAACTTGGCCAAATCCCACGATGTGTTACGGTGAGTGGGTCGCTCAACGTTGCCAAATTGGATTTCGCAGGTTGACTTTGTGGTGTTGACATTGACGGGGAAGAGCACTTTGAGGAATTTATGGTCTTCTTGCCAATCCACCCAAGTATCGAATCGGATTCCGGGAGTTGGGCCGAGGCTGATTCGTTGCTTGATGGTGGACTTGCCGAAATGTTTGGTGATTTCGACGGCCACTCGGACAGGGCCTCGCTCGACGATTTCAAATGATGTGCTTTTGACGAGATCAACTGCAGTTTCTTGGGCGAAGAGTTCGGTATCCCAGGCATCCCAGAAAGGTGGTCGGTCGTCGAGGAGTTGGAAAAGGTTGGCGAGTTTGCCGGGAATGATAAATTCCAGAGGCTCATCATCTTGACTCGTAATGCTGGTTATGTTTCCGTTTTGATCGAATCGGACGACCCACTCTTCATTTTCGAGCTTGCGATTGCTGACTTTGAGTCGTCGGAGATTATTAGACTCTTTAGTCGAAAAATCGGCGGCCGTGATGCGATTGCGCGCGGAAACTGGCGTGGCGAAGATTAGTTTTTTCTTGTCCCAGAGTTCAATTTCTTGGACGGGATGGGATTCTTCTCCGGTAATAATGGACTGAATTTCCTTGCCGACTAAGGATTCGGTTTCCCCTTGCGACTCTACGTTAGCCAGGTGGAATATGGCGGTTGGATTTTCGTAAGATTCCGTTTTGAGGTCGGCAGAAGAATTCTGGATTGCTTGGTCTATAGCTTTTGTAATAATGCTAATTGCTTCGGCATAGTCCCTTGCGGCTTCGTCGTAGACCTCTTTAACGGATGATCCGGGAATGATGTCGTGGAACTGGTTGAGGAGGACGATCTTCCAGGCTTTTTCCAGTTCGGCTTGGGGGTACGACTTAGGATAAGTTGGATCGTAGGCGCAAAGAAGCTCGGCGTCACGGAGTAGGAATTCGCACTTACGGTTATTGGTTTTGCAGGCGGCTTGGCTGGTGTAAGTTCCTCGGTGGAATTCGAGATACAGTTCTCCTGTCCAAGTGAGCAGGTCGCGCGATTCTTCGATTGCGGTTTTGTAGAAATTTCGTGCGCTTGATTTTGACTCAATCATGGGAAGGCCGGGGGCGAGTCGGGCTCGGTTGAGTCGTTCGATATGCCATTCAGTTGGGCCGCCGCCGCCATCGCCAAAACCGAAGAGGTAGAGGCTGTGGTCGGAACGACCGTGATCGCGGTGGTTTTTGACTGATTGGGCGATCTGTTTCGGGGTGCAGTCGGCGACGTAGGTATCGGCGGGGGGGAAGTGAGTGAAAATTTTGCTCCCGTCAATGCCTTGCCAGTAGAACGTGTTGTGGGGGATTTTATTGGTGGCGTTCCAGCTCATTTTTTGAGTGAGGAAGGCTTCAATGTTGAACTTTTTCAGGATCTGGGGCAACGCAGCGGAATAGCCGAAAACGTCGGGCAGGAACATATCCACACAATTGACGCCGAATTTATCTTTGAAATAATTACGACCGTAAAGGAACTGACGCACAAGACTTTCGCCGCCGGTGAGGTTGCAATCGGCCTCTACCCACATCGAACCGACGGCCTCCCAATTGTTGGCTTTGATGGCGGACTTGACGCGGTCGAAGAGCTTGGGGTGTTCGAGTTCAAGCCATTCGTACTGGCTGGCTTGGGAGTGAACATAGAGGTGGCCTGGGTAACGCTCGGCGAGGCCGAGTTGAATACTGGTGGTGTGAGCCATTTTGAGGTGGGTCACGGAAAGGGGCCAGAGCCAAGCAGTGTCGAGATGGGCGTGGCCCATTGCATGGACGGTGTGGGCGGTTTCGCAGGTGATGCCACCGAGAACGTTCTTAATGATTCGCCGGCACTCACGCCAAGATTTGCGATTGTTTTCTTGGAAAGTGTTGCAGACATCGTTCAGAGCGCGGAGGATGGCGGCGTAACCAGGATCATCTTCGGGGAACGACTCCATTAGGTCATAGGCGAATTCGGCATCATAGAAGAGTGGGAGTCGCTCTTCGTCAAGGAATGCGACTTTAAATCCGTTGTACGTTTCGGGTTGAGGGGTGCGGGGTTTTTCGGGTCGGAATACAGTGGTTTCTTTGTTATGGGCAAAAGTTTGCACGAGGAAGTCGATTTTTGTAGCGGTAGCTTCGAGGCGGAAAAATTCGTGGGCGAAATCGAGACCACCGACTTGGGTGTTGTTTTGCCAGAGGGTGCCTTCGACGTTCGGTGAGTACTCCCAGGCGAATTGGGGGTTAAGTCCGTAGGTAAGGATGGGAGCAAATCCTTCGGGCGGGGTTGGGATCTTGCCGGTGACGTGGTACCAACCTTCTTGGTAGGCGGGGCCCCAGGTTTGGCCTAGTTCGACTTTTTGCCAATCACTAGATTTTCGAGCGGCTTTTTCATCCGGAAAAGCCCCGATACAGAGTTTGCAGTCTAGAAGCGACGGCTGGACGATGAGAGCCTCTTTCAGTTGGAAATCGATGAATTGTCGGATACGTCGCTTGGTGTGACTGAGATGTTTTTCCATGAGAGGCGAATGGGAGTATACAGGGTAAAGTCGAGGAATGCTAAGGGGAGATTGGCATGTTGGGGCTTGTATATTTACTGGCCTTTATCTTGCATTTGAAGAGTGGCGTTCTGCGCCTGTTCGTCGATGGCCACTCGTGGCGGACAGTTTGTTAGCGAGTGGATTAGAGGGTGCCCTGGGGGCGCTGCGTTCATCGGGCCTTTGGGAAGAAGCTTCGCTCTTGAATGAGCCTGGGCGACTATGCTTGGCCGAGGATTTTGTTAATCGGGGCCAGGTTTTGACGGTATTTGACTCGCGGTATCCGGCGGGGTGGCTTGATGCGCTGGGCTCGGGGGCTCCACCAGTGGTTTGGTGTGAAGGAGAGGTTCCTTCGGCTCCTTTGGTAGGGGTGGTTGGATCGCGTGATTTACCCGAGCCAGCTAAGAAATTTGCTCATCAAGTAGGAGGACATCTCGTTGCCTCGGGACGGGGTGTTGTCTCAGGGGGAGCGTGGGGGGCAGATCAACTCGGTGTGATTGGGGCAAGATCGCAGAGTGAGGCAGCGGGGATTGTTCAGATTTTGCCGTGCGGTTTGAATTCTCATGGTTATGGTCGACCAGGTTCTGGCTCTGTTAGGGTTGGAGGCTTTGGGGTTGATGGTGGTTGGAGAGAAGGGTGTTTGATCTCACCGTTTGATCCTCAGGCCCCGTTTACCGGGTCACAGGCAATGATCCGGAACCGCTTAATTTATGCTTGGTCACGGTGTTCGGTGATTGTGCACTCACGGTTTAAAGTTGGGGGTACGTGGGGCGGCGCAACCGATGCATTGCGGCGTCAGTTGGGCCGGGTGATTGTGGCGGATTGGCACGATGAAGCCACTGACGGCTTAGTTGCTTTGGGGGGCGATCGATTAAGTTTGGGCCGCGAGTGGCGATCAGAGTTGGACTATCGATTGCGCTTGCCACTGTCCGTTGCGCAACCGGATCTGTTTGGTTTTAGTGGCGTGCGGGAATCCTTGAGTGGCTATCGCTTTGAGCGCGATTACGGCTTCGGCGCACCGGTTGATAGTGCGGTTGCTTTAGCCTGAGCGGGCAAGACACGCATCGCGTGAGTGATTGCGATCGCGAGGGCATCGGCAATGTCGTCGGGTTTTGGGGTTTCTTTAAGCCCGAGCAACCGTGTGACCATGAATTGCACTTGCTTTTTATCGGCATTGCCCGTGCCGGTGACTGATTGTTTAACCTCGGGGGGTGAATATTCGATGTGGGCAAGATTTGCTTCGGCAGCGGCGAGGAGAATGCACCCTACGGCCTTAGCAACATCCATCGCGGTGGTTTGGTTTTTGGTGAAAAGGATGCGTTCAGTCGCCAGGCAATCGGGGTTATGGGTAGCGATCAGGTCGGTGACTTGGGTGTGAATGAGCTTGAGGCGTTCGGGGACAGTGATTTGCGGAGTTTCTATTAGGCCGTATGTGATTGGTATGAGTTGTGAGCCTTGTTTGCGGACGATGCCGTAGCCAACCCGTCCGATGCCGGGATCGATACCGAGAATGATCATCGTTTGAATCTCCGGCGCAGGTCGCCTTTTGGCCAGGTGATTGTGATGGGGCGGCCATGGGGGCAGAGATAGGGGTTTTCTGTGAGCGCGAGATCTTCGATCAGTTTTTGCATTTCTGCGTGACCGAGGGGATCCCCGGCTTTGATCGCCATTTTACAGGAGCACATGATGTAGACGTCGTCGCGTGTAGGTGTCCAGTTGGGCTGGGTGGAGCCTTCGGAGATTTCGTCGAGCATGTCACGCAGGACTTCGAGAGCGGCTTTGCCACGCCCGAGAGCGGGGACGGTGCGGACGAGGATGGAATCAGGGCCGAACGGTTCAATCTCGAAACCCATAGCCGCAAATTCATCTTGATGTTCGGCGATCAGGGATGCGACCCGGCGTTCTACGGTGAGCGTAGCGGGTTCGAGGAGGCGTTGGCGTTCGATGGGGGCAGCACCACGGGTGTTGCAGAGCATTTCGTACAGAATGCGCTCGTGGGCAACATGTTGGTCAATGACAAGGAGACTGTCACGATTTTCGGCGATGATGAAAGTGCTATCGACTTGGCCAAGGATGCGGAGGCCATCGAGGAGGCTCGGTAGGCTGGAATTGGAACGCTGAGGTTCACCGGATTCTTGAATGGAATGGGGCTGGGGGTTGAAACCGATTGGGGCTTGGGCGGCGAT
Organism: Fimbriimonadaceae bacterium; assembly: GCA_027492935.1. Lineage (GTDB taxonomy): Bacteria > Armatimonadota > Fimbriimonadia > Fimbriimonadales > Fimbriimonadaceae > UphvI-Ar2. The sequence continues at coordinate 33,293 of JAPUDU010000313.1, forward strand.
TGCGAAGCTGGATAAAGGAAACGGGATAGAGGACTGTTGGTGCTCGGCGAGGGCTTCGTTGACGGCGTGCAGATCGGCCATTGAGGGCACCATGCCGTGACTGAGCAAAGCATCTTTGATACCACGACGGACGGCATCGAACACGCCTCCTTCGCGGTGGAACTTGACCTCGGATTTGGTGGGAGAGACATTGACATCGAGTTCAGCGGGGTTGAGATCGATGCTGAGAACAACGATGGGGTAGCGGCGGTCGGGGGTAAGACTACGATAGGCTTGGTCAATGGCGGCCATTAAGGTGCGGGATTTGACTGGACGTCCGTTGACGAATAGCCACTGCATAGCACGGGTGGGCTTGGTGAGATGTGGCGGACTCACAAAACCGGAGACGGTCGCATAGCCGTTACTTGTGGAAAGTGGGACAAGGGCTCGTGCAAGCTCGGGTGACCAGACTTCAGCGAGGGCGGTAAGGGGATCTCCGGAGCCCGAGGTACGGAGAAGAGTGCTTCCGTGGTGGTCAAGGCGGAATGCAACATCAGGGCGAAGAACGGCAAATTTGTTGATGACTTCGACGCACTGATTGAGTTCAGTAGCGTCGGTTTTTAGAAATTTGAGTCGGGCAGGGACGGCACCGAAGAGGGAATCGACTCGGATTGTGGTGCCCTGGGGGCCAGGCTCGTGGCTGGCAGGGGCAAGGGTGCCTTGTTCGACAACTATTCGGGCACGGGTACCCCAGTCATTAGCAGAGGTGGAGAGGGTGAGGGTGCTAACACTCGCGATGCTGGGCAACGCCTCGCCTCGGAAACCGTAGCTAATGATTTGGTTGAGGTCTTCGGCGGTAACAATTTTGGAAGTAGCGTGACGGAGAAGAGCGAGTTGGGCGGCGGCTTCGATCATACCGTGACCGTTATCGGCAACTTCAATGAGGGTGCGGCCGGCATCTTCAAGGCGGATTGTGATTTGGGTGGCTTGGGCGTCGAGAGAGTTTTCGACCAATTCTTTGACGGCCGAGGCGGGTCTTTCAACGACTTCTCCGGCGGCGATTTGGTTGATTGTGTGGTTATCGAGGAGGCGAATTTCACGCGACGACTGGTCTGTGGGGATGGTGGCGCTCATGCCTTGTCCTTCCATACGTTCAAAACTTGACAAAGAGAGCTAAGGTTTTGCACTAGGGGTGCCGAGAATCGAACTGTAGATTCCAGCAATGTTGCTGGGGTCTGCACACTTTCAGGCCAGAAACATATGTTCGCATTCATTGGAATCATCGTTGGGATTGTCTGTACCTTGCTCGGGTATGTGATGCACCACGGTAATATTGGCGTCCTCATCCAACCTACGGAATTCATCATTATTTTTGGTGCCGCTATCGGGATATTTTTAGGTTCCTTTGGGATGAAAACGTTTCAAGCCACGATTAAGGCGGTTATTGGTCTGTTAAAGCCACCACCTTCTAAAGAACATTATGTCGAGCTTTTGAAGATGATGTATGAGTTGTTTAATGTTGCGCGAAAGGAAGGGCTTTTGGGATTGGAACAACATGTGGAAAACCCGAAAGAGAGCGCGATTATTAGTAAGTATCCGAGCTTTTTGAACAATCATCACGCCGAGCATTTTTTCTGCGATACGTTGAAAGTGATTTTGACGGGCGCGGTGGGCCCTCATGACTTGAGTGAGATGATGGAAATGGATTTGGAGATTGCTCATGAAGAGGAGCATCGCCCGGTTGAAGCGCTACAGACAGTTGGTGATGGGATGCCGGCGGTTGGTATTGTTGCTTGTGTTTTAGGGATTGTTATTACGATGGGCAAAATTAACGAAGGCCCAGAAGTTATTGGTGCCTCCGTTGCTGCGGCTCTGGTTGGAACATTCATTGGAATTTTTATTGGATACGTCGTTTGTGCGCCTTTGAGCAAATCGATTGGAAACAAGGTTGCGGCGGAAGGAATGTATATGAATTGCATTCGACATGCTTTATTCAGTTTTGCCCGAGGCGAATCGCCAATCACTTGTGTGGAATTTGCGCGGCGTCAGATTGAGCCGAGCATGCGCCCAGGATTTACTGAGCTTGAAGAAGCGGTGAAAGCGGCCTAACAGGAGACGGTGATGCAAGAAGGCACCCCGATAATCATTAAAAAAATAAAGAAGGGCGGTCATGGTCACCATGGCGGGGCCTGGAAGGTTGCGTATGCCGACTTTGTTACGGCTATGATGGCGTTCTTTATGGTTTTGTGGATTATGGGGATGTCTCAGCCCGAGAAAGAAGCGATTGCGGCTTACTTTAAGGATCCGACGGGCTTTACTAAGAAGATTCCTACTTATGATGTTTCGGTTGGTCCGATGGGTGAGCCGAAGTCGATGCAGAAATCGGATTCGAGCGGTGACGACGGTGTGATGCGCGAGAAGGCGCAGATGGATCAGGTTGAGCGACAGCTTGAAGAGGCGGTGGCGGAAGATCCGGCGTTGAAGAAACTTGCCGACAATGGGGATTTGAATGTTTCTCAAACTTCTGAGGGGTTAGTGCTTGAGTTGATCGAAAACGAAGCTAACGGCGAAGTGTTCTTTACGGTGGGTAGTTCTAGTGTTCGTGAGCAAGCCCGGGCGGTTTTTGAGAAGTTAGCTCCAATATTGGGGTCGACTAAGCGACTTTTGAAGATTGAAGGACATACCGATGCACGGCCTTATCCGGGCAACGGTTATGATAACTTTGATTTGAGTAGTGAACGGGCGAATGAAGTGCGGCGCTTGATGATGACGCACGGTGTTAACCGGAATCAGATTTTGGGCGCAGAAGGGAAAGCAGATACAGACTTGCGAAAGCCAAGCGACCCTTATCACTTTAGCAACCGCCGGGTGACGGTGCTATTGCCATACAAATACATGAAATCTTCAACAATGAAGTTGCCGACTGATGTGAACGACCCCGGTGTTCAGGGTGTGTTCGTTCGTCCAAAAGGACCAGGCGATGTTGTGAAAGAGAAGATAAATGAGTCAAAGATGAAGGCTGAAGAGGGTCACTAGACTGCTTGGTCTAGTCAAATTTTCAATTTAGGAATGATTGGTGCAAAACTTCTTGCGCCGTTGCAACGATTTCCTGCGTCTGGACCGTTAGCTTATGGCGGTGATCGACGGCAACCTGTGGGAATATAACTTAGCGCGCGTGGTCGTGGTTGATGTAACCGATGATTATCGTGTCATGCGACCGCCACTACCGAGCGACTGTTATCCCGTTTTAGCGGAAATCATGGTTCCACGGGCTATGTTGAGCGGGAAGATTTCTAATCTGAATTTGGTAGATGGATATTTGTATGACTGGCACGAAACACCAAAGGGTGATAAGGGTGTTTGGTATGTTGCCGTGGTTGACCAAGTAATGTTAGTTACAAATATTTAGCGACTGGCTTCTAGGATTGGCTTGATAAAGCTATCCATGGTTTGAGGTTTGCCCGTAGCTTTGGCGGCGTCAGTTTTTTGTTCGCGGACTTCGGGGTCTAGGTAGCCGAACTCGGCATTGGGATCAGCTCGTTTGTTGATATTGCGAGCGAAGAGATTGACTTTGGTGAGTTGGGGGTATGTGCCTCGGCTACAAGAATCGAGGAAAGACAGGAGCTCTTCTTTACGTGAGTAGGGTGCACCCACTTCGCAGATTTGGAAGGGCGTTTCGGGG
>JAPUDU010000314.1 GCA_027492935.1 Fimbriimonadaceae bacterium
CATAGACACCTCTCGAGATCACAGTTCACACCGTCCTACTCAGCAGAGTATGAGATTTTGAGGGGAGCAAAATCTAAGAATCAGAATTTGTCGATTCCTTTGGTGCACGATGTTGGTGCATGTATCGTTGAATTCCAAGATAGTGAAGTAATCGCGCCTTTTATCGTTTATGAAAAACTCAATGGATTCGATTTAACGACGGGCTCCGAGTCTGAAATTGAATTCCTTAAATCTGAGTTACTTTCAATTGCAAATTTCCCAAACGCTATTCGTGAGCTGATACAAACTTTGCGGCACCTACATGCATTAGGAGTTTTGCATGGCGATATCCACCCTGGGAATATCATGTGTGTTCGCACTCCAAACGAAGAAATTGTTTCGTTTAAGCTCTATCTAGTCGATTTTGGACAGGCATTTGTATTAGATTCTTTCTACGCACAGACACTTCATGACAAGTCGTCGGATCATCCATATACTGCGCCAGAACGGTTAAGGAGAATTGAAAACCCTAGTAATTTAGCGACTCCAACATGGCAAGCTCAAGCAGATATATTTTCATTGGGGTGTACGATCTTTTCAATAATGACAGGGATGGCTCCGCCAAAAGCTATTAGGACAATTGTGAATGACCGAACAAAAATTATTGATGAGCATCTAGAACGACATTCAGAAGGGTTGCTTAAGGAATTTAATGGGGTGCAGCAGATAATTGCAAAAGCAACTGAGCCAAATCTTCAAAGAAGATATTTGACCGTAGCAGATATGCTGGCAGACTGGGAGACATATATATGCGGCATCATTTCAGATTTACCGACATCTGAAGAAGTGAAGCACGCGTTAACCACTCATAAGAAACTGGAGGGGAATCCGCTGAGGTATCTTGCAGGCGAAGATTTCAAGCAACTTCTTTTGAAATCAGAGCAACTTGCTTCCTCGGGAGAATATGTTCAGCAAGGAACTAGAAATGAAGTCATCCGAAAACTCTGCGTTCTAGTTGAAACAGCTGAGCTCAATGACATAATTCTTGAGTACACTGGAACTTATGCCTGGCACTCCCATAATCTAGGGGTAAATGGTCGTTACCACTCCTCGCTTCATAGGGCGAATGAGAGAGGTGTGAAGATTTTCCGACTTTGTGACGTTGCGCAAAATATGGGCGACAGATCTGGGTGGGATTCCGTGTTAGAGCTCGCATTAGGCATGGAGCGAATTCAGGTGACTGAACAGGAATACGGCTGGAAGTCTGATAATGTTTTTTGTCCACATGGTCTAGCTATTCTGAGAGTAAGTGCACCTCAGGATAGTTTGGAGCTAAATTTCCAGTTAGCTGAACATGAGAACGGGAATTCTATTCTCTCGGAAAAGGGCTTAGTTCAAGATATTGAGACCAAGCCTCATGAAGAACCCTCATTGTTACAGATTTCTGGATTTAGAGCGCGTAGTTTGAAACGAAGTGTTGATTTGCACCAGTCAGAATTCAAGAGGGTGTTCTCTGGGGTCATCGAAGAGTTTTCGGATTCGTATCCTTTTCTGGGCTGAGTATTTCTTGCTCTCCGGTACTTGGTGGTTCTGTTGCTGCCAAGTTACTGTGGCAGTTGGGCCCGCCTATCGCAACAGCTGCGTGTGTGCAATCTTTCGCGCTTCGTAGCATTGGGTGTAACAGATGTAACAGAATTTGCATTCAATGTCTGAGCGAGGCTCCCTACTGTCAAGATGAGTTGCGCTGCTGTAACAGCTGCTCCCGTGCAAGTTTTCGAACTTCGTTCACTATGCCCAGCCAATTTGAATTAGAAGCAAAGCAATGCTCACTATTCGACCTCTCAGAGCTAGAAACGCGAGGTTCGAAAGTGAGCATGTTTTGTATGAGAGGATCAACGCTGAAATTGGGCTTTCCCAGGGTGAGAACGTGTTTTGAGCCGAGAGCTCTCAATTGTCCTTTGAGGCAATTGATGCTCATCTCTCTAGCATGACTCAGCTGAGCGACGGCGTTGATCTTGGTCATGATGAGGTCATTAATTGCATCAGAATCACGTTTGGAAAGTTCAAGTTGAGACTGAAGTTCCTTGATTTGCGATTCGATCTCAGTCCGTAGATTCTGAAATTCTTCTTGACCAACTTCTCCATCAAGTCTAAGGTTTGTGAGACTTTTTTGCCTTGATTCCAGTTTGCTTAGTTCCTTTCGAGTGTGATCCGAGGAAGTTGCATTAGCGTTATTATCATATGCCGCACTCCTCTTAAGTGACTCTTCGCACCAGTCCAGAAAGCTATCATCAACCTCAAACTTTCCATAGTAGGTCTCCACTGCTGCAAACAAGGCATCCTCTGTGGCACTTACTTTAGTGCATCCTTTCGCCCCCGTACATCGGTAATAAACGTATTCTGCTCGTCTTCCCGTGGTTTTATACAACTTGATCTTCCTTTCAGCAACAATTGCACATCCACAGATTCCGCAGGTCATTGTTCCCGCATAAGCGAACTCATGCTTTTGAGGGCGAGTCACTGGATTGCCGGATAAGATCGCTTGAGCTCGTGAAAACTCAGCTGAGGTTATCATGGCTTTGTGCTTTCCTGAATAACGTTTCCCATTGAAATCAAATTCTCCCGCGTAAAAGCGATTTGCAAAAATCCGATACACTGTTGTCCGACCGACCGGTTTAGATCGGGTTGCTTTCTGAATACCGGTGAGTCCGAGCCTTACCATCTCCCGGTGAATTTCCATAATGTTCACTCCGTTACTAAGTAGGAGCTTCCAAGCTTGCTGTACAAGAGGAAACCTTTTAGGGTCTGGCTCGATCTCATGTGTTTCAAAGTTGTTCTTATAGCCAATCGGCGCAGCTCCTGGATACCAGCCTCGCTCGCACTTTCCAATTAATCCTCTCTTAACATTTCGACTTAAGTCTTGGACGAAGCTAGTCGCCATTCCATTTTCAATCGACATGATCAGTACGTTGTCCTCGGGTTTGTACGTTCGTTCTGGCGTTTTTATGAACTGCAGTCGTCCGGTTTGGAGTAAGTGTGCGACTATTCCTCCATCGATTAGGTTGCGACTAAGTCGGTTGATCGCCCAAGTCAGCACACCCTGAATTTCGCCGCTGTTTATCTTTCTAATGAGCTCTTCAAATTCGGGCCGTGAATATGGGCTTTTAGCTGACCGAGATTCTTGAATAACTTCAGTGACCATGATCCCTTCACGTGCGGCGAAGGATTTAAGTGCGTTGATCTGATCGTCGAGGCTTTGAACCTGACGATCTTCGCTTTCCGATGACTTTCTCGCGTAAATAGCTATTCCCATACTTTTTAAAGAAGTAGATTTGTAATAGTCTTGTAGCTTGCTCTATCGACTCTTCCTCACTTAACTCTATCGAAAACCGCTCCTGGACCATAGTCCGGAATGTTTTGACGTCAGCGGATGTAGGTGTTGGGAGCCACATATTTGAAAGTATCGAGAAACTCACTCTGGGAGTCGAAATTCACTCACGTAAGGCAACAATTGCATAAACGTACTGATAGGCATAAATCCGTGCAGCTCGAAATCAACGACAGGAAATACAATCCAACCAATATTAAAATAAACCTGAAGTAGTTTTATTCGAGTTGTGCAACGATTGCATCCGGGGTCAAGTGGTTGTGCGGGTTTTGTTCGGCGTGGTCCAATAGATGCATGACAAAAACACCCACTAAGCAGGCCTTCGGGCCGACCATCAATCGCATTGCCGATGTGATGGCTCATACAAACCGGTACGCCTTTTGTGGCGTGGCTCGCCTTGCTAAAGACGCGAGAGTAAGTGCCTCCTCCGTCTCCCGTCTTATCAACGGGAAAATGAATCCCTCGTTTGCGATGGTGGCACGAGTGACTTCGGCTCTCGAAGCAGCTGTCGGATATCGGATCGATCCACGGGACTTAGTAGCCGAACTGGGCAGGTTCCTTACAACGAACACCTGTGACCTCACGGGATGTCAGGGGTGCCTCCCAGAAAACGCCACGGACGAGTTTGGCGACATCAAACCGGCCTTTGCCAATATCAAACCTGGTCGGTGGGTCACCTCTCGCTATCCCAGCGGCTATCAATCAAGTAAGAAAGGAGGTTCGCGATGAACCAGAAGGAACTAAATTCTGTACTGCAAACCTGCTCGCTCCACAGCTTGCTCCTCATCACGTCCAAGATGCTTGCTCGTTCAGGCTATGGAGATGTGCAAATCCTTGACCGGCGCGAGACTAAGCAAAAATCACGATTCGGCGGACATGAGCTACTCTGCGAATCGACGCTCGGAACCGTGCCGATCAATGTGATTGTGAAGGTAATTAGCGATTCAATCCGGCTCAGGATGCTGGATGAGCTAGCTGGAGCCGTTTTGAGGACAAATGCCGACCTTGGGATCATCGTCTCGCCCTATCCGCTCTCAAACACTGTCGCGCAGCACAAGGAGTCGTACAACGCGGCTCGGCTCGCGGTGATCGACGGTGACGGCTTGGCAGCCCGTCTTTCAACGCTTGGGATCGGTGTTCGGCCACGGGGTGGAGTGGACTACCAGTTCTTTGCTCACCTCGATGACATTGGTAGCCGTGCCCGCACATTTATTCAAATGGAAGGAGCTCGATGACCATGCAAAAGAAGATTGAGCTTGCCAAGCGGCTTCACTTGGTGGGCGTCTCCAAAGACGGTGTGATCGAGCTGCTTTGGAAATTTCCGCTTGAGCAGATCGAAGCCCAACTGGAGTACCTCCCGTACCGTAAAGCTAAACGACCCGAGGCCATGATTATTGAGTCAATTCGCAAAAACTATTCACCCCCAAAGGAGTTTTACTATGCCCGTTCTAAAAGCGAACTTACCGAAGCCTTCGAGTCGCTGGACGAAGGTTCCGAACCACCTGCTGGACAAGCTCCTGCCAACTCTCAAGGACACCGAGCTGAGAGTGCTCCTGATCTTGATCCGTCAGACATGCGGCTGGCAGCAGGACGGCAAAGCAACACTGCTGACCTACCGGACTTTGATCCGACGATCCGGTAGGGGCCACGATGCGATTGCCAAAGCTCTCGGCTCCCTCAAAAGGCAAGGTCTTATCCACAACCTCCGATCAGAGGCGCAACGAAGGAAATGGAAAACGGAGAACAAACATACTGGAAATCGGAGAGCAACAATATACAAAGAAAAAGAATAAAGACAACCCCGCCCCCGCCTGTTATGCACAGGGTTCTTTGGAATTGAGATCGAAGGTCACAGTGAACG
>JAPUDU010000315.1:0-4986 GCA_027492935.1 Fimbriimonadaceae bacterium
TACCTTCAAAATTGTGTTTGTCATTTTGAGATCTCGGCTACAGAGAAGGCTCCCATACGGGAGCCAACACACTATCACTGGAGGTAACTCTAGGTTTTTAAGCCGTGGTGTCGCCCCTCTTTTACTTATTCGGCAATCTTAAGAGTGAACTCTTTCGGTGGCATCGAAGAAATTGCTGTTATCAGACCCTTATCTGTTGTCATTGCAGAGGTACGAACCTCAGCACCCTGCGTATGCAGACGGGTGTGGAATTCTTGATCTGCGCTCACTATTTTGTTTTCTAGCAACCCAAGTTGCCCAAGGAGGGATGTTCCATAGGCAATTGCGGCAACAGGAAGCCCTTTTTCAAAGAATGAGGAGATGAAATGGTCTGAATTGACTGATTCCATCACTTTCTCAGATCCTTCTTTGTCTGTAATGATTACGAGACCGTTAAATCCTTTGGAGTCTGCGAGTTCAAAGCGCATCGCTTTACCTGCATCCCAGCCAGTTGGAAACTGACCATCGCGGGAGACCGCGATCAAACTTGCACCCATGAGGTGCAAGTTGTCGCAGACAGCTTTAACTAGATCATGGTCTTTACTCATCGAGATGAGCGCAAGTTTTTTCCCTTTAAGTAGGTCAGGATCCACTTGCTTTCACCTCAAGCTTGTTATCGAGTTTTTGCTTTGCATCAGTTTCTTTCAAAATTTGATTGGCGATTTCAGCAGCTTCACTCTTTTGTTTTTCCGTTGCGACGTGTCCCTCAAGGGTTACAACATCGGCAGTTGAGTTAACATTGATTGAGACGGCTGGATCGTTTGTAATTGGGTTGGCTACGAGTGCAGCTTTGATTCGAGTTGAAAGAGTTGAAGCAACAGCATTTTCGGCAGCTTCTCCAACGTCTTCGGCCATTTCCTCACTTTTCTTCTCAACTACTTCAGCATTCTCTTTTGTGTCTTCTGCCATTCCGGCAGCGGTGTCGTTACATGCGAAGAGTCCTAAGCTCATAATTGCGATTGCGGCGATTCCAAGTGTTTTTTTCATAATTTTGCCTCTAACACTTTTCATTCTATGTATTTGTACAAAAAGATGGCATCGGTATCCGATGCCATCATATAAAGAACATGTATAGTTCTAATTTTGAGTTGTCACTAATCGATAGCCAACTCCAGCTTCGGTTAATATGAATTGCGGGTCGGCGGGGACATCTTCAAGTTTATGTCGGAGATTCTTCATATGAACACGTAAGTATTGAACTTCAAAGTCGTAACCTGGGCCCCACACATCGGCAAGAAGCATTTTGTGGGTGACCACTTTATCAGCGTTTTTGGCCATGAATGCGAGAAGTTTGTATTCAATTGGGGTAAGTCTTAGTTCTTCACCTTTTTTGTATACAAGTCGAGCCCCGAGATCTAGCTTGCAATCGCCGAATTCAATAATAGGATCAGTAGTTGTGCTCGCGATATTGCGTCGGAGCATAACACGAATGCGAGCTTCCAACTCCTTAACGCTGAAAGGTTTGGTGAGATAATCGTCTGCACCAGCATCAAGGGCTTCTACCTTGTCGTCTTCGTGGCCCCTTGCAGTTAAAACAATGATTGGCACTTGGCTCCATTCACGGATTTGTTTTGCTACATCAATGCCATCCATGTCGGGTAGCCCGAGATCAAGAAGGACGAGGTCGGGTAATTCTGTTGCGGCAGCACGCAGGGCTGATTGACCATCCTCGGCTTCGATTACTTTATATTCTGTTCCCGAGAAGCTACTCCGCAGGAATTTGCGAATTTGTGCTTCATCATCAACGACAAGGACTTTAATTGCTATGCTCATTTTGTTCGTTTTGATCTCCTAGTTTCCTTTCTACTGCCGGTAATCTGAGGTCAAATCGTGCTCCTCTTCCGGTGCGATTTCTAGCGGTGGCTGTGCCACCATGTAGTTCAGCTATGGCGCGGACAATTGCCAATCCGAGCCCGGTACCTTCTACTTGTCGACCTTCGACTGATCGGACAAATTTCTCAAAAATCTTTTCTGTGCTGCCTTTTGGTAATCCTGGCCCATCATCGAGAATGGATAGTTGGACTCCGGTGGATATTTTCCGCGCTCGCATCGTTATCAATGTTCCATCTGGGGTGTATTTGATGGCGTTTTCGAGGAGGTTGATGAGTGCTTGGTTGATTAGCATTGAATCGACCATTACGTCGGGAATATCTTCGGGAAGGTCGATTTTAATTTTGCGGGAATTCAACCTTGGGCGAACCTGGCTAACCGCGGTGCCGAAAAGTTCTTCAACAAACATCATTTCGGTGTTTAGTTTAAGGACACCACTTTCAAGTTTTGTCATTGAAAGCAGGTTGTTGATGAGGTTGGTCAGGCGCCATGCTTCATCACGGATTGTTTGGTAAGTCAGTTTTCGATCTTCGATCGAACCATCTGGACTTTCATAAAGCTGGTTTGCAAACCCGGTGATACTCGTGAGTGGGGTTTTTAGATCGTGGCTAACGCTTCTTAATAGTGTGTTTTGCAGGCTGGCATCGCGGATTTGGCGTTCCGCATCGAGTTGAACTTCTTCTGCCCAGATTCGTTCAATTGCGATTCCTAAGAGTCCAGCAAAGGTATCGAGCATTCTTAGTTGCTCGGCGGGAAATTCTCCACTGCCAGATTTGGGATAAACCGCCATGCAGCCGGACATTTTTTCTTGTCTGGCAATAGGAATATAGAGCCCATGGGCGAGAGGCTGGGCTTGGGTTCCGAGCCCAGCCTCAATTCCTTGATCCAATGCAAGATCGCGGGCTTTTAAGTCGGCAATGCTAGTGGAAAGATTAACTGTGCCGGTGCGGAGGGTTTCGACTTCGCCGTTACGTTTAACGAAAACAGCAACTTCACTGCCGATGACATCTTTTACATGGCGTTCGATTAGTCCGAGTACGGTTTCCATGTCTGTGCTTACAAGCAGGTCTCGGGTGAGATTAAAAAATGCCGATTTACGTTTTTCTTGGAGTTGCACCTCAGCGAGAGAGGTACGAACTTGCCAACTGAGTGTGCTGATAATGAGACTGACTATCATTAGCCCAATTACGTTGAGCCAAGTGGCAGCATTGTTCATCTCAAACTCCCCAAAGGGTTCGAATGTGATGAAGTTAAAGAGCATCGCGGCTAGGAAACTTCCGACAACGGAGACAGTTCTTGATACCTTAGCGGAAATAAGGGCTAAGACGAGAATATAAGTCATCAGTTGGAAGGAGGTCGTCAGGAAATCCCTAGTGAGGACAGTGACGATTCCCACGATGCCGAGTACGACAGCTAACAAAATCCAGTCACTATAAGCAGTTAATGACTGCCCCTTAACAGGGGCAAGACTGCCAGTGCGAAGAAAAATAACTGGGGGTAAGCCAGGAGCATAGTTGACCTGCGATATGATATCTTTTGACCACGGAAGTTTGATTCGTCTTGCTTTTTTCTCTTCAATCAATAGGAGTCGGATATCAAAAGCGCGGCAATACTCCTCCATGTTCTTTGCGACATCAAGGATTGGAATCTTAAATCTATCGGATTTAATGGCGTGTGACTTTTGAAAAATCTGCTTTTCCCATTCAGGATATGTGGGTGATCGTTCTTGAACGTCACTTGCGATAATGAATACATAGATGAGTCTTTCTCGAAGTCGGGCGATTTCAGCGGCTTCTCGCAAAAGTATCTCGACATTATCGCCAGGGGTGAGAATAACGCCAACACCTGGGGCTTTCACTCGTTCGGCTGCTGCAGCATCCAGGGGCCGGTCTAATAATGTTGACTTGTGTTCAATGTCTGCCATATGGTTTGGTTGCTTTGTCTTCCCTTCGGTTTTTGCATCTGTTTTTGAAGGCAGATGCACCTCAGTATAACCATCGGCCTGAACTTGGTTCATCTGATCCTGAATTTCTTGAGATTGAAATCCGCTGTCGGATGATTTTTCATTCACTTAATTGAAGGCTCCTCTCTAGGTAATTCATGAGAATGCTTAATATAACCGCGGGGACAGGCATAAATTAGAATGTTTATGCGAAATTTATCCGAGGAAGCATATCCTGAATATTCTCTTTAATTTCATGTTAGCGTTTATATAGAATATGATGTAGGAAATATAGAAAACATAAAGTATAAAACATTTTATTTTTTTCAGTGTATAAACGTTTAGTATGGTACTTGCAACATTAACACTCGCAAATGCATTGATTTCTCACACCGCTGTGAGCGCGCCAGTAGGAAATATTCCTATGCTAAAGATTAGCCGTGTCACTCAACTTGATAATCTTGATCAAGGTGATGCTCTTGGAGCAGACGATGCAGACTTTTACGCAAACGTTTGGATCAATGGGAAGATGACCAAAACAGAATCTATTTCTGAAGATGATGCGAAGCCGAATTGGATGATTCAGCTTGATACAACCAAGCGGTACAACAAGATTAAGATCGAACTTTGGGACGATGATGGTGGTTTGGAAAGAAGTGATGACCACGCGGACATTCATCCTTGAAAAGGAAAGAAAGATCTCTCGTTCACTTACGACCGGTACACAGGGCGCATTTCTGGCGACTTGAGAGGCCAGTTTGGTAAGACAATTAAGTCAACTGGTGGCGGCGATGATGACATTGCTAGCATTGAATTAAGCATTGTCAAATGATTCAGCCATCTCGTTCTCAAAACCCGGAATGACATTTCATTCCGGGTTTTCTTGTGTTTGATGTGACGATTTTTTTGACTAGACTAGATACAAAAACGGAGTGTAGCTATTTAGCTACACTCCGTTTTTGGGTGTTTGTTGGACTTACCGTCTGTTCATATCAACGAAGTCGCTTGGCTTGAGAGTGGATTTGAGGCCTTCCATCATGGTATGGAGACTATCGCTAAACTCTCGCTCTCGAATGAAGAGAGCTTGTAGATCACCAGGTAGGTTGTGTTCGTTGATTGAATCATCGAGGGCAAGGCGCATGCTTTCTTCTTCGCGGACGGCCTCGGAAACGATA
>JAPUDU010000315.1:4996-5206 GCA_027492935.1 Fimbriimonadaceae bacterium
GGCGAGTGCGTAGCCAAAGGTGGTGAACCCATCCAGCGAAGTTTTCATCAGTGACGGGTTCGCCGCCCATCGATGAAACGCGGTGCTGAAGTTCTGTAGCCAAGGCTTCGCGTCGTTCTTTTACATTCATGCATAGCCGGAAGAGAGATTGAGATTCGGCTTTTCCGGCGAAGGTCAAGAATTCTTCTTTGGAGTTGATTGCCTTAGCGA
>JAPUDU010000316.1 GCA_027492935.1 Fimbriimonadaceae bacterium
CCGTAACCTTGAACGTCGTTTTAGCCGCTATTTGGATCGGGTCAACCGATTCACCGTAGGTTTGGGTGTATCGTTGAACTTCGCCCTTACCAACAAATGTTCCCATCGGTTGTTCTGCCGGGATAAGGAAGTAAGAAGCTAAGTGTTGGAGATTTGTTACTCGGCCACCACCATTCCCGCGCAAGTCCAAAACAACACCTTTTGCTTTCGGAGCAATTTGCGCCATAAGAGCATCAATATTATCAATGCTATAGCCAGCGTCAAAGCTCGGAACTTTCAAAATCGCAATGTCGCCTTTCCATTCCACAGTTTCTGGCAGAACCGTGCTGTATTGTCGTCGCGTAACTGAAATCGTCTTTTCTTCCTTTCCACGTCGAAGTTTAATGCTCGAAGTCTGACCAACGTCTCCAGCAAGTTCAGCCGTGCTCTTAACTGCTTTGCCATCCGCTTCGTAAATCAAATCGCCAGGTTGCAAACCAACTTCTGCTGCCGGGCTACCCGGAAACACGTTGACAACCCGCAATCCACCTGTTTCAATCTCAATTCGAATCCCGATACCTGCTCGACTCTGAGAATTTCGCGCCGTGAATGCTTCGGGTGAGAACAGAACGATGTGGCTAAATCCAAAGCTGTTCATGACCGTATTAATAACACCCGTGAATTCTCCGACGGTTTTGGTCTTATCAATATCAGCCCCGTGCTTTTTCACCATATCCGGCCAAGTCTTAAAATCCGTTCCCGGAACAAACGCCATCTGGTTCAGCATCGCTTCGACTTTCGCCAGAGTGGCTGTCTTTTCTTCCGCTGAGATAGGATCTTTATCGCGTGGTTGGGCAAAACTGATCGCCGTTACCAACAAAAGGCTCGCGATAATCGCAAACCGAATCAGGGGGGTTGAAAGCTTACTCATTGCTTTTATGCTTCTCTTTTACCGCTACCCAGCACAAAAAGTGCCGGAATCTCTTTCAATTGGACGCCCGAGAATCAAAAATGTTTACGATCCCAAGAAATGTCGGGCTATTTCAAAGTAAATAATGAGTCCAGTAGCGTCAACAAATGTCGAAATAAATGGTGCACTCATAACCGCCGGATCGATTCCCATCCGCTTCGCTCCAATCGGTAAAACACTACCCACCAATGTTGCCCAAATCACAACTGTCGGCAACGCCAAGCCCACAACCAGGCTCAAATCTATCCCTGTGTTCCACCCAAAGAAAGCGCGCAAGAACCCAAGAATCCCCAGCGAACCACCAATCATCAACGCGACCACAACCTCCTTACCCATAACCCCGAGCCAATCCGCAGTTTTAACTTCATCAAGTGCCAAAGCTCGCGTTATCGTCGTTGTGACCTGAGAACCACTGTTCCCACCTGCACCTAGAATCAAAGGCATAAAGTAAATGAGTTGAGGCACCCCAACTTCAGTGTTTTGACCGTAATGCCGAAGCACCATCCCCGTCAAAGTTTCCGCCGCAAACAAAGCAACAAGCCAAGGGAAACGTCGTTTGTAAAGTGAAAATGGCGTGAGTGAATAGTACGGCTCGGCATCACCGCTAACCGCACCAACAGCCAAAACGTCTTCTGTTTCTGCTTCGCGCAAAATTGTCTGCGCGTCGTCACCGGTGAATATCCCAACCAAACGCCCTTCCGCCGTAATAACCGGAAGGGCATAAAAACCGTACCGCGCCATTGTACGGGCCGCCGACTCTTCATCAATCTCCGCAAAAACCGAAACCGGATCAGCCTGCATGATTTCGCTAACCAAAGTCGCCTGCGGAACGCGTAACACCCGGCGTAAACTCGTAACCCCGATCAAATGGTGCTTATCATCAACCACATAAATATCGTTAACCTGCTCATACTTTTCGTCGCCTGCTTTTCTTAAGTCAGCCAGAATCTCTTTAATCGACATCTCTGGCTTTGCCCAAAAGAAGTGTTCGGTCATCAACCGACCAACCGAATCTTCCGGATATGCCAGCAAACGCCGAATCTCATTCGCATCTTCGTCCGGAATCACTTCCAGCAAGGCATTAAATCGTTCTTCGCCAACTTCCTCACGCAATTCAATCGCGTCGTCCATCGGCAAAACATCAAGATAAGAAGCTAAAACATCATCCGGCAATTCCCCAACAATCTCACGGGCTGAATCGGTCGGCAATTCGACCATGATGTTCCCCGCTTGCATAGGATCCATGGCTTGCAGAAGAGCTGCAGCATCATCCGGCTCCATGTGGGCAATCGTTTCCGCCAAGTCTTCCGCACGTTCCGCGCCAAGCTCTTTCTTGACCTGGGCTTGACCCTTATCTGTGCCCAAAGTTGAACGCAAATGAAGAAGCCGCACAATCCGTTCTTTGAGAGGCGTTAGGATGCGCGGCATGGGGATAAGTTTACTTACCCAGGTTCCGAGGTCCCCGCCAAAGTAACATCAAATACAGTGCGCGACCGCCTTAAGCTTCATCTCGAAAAAACACAGATCATTCCGCCCAGAACTTCCGTTCTCGTCGGATATTCTGGCGGCCCCGATTCCACTGCCCTTCTTCACCTTTTCCGCCTCCTTCAAATAGACTGCGTTGCTGCCCATCTCCACCACGGAATGCGCGCCGAGGGCGACGAAGAACTTCAAAAGTGTTCCGACTTTGCTGAATCTTTAGGGATTCCCTTCGTTTCCGGTCGAGCTGATATTCCTGGCCTCAGCGAAAAACTCCGCGTCGGAGTCGAAGAAGCAGGTCGACACGCCCGGCTCAATTTCTTCCGGCAGTCCGCATACCAAACAAATTGCCAACTCATTGCCACTGGTCACACTCAAGACGACCATATCGAAACCATTCTCATGCACATGATCCGTGGCTCTGGCTTGACTGGGCTTATCGGAATCCACGCCTCCCGCGATAGCATCATTCGTCCAATTCTCCCATTCACCCGCGCAGAAACCCGCGCTTACTGCGTAGAAAACAACCTCTGGTTCCACGACGATCCCGGCAATTTCGATGAAAATTTCACTCGTGTCCGGCTTCGTCATCGACTCATTCCCGAGTTCGAAGCAATCAACCCCAACTTCGCCACCGCTCTTACCCGTCTCGGCGAAACAGTTGAATCAGAGGATCAATTTCTTAACCACATTGCCGCTAACCTTCTTCAACAATCTGAACTTCCTCTCAACGGGAATCTTCAATTCCTCACCCAAGATTGCGAAGCCAGTTTTTCAAAGACTATTCTCTCAGGCTCACCCGAGGTTCTTGTCCGGCGTGCAATCCGACTCGCAACGAACTTCATTGGCGGAGAGCTCAACTACGAACAAACTCGCGAAATCAGCCGACTGATCACAATGAACCAAGCCGGTTCAATTACGACCGAAAATGCTCCCATCGTTGTAGAAGTAGGCAGTGACGATATTCACATCCGTTCCCTTGCCCAAGAAGAGCCGTTTCGATTCCCCCTCACGATTCCTGGCGAGACCGAGAGCGAAATCTTCGGTTGGAAGTTCACCGCCCAATCAGCTTCTCCCACTGATTTCCAGCGTGCCCCTAACTCCCTTGATGTCGTCTTTGACAGCGCCAAAACTCAAGGTGGACTTCATTTCCGCGCAACCCAGGCGGGGGATGAAATCATCCCCTTCGGTGAATCTAAACCTCGCAAAGTTACCGATCTGCTTTCAAACGCAAAACTAACCTCCACAGCCCGGCGCCGTTTGCCGATAATATGCGACATGATAGGTCCAGTTTGGATTCCTGGAATCAGACTCAGTGAACGAGTCAGAATCACTCCAGATACAAATAAGGCCCTTCTGGTTCAATTTGAATCCCTGTAAGCCTTACCGGGGTCATAATGTCAGGAACGCCAAACCATCCTCGGGCGTATCTCTAACGAGGGTGAACACTCACCAGGTGCAAAATTGAAAGGAGCTAGATACATCGTTCTCGTCGCGGTTGCGTTTTTCCTCGTAATCGCGCTACTTAATGCGACAGTAAAGTCGTCAGCTTTCGGGATGACCCCGCCGAAAGAATTGTCTCTCAGCCAACTCAAAAACGAGATTGTTGCTGGTCAAGTCGAAGGTCAAGTCGAATGGCAAGAAGAAACCATTCGAGGAACACTAAAAAACAAATCCAAGTTTCAAACTCACGCCTATAAAAGTGAGTCACCTTCTGGGGCTGAACTAACACAGTTTTTTGATGCCAATAAGGTTGATTACAATCTTTTAACCCAACCAGTAATGGGACAAATTGCTCCTATACTCGGTCTCCTTTTACCAACATTTCTCATCGTCGGTGTTCTCTGGTTTATGATGGCCCGACAAGCTCAACAAAGTGGCAACCAAGCCATGAGCTTTGGTCGATCTCGTGCCCGCCGAGCTGGCGAAAATACGCCGAAGGTGACATTTGAAGATGTTGCTGGTATCGATGAAGCCAAAGAAGAACTTTTCGAAGTTGTTGACTTCCTCAAAAACACAAAGAAATATGTCGCTCTCGGAGCAAAGATCCCGAAAGGTGTTCTCCTCGTTGGCCCTCCGGGGGTCGGTAAAACCCACCTCGCCCGTGCAATCGCCGGTGAAGCTGGAGTTCCCTTCTTCCACATTTCCGGTTCCGAATTTGTAGAAATGTTCGTCGGTGTGGGTGCATCACGGGTTAGAGATCTTTTCGAAACCGCTAAAGCTCACCGCCCCTGTCTCGTATTTGTTGACGAAATCGACGCTGTAGGCCGCCAACGCGGTACGGGTGTCGGCGGTGGAAACGACGAGCATGAACAAACCCTGAATCAGTTGCTCGTTGAAATGGACGGGTTTGAAACAAACTCCGGCGTTGTGATCATCGCGGCTACAAACCGAGCCGACGTTCTTGATGAAGCCCTTCTCCGACCCGGCCGCTTCGACCGTAAGATCATGGTCGATTCCCCTGATCTGGAAGGTCGCCTGTCAATTCTTCAAATTAACGCAAAAGGCATACCCCTTTCCTCTGATGTTGATCTCCGCGATCTCGCCCGACGAAGCCCAGGCTTTACCGGTGCTGACCTCGCCAACACGCTCAACGAATCTGCTCTGCTTGCTGCACGGCGCAACCATTCCAAGATCAATCAAGGTGATCTGGAAGAAGCGCTCGACCGAGTCATTGGTGGCCCTGCCCGAAAGAGCCGCATCATGAGCATTGAAGAAAAGAAAATCACGGCTTACCACGAAGCTGGACACGCGATTGTCGGTGAGCTTCTTG
>JAPUDU010000317.1:0-826 GCA_027492935.1 Fimbriimonadaceae bacterium
TGGATCAGGTTCTGTATGAGGAACTTGAAGATTGTAGTGCCTGGTGGCGGAGCGCGTGGTCAGCGAGGGTGAGGGCGATCATTGCTTGGACCATGGGGACGGCGCGGGGGAGGACGCAGGGGTCGTGGCGTCCTTTGCCGGTTAGCGTGGTGTTTTCGTAATCGGTATTGACGGTGAGCTGTTCGGGGACGATTGTGGCGACGGGTTTGAATGCGACGCTGAGAGTGATGGGCATTCCGTTGCTGATACCGCCCTGGATTCCGCCACTGTTGTTTGTAGTGGTGTAAACCGATTGTTGGTCATCACTGCGGAACGGGTCGTTGTGTTGGGAGCCTTTGAGGAGAGTTCCGGCGAAGCCGGAGCCGATTTCGAACCCTTTTGATGCAGGAAGGGAGAGTAGAGCTTTGGCGAGATCGGCTTCGAGTTTATCAAGAACAGGTTCGCCCCAACCGGCAGGTACACCGCGGGCAATCGCGCGGACGATTCCGCCAACCGTGTCGCCTTGTTTGCGGATTTCTTCGATCAATGTAATCATTTGTTTTGCGGTTGCTTGATCGGGGCAACGGACGATGTTTGACTCGATTTGTTCGAGCGTGAGCTGTTCTTGGTTGACAGATGCCTTGATGTGCTGGACTTGATCGACCCAGGCGAGGACTTCGGTGTTGAAAAATGTTTTGAGGAGTTTTTTGGCGATGGCTCCGGCGGCGACACGTCCGATGGTTTCGCGGGCAGAGGCGCGGCCGCCACCGCTCACAGAGCGCAGACCGTATTTGGCATCGTAGGTGAAGTCGGCGTGGGAAGGACGGTACTTATCGCGAAGTTCATC
>JAPUDU010000317.1:836-5198 GCA_027492935.1 Fimbriimonadaceae bacterium
TGAACGCTGGTCTTGGTTTCGGACGATGAGGGCGATGGGGGTTCCGGTGGTGAGGTTGTTTTCGATGCCAGAGAGGATTTCTACTTGGTCGGCTTCTTGGCGTTGGGTGGTAATTTTGGATTGTCCGGGTCGGCGTCGGTCGAGGTCGAATTGGATTTCCTCGCGAGTGATTTCGAGTTTTGGGGGGCAGCCATCAAGGATGACTCCTACGGCGGGGCCGTGTGATTCGCCGAATGTGCTGATGCGGAAGAGCTGACCGAACTGTGAGGACATCTAGGATAATTATGGCTTTTTGAGATTGAGGTTGGTGGAACGATAGTCAACGGTTAAGGATGGGGAGGATCTGGGCGCCGGAGTCGAGGAAGGTTTGGTGGTGCGGTGTGAGTTCGGAAATTTGCACCTGGCGACCAGAGCGGAGGCCGAGTTTGAGGAGTTTTTCCATGTTGCCACCGGGTTTGATTTCGATTCCATCGAGGTGCATTGAGAGCCCACCGATGATACGGTCGCGGATTTTGTTTGCGGTGGGGTGATAGGGGCGGTAAGGGTTGACAGCGCTAATGGCGAGATCGGTGCGGGGATCGAACTTGTATCGCCAGAGTCGGGCGGCGGGAAATGGTTCTTCGCGGAGGTCGTCGCCGAGGGCGTTGAAGAGGCCAGTATCGAGGACGAGGATACGTGGGCTTCCCCAACGGAGGGCGGTGACGGCGGATCGTTGGTATTCGAGTGTGTCGTGGCCGGTGATGAGGGTTCGGGAGCGGAGAACGTGGTGTTCGGTTGCTTTTTCGATTTCGATGAGCCCGCCTTCGGTGGTGTGGCGAGAACTGAGCACGCAAAACGTGTTGGCGGTGAGAAGTTTGGTATTGCCGTAGAAATAAAGGAGTTCGGGGGGCTTGGGGTCAAAGAGTTCGAGCTGGCGGGGGTAGTGGGCGTCAGCGGCGGTGACGGCATTGACACCGAGGGCGGAGAGGGTTTGATTGAGGTCTTTGGCTTGTTCGATGAAGGTTTGTTTATGGCTGGAAAAACGTTCGGAAACCGTTTGGTTAATTTTGTACTCTTCCTTTAGTGACTCGGGGCCGAGATTGAGGAAGTCGTCGGGTGATCTGCCATAGAGATCGTTTTTGGTGAGGATGCGAGTGATGGTTTTGCTACCGATCCCGGGAGTGATCGCGAGGGCGAGTGTGAGGATACGGCGGGTGGTGGGCACGAGATTATTTCACGAGTTGGGTTGCGGCGAGCATGATATCAACGATGAGTTGCCCGGATTCATCCATGACTCGGACGACGTCTTCGTGGTCGAGTTTTTCATCTCCCATACCGGCGGCGTGGTTGGTTGCGAGAGCGATACAGGCGTAGGGCACTCCGGCTTCGCGCATGGCGATGGCTTCGGTTGAGGCAGTCATGCCAACGATGTCGCCACCAAGTCGGCGAACTTGCTCGATTTCGGCGGGTGATTCGTAGCGTGGCCCCGGGTTTGTGACGTAGATAGCTTGCTCGTGGATATGGATTTTGAGTTGTTGGGCAATGCTGAGAATTTTTGGCGCAGCGGGGAATGGGTGGGTCATATCTGTATGCTCGACCTTTTGGTCGAATAGCGTTAAGTTGCGAGCAGATAGATCGAGGAAGTCGGTACAGAGAGCAAGGGAGCCGACAGCCCATTCGGCGCGGAGGCATCCCACGGCGGCGCTTGAGATGCACATTTTTGCTCCGAGGGATTTGACTCCGTAAGCAATGGCCCGGTAGTTGACCATGTGGGGTGGTGTTTTGTGTCTGGCGGCGTGGCGTTGAACGAGGAGGATTTTTGCTCCGTTGTGTTTGGTAATTTTGCCTCGGAGCATGCCGAACGGGGTGGGGTGGGCGACAGCTTGCCCACCGAGGGAAGCTAATCGGGAGCCGATTCCGGTTCCTCCGATGAGGGCGAGGTCAACTTGTAACACATAAATGAGGATACCGCTTGGGGGTGATCTGGGGTTTACTATGATGCAATGCCTTCGATCACTTTTCTTGGCGCGGCGGGGACGGTTACAGGTTCAAAGCACTTGCTTGAATATGATGGTCACCGCGTTTTGATTGACTGTGGGATGTTTCAGGGGCCACGGGAGATAAGGGATCGTAACTGGGAGCGATTTCCGATTGAACCGGACGATATTGATGCGGTTGTTTTGACTCATGCCCATATGGATCATATTGGAATGTTGCCAGTATTGGTTAAGTTAGGTTTCCGAAAGAAAATATTTGCGACGTATGGAACAGTTGGACTTTGCCGTGTGAGTTTGCCGGATGGTGGACGATTGCAAGAAGAAGAAGCAAAGTTTAGAAATAAACATGGGGCTACTCGGCACAGCCCAGCATTACCGCTATACACGGAGGCGGACGCATACGACACCCTGAAGTTAATGGAACCGCTCCATTACCATCAGTGGCAGGAGTTACCGGGTGGCGCTCAGTTTAGGTATATGCCAGCGGGGCATATTTTAGGGTCGGCGTTTGTGGAGTTTTACTTTGCTAATGGAGAGAGAATTTTGATGGGTGGTGACTTGGGGCGTTACGACACGCCGATAATTAAAGATCCTTCAAAAGTAGAGTTTGCAGAGTATTTGGTGATTGAAAGCACGTATGGCAACCGACTTCATGCTAAAGGTGAAGCTAAGGAGATGATTTTGGAGGTTGCGGAACGAGCGGTTCGAGAGCGAGGAATTGTGATTGTTCCGAGTTTTGCGATTGGGCGGACGCAGGAGTTGCTTTGGTATTGCAATGAACTGGAGAGTGAGGGACGTTGGCCGGGATTGCCGATTTATGTAGATTCTCCGATGGCAAACAAGGCAACTTTGCTTTATCAGGAGACGACGGAAGATCACGACCACGACATGAAGATTGATATGAGCGAGGGGAATTCGCCTTTCCGGACGGATATGGTTCGTATGGTGAGAGATAGTCAGTTTTCGAAACAACTCAATACTTCTCCTGGGCCTTGGATGGTGATTGCGGGGAGTGGAATGTGTAATGGTGGTCGGGTTTTGCACCACTTAAAGGCGCACCTTGATGAACTCACGGTTACCATTCTGTTTACGGGATATCAAGCAGATGGAACGCTAGGACGAAGGCTTTTGGATGGTGAAGAAGAGGTTAGGATTTTTGGCCAGCCAGTTCAGGTGAGGGCAAAAATTGAGCGGTTAGAGATGCTAAGTGCCCATGCTGACTATGAAGAAATGTTGACATGGCTTCGCGGATTTAAAAGTCCGCCAAAGAAGACCTTTATTGTTCACGGCGAACCAGATGCGTCTTTGGCGATGCAGGAACATATTCATCGTGAATTGGGCTGGGTGACAGCTATTCCGACACAAGGCGAAAAGTTTGAACTGAGCTAAGCATACGATGGCTCGAGACTTGGTTTTTGGAAATGGTCGCTTTTATGTGGCGATGGATCGTCGGGGTTTGATTCGTGAACTTTGCTGGCCGGTAGTCGGTGCGCCTAACCATTTGGCGGGGCGAAAGATTCGGCTTGGTGTTCGGCGGGATAGCGGTTGGTTTAGTTGGTTGGGTGATGATGGCTGGGAGGTGACTCAGTGGTATGAGGGTGAAGTGGGGGTGACAGAGTGGAGAGGGTTTGATGTGTGTGTTGTGCGCCAGGTTTGGATGGAAGACCAGGTGTTGGTACAGGAGTTTTCTTGTGACTTAGACGAAGAACTATGGTTTTATCAAGGACACGATTTACGCATTGGTGAGACGGATATTGGGGATACGTGTTTGTATCATTCTGAATCAGAATCAATTATTCATTTTAAGTGCGATGTTGCCGTTGGATTTTCGGGGAAGGGTTTAACCGGACGGTTGGATCAGGTCGCTTGTGGGCTTTCAGGTGTGATGGGTCTGGAAGGGACTTGGCGGGATGCCGAAGATGGTGTTTTGAGCGAAAAACCAATTGAACAAGGGAGTGTTGATTCGATTTTTGGGATTCGGGTGCGGGATACGTGGTTAGCGCGAATTTGTGTGGGCGGGGATATTGAGGAAGTCGCGGAGATTCTTGCATCCAATTCAGGAGAGTTTTCCGGGCAAAAGAAAAAAAACAGTTTGGCAGAGCAGAGTGAGTCTTTGATCCAAGCGAACACAGGAGCGGGGGGCCACGTTGTCGCTGCGATTGACAGCGACATTATGGAAAATAATCGATCTAACTATGCCTATGTTTGGCTGCGAGATGCGGTTTTGACAGCTGAGGTAATGGGTGGGAAAGATGACTTGGTAGGGTTTATTCCTGAGTGTGATACGGGACGATTTATTTGGCAGAAATATCATCCGATGGGTTCCAGAGGGAGTACCTGGCATGCCCATGCCGGTAAGGATGCTTTTCCTTACCAAATGGATGAA
>JAPUDU010000318.1 GCA_027492935.1 Fimbriimonadaceae bacterium
AAATCTATCATTGACAACCCGGACGGCACCAAGTCAATTCGATTTTTCAAAGGAAGCGCCGGTGATATTCAAGCTCTCAAAGTTGAATCTGGAATGAAACTCGATCTCCGCAACTCCGGTCTCGGTAACTACGACGATATGGAACGTGCATTGTCGCAGTTCCTCCCCACCGGTGATCACGGCGGCATTGTTAATCCCGATGGCGGAATAGCAAGGCGACTCACAACCACGACTGCCCCCAAAACCATCCCTCACATCACGCTGATTACCGACAACTCAACTATCGGAGCTGCGGCAACATTTGCTCACATCCTTGCCGCCGCTAAAGTTGCAACGATCGAAGGAGCCCTTCCCGAAGAACGAAGTTGGCTCGAGGTTCAAACACTCCCCGATGGAGCAGGCTACACCCTCGCCATCGGTAAATACAGTGCTGATCTTGACGAATCAAAAGGTGCCGTTGCCACCAACAATCAAACTTCCAAACCATCCACGCCCGCTAAACCGGAGGCTAAGTAAATGAAAGTGTTCAAACCCATCCTCTTCTTTGCTCTCATCGCAATTCTCTTCAGCGTCGGGTTCTTCAGCCGCGACATTATGGCGGGGGCAAAGCCCGATGCTTCAGCTCTCTCCCGAGTATTCAATCCAACCAAGCAGCCTGTAGCAACCCCGGTCGAAACTTTCCAAGAAAACTACAACTACATCCTCGCCAAGCATGGCCAAAGCACGACCCCAGAAAAACTCCGCTACGCCGCGATGTCTGGCCTCGTGAGTAGCCTTGGCGACCCACACACCAACTTCCTCGAACCCAAAATCAACGAACGATTTAGCACCGAAACCACTGGCAACTATAGCGGAATTGGTGCCCGACTCGGCGTCGATCCACTAGGAGCAAAAATCGGCACCGTTTTCAAGACCAGCCCTGCATTCGTAGCTGGGCTGAAAGAAGGTGACATCATCACCAGCGTGGATGGCAAAAACGTTGCTGGTCAAGAAGTTGATGCCATCGTCGAAAACATCCTCGGTGAGGCCGGAACCGCAGTAAAGCTGACTGTTATCCGCGCCGGTCAATCCGGGCAACTCAGTTTCTCTATCGTCCGCCGACAAGTAGAAATCCCGACCGTCGAATCAAAAATGCTTGCTGGTCGAGTCGGATACATTGGAGTCAGCGGTTTTAGCGAGCCAACCCCGGTTCAATTTGAAGAAGCCGTTCGAGAATTTGATAACGCAAACACAGCCGGGCTCATCATCGACCTACGAAGTAACCCCGGCGGCCTCCTTGATGCTGCCGTCAAAATGCTTTCGCTGTTCGTCGATAATAAGCCAGCCGTAACAATTAAAGCCCGGGGTGATAAGTCCGCAACTCTGAACACCCTTCAAGGGCAAACCATTAAGGGCAACTACCCCATCACAATCCTTATCAACTCTGATTCTGCATCCGCCTCAGAAATCTTCAGCGGTGTCATGAGAGACTACAAAAAGGCCAAACTTATCGGTGACCATAGTTACGGTAAAGCATCTGTCCAAGAACTCCGCGAACTCCCCGGAGGAGCCAGTGCAAAAATCACCATTGCAAAGTATTTCCTCCCCGCTTCCGGCAACATCGGACGAAAAGTTGATGATGATGGCAACTACATTTCTGGCGGCTTAGCCCCAGATATCAAAGTCGAAATTCCCCGTGGCTACGATTTCAAACTCGCAACCCCAGGCAAAGATCCCCAACTAGATAAAGCCCTCGAATACATCATGGGCAACCGACTCAACTAAAAAATAGTAAAATTAAGAAGTGCCGC
Source organism: Fimbriimonadaceae bacterium (assembly GCA_027492935.1). GTDB lineage: Bacteria > Armatimonadota > Fimbriimonadia > Fimbriimonadales > Fimbriimonadaceae > UphvI-Ar2. The sequence continues at coordinate 1,791 of JAPUDU010000318.1, forward strand.
GATATCACCCCAAAGCAATCCCTTTCGTCTGGATCGCTATGGGCATTATCACGGCCCTTCTTCTATTATTTGAAGTCTATATTCGACCTCACTAATTTTTTCAATATTAGGCAACTATTTAGTTGCATATCTGGTATAACTAAATTATGTCCACTGTTGCAGAACTAGAAAAGCAAATTGCTGAGCTCAAAACCCAACTCCAAGAAGCTCGCAAAAACAACCCCGCCGAACCTGTAAATAACTACGATTTCCAAACCGCCACCGGCAACGCAAAACTCGCCGACCTCTTCGGCGACAAAAACGATCTTCTCATCATCCATAACATGGGTAAAAGCTGCAGTTACTGCACCCACTGGGCCGACGTTCTCAGCCCCGTTATGAACCGCATTACCAACGTCACCGCAATCGCCCTCTGCACCCCCGACGATATCGAAACCGCCCAGAAGCTCGCCTCCGCTCGCAACTGGAACTTCCCTCTCATCAACGACATCGACCGCTCATTCAGCACCGATATGGGTTACTACAAAACCTACGAAGAGAATGGGGAAACAAAAAGAAGTGTCTGGCCCGGCATCAGTGCATTCCGCAAAAATGATGACGGATCAATTGTCCGCCTCAACCACACTGAGTTCGGACCTGGCGATGATTTCTGCCCCACCTGGCCCCTCCTAGAACTCATCGGAAACCCAGAATGGGAACCTAAGTAAAACGAAAAAACCTCCTCCGCACAACAAATGCGGAGGAGGTTTTTTACTTTATCAAGCCCTAATCTTTAGTAGCTAATGTCGATCAGTTCTTCTTTGCCCGTTTCCGCGCTCTTATAAACCGCATCGAAGATCGCATTCAAAGTCAAACCGTGCTCGCCCGGAACCAGTGACTCACCACCTTCCCGAATCGTGCGAACGAATTCTTGAACTTCCTTAACGTGAGAATTCTCAACATGAGGAATGTTCACCGGTCGCTCGTTAAAGCATTGCTGATCGCGCTCACTAAAGATCACAACGGGATCATCGTTAAAGCCCGGATGAACTTCTGCCCCGCTCTTGGTTCCCATCAAAGTCGTCTTAAAGAACTCCTTCTCAATGTTCGCCATAAATGAGCTTTCCAGCAAAACCATCTGACCGCCTTCAAATCGAATCATCCCCACTGCCATATCTTCAACCGTGAACGCATCGCGATCAAAGTTGCCCATAAAGTTGGTGATTTCTGGATTCTTACCGAGCTTGTCCCAAGTCATGCCTGTGGCTGCAACCGGCTTCGGATATCCCATCAAGTGGAGCGTGAAGTCCAAGATGTGAACACCAATGTCAATCAACGGACCGCCGCCCTGCTTAGCTTTATTGGTGAAAACACCCCAGCCCGGAACGCCACGGCGTCGCATCGCCTGAGCCCGACCGTAATAGATGTCGCCCATATGACCGTTCTTGATGTACTCCTTCATGAATACACCCGGGCCACAGAATCGGTATTGCAAACCAACCTGCAAAACCTTGCCCGATTCCTTAGCGGCGCGGCACATAGCCTTGCTTTGCTCAGCATTCATCGAAAGCGGCTTTTCGCACAAAACGTTCTTGCCTGCTTTCAAAGCATCAATCGTCATCTGCATATGCTCAAGATTCGGAGTTGCAACGCTGATCGCATCAATTTCCGGATCCTTCAGCAAATCGTGGTAATCAGCTGTCGTTTTACTGATTCCCCACTTCTTCCCATTCTCTTCCAAAACTTGAGGTTTGTTATCACAAAGCCAAACAACTTCAACTTCGTCAGGAATCGAGAAATAGCCAGGGAGGTGCGCATGATTTGCAATCATCCCGGCTCCAATTACACCGACTTTCAACTTCTTTGCCATACGCTTTCATCTTACCAACTACAAAAACGCTGTGAACCCACGGGTAACCTAAACGGACTAACAAAAAGAGCATAAAAACATGGCTGAACCAATTTTTGTCGGAAAATCTACCGAACCCGTATACCAACTGCCCAAACTCTCAAACCGACACGGCATGATCGCGGGTGCTACCGGTACTGGTAAAACCGTTACGCTCCAAATTCTTGCCGAACAATTTAGCGCAATGGGCACCCCTGTTTTCATGGCCGATGTCAAAGGCGACCTTAGCGGAATGTCCCAAACCGGCGGAGGCAACCCGAAACTGGAAGAACGCGCCCAACAGATAGATCTCAGCCCCTACAGCTACGGTGCCAGCCCCGTTATCTTCTGGGATCTATTCGGTGAACAAGGCCACCCCATCCGAACAACCATCTCAGAAATGGGGCCACTTCTCCTTGCTCGTCTGCTTGATCTCAACGAAACCCAAGAAGGTGTCCTCAACATCGCCTTCAAAATCGCCGACGACCAAAACCTCCTCATGCTTGATCTCAAAGATCTCAAAAGCATGCTCAACTTCATCGGCGAAAATTCAAAAGACATCCAAACCGAATACGGCCAAGTCAGCGGAGCCTCCGTCGGATCAATCCAACGTGCCCTTCTAGTCCTCGAACAACAAGGCGGCGAAAACTTCTTTGGCGAACCCGCTCTTAATCTCACCGATCTCATGCGCACAACCCACGACGGTAAAGGATTCGTCAACATCCTCGCCGCCGATAAGCTCATGCAGAGCCCGAAGCTCTACTCCACTTTCCTCCTCTGGCTCCTCAGCGAACTCTTTGAAGAACTTCCAGAAGTCGGTGATCCCGATCAACCCAAGCTGGTTTTCTTCTTCGACGAAGCCCACCTGCTCTTCAACGACGCCCCCAAAGCCCTCGTCGAAAAAGTTGAGCAAGTTGTTCGCCTCATCCGCTCAAAAGGTGTCGGCATCTTCTTCGTATCCCAAAACCCGCTCGATATCCCCGATGTCGTTCTCGGACAACTTGGCAACCGGTACCAACATGCTCTCCGCGCATTCACTCCGCGCGATCAAAAAGCTGTCAAAGCCGCCGCCACAACCTTCCGCGTCAATCCTGCCTTCAAAACCGAAGAAGTCATCACCCAACTCGGCGTCGGCGAAGCACTCGTCAGCACCCTCGAAGGGAAAGGCACACCCATTATCGTCCAACAAACACTCATCCGTCCCCCTGCTTCCCGGCTCGGCCCTGCAACCCCCGAAGAACGAGCCAAAACAATGAGTTTCTCTCCCGTTGGTGCCATCTACAATCAATCCGTTGATCGTGAATCCGCTTACGAAGTTCTCACCAAACGCGCCGAAGCCGCAACCGCCGAGGCCGAACGAATAGAAGCCGCCGAAGCTCAAGCAAAAGCTGAAGAAAAAGCGGCTAAAGAAGCCGCCAAAGCCCAACGTGTCACTTCCCGGCCCCGCGCCGCTCGTGAAACCCCCGCCGAGGCAATGGTGAAGTCCGCCATGCGCTCCGCTGGCTCCCAAATCGGACGCGAACTCA
>JAPUDU010000319.1 GCA_027492935.1 Fimbriimonadaceae bacterium
AACTTGCTCTCACCGTGCCGGGTATCCCCAACCGACTCATCAACGGCATACAACAATGATGACCAGTGCGAACTGCCACCCCGAACTCGTCAAGCACAGTCCCCAAATCATGAGGATGCGCAAAATCTGCAACAAAACTAACGACTGCCGCTTGCTCAACACTCTTGCCAACTAATCGAAGACCCTCAATTTGGCACAACGACGCGCGGGCTTCATCGGCTAATGAATTCTCATGCTGAGTCATCGCCAAAAAGTCTTGCTCTCTCACCCAATCCAAAGCCCGGGCAAAACCAATTGCCCCCGAAACATTGGGCGTCCCTGGTTCAAATTTATTAGGAATCGTATTAAATGTAGTCCCCTCAAAGCTGACCGATCGGATCATATCGCCACCACCCATAAATGGCGGCATTGATTCAAGCAACTCCCGACGGCCATACAACGCCCCAACCCCCATCGGGCCAAACACTTTGTGCGAGCTCATCGCATAAAAATCAGCCCCTATATCCTGAACATTCACCGGAACATGCGCCAAAGCCTGCGCCCCATCAACCACCAAAATCGCCCCAACCGAATGCGCAATTTCACCCATTGCCTTTACCGGGTTAATCACCCCCGTTGCATTGCAAACGTGCTTTACGCCTACAACCTTCGTTTTCGGTCCTACCATCCCCCGAAGCGCATCCAGATCAACCTCACAGTCATCACTGATCGGAATCGGCCGCACCACCGCTCCCGTGCGTTCAGCTACCAACTGCCAAGGAACGATATCAGCATGATGCTCCATCGTACTAAGCAAAATTTCGTCCCCCTCGGTCAAATTCGCTACTCCCCAACTCATAGCCACTAAGTTCAAACTCTCAGTACAACCCTTAGTCCAAATAATCTCCGAAGACTCCCCAGCCCCCACAAAATCCCGCACCTTATCCCGTGCCGCCTCAAAAGCATCCGTTGCTTGTTGGCTCAGTGTATGAACTCCACGGTGAACATTTGCATTCATCGTCCGCGAAAACTGATTCATTGCCTCCAAAACGACTTCCGGGCGCTGCATCGTAGCCGCATTATCTAAATAAACCAACCGTCTACCATGCACCTCCCGACTAAGCACCGGAAACTGTTTCTGAATCAATTCCAAATCCACTTCTCAGTTCTACTCAAGTTCAACTACCCCGTGTCGCATAGGCCCCACCCGATCAGTCAACCTTGAAACAACTGACACTTGCGGTTTTTACACAAGTTTTTCCACAGTTGTGGAAAACTACCCTCCACTCTGGTATATTTCGACCTAGCATTTATTCGGGGGCGAACGTTATCACGACGCGCTCACCAACTAAGCAATTGAGGATCACGTCTTGTCACTGCGCGAATTCACCTTCAGCGCCCAAGACCGGCTACAAAAAGAATACAGAGGTGCGGGAGTTGCAATTTTCAGCAGCAATCCGCATGTGGTCACTAAAGGACTTGATCTGGGACAGTCCGATGACCTCAATAACTCTGTGTTTCACATAGCTGGCCTAGGCTGGGAAAATCAACTAGAGCAATTTGTTAATTCGCTCAGTCAGAGCGACTTATCTAGTTGTATGGCGATCCGCTACTCAGCCGTAGAACCACTCGAACCTTGGCGTGCACTCTCCCTCGCCGACCTCATGAACCAAGTTTCTGGTCAATGGTTCAATAACCTTCTCGAAGAAAATCGAATCATCTCCCACTACCAACCAATTTATAATCTCAAGTCTTGCCGTGTAGTTGGGTTTGAAGCCCTCGCCCGAGGAGTTGATTCATCCGGACTACGATCTGGTTTTGAACTCGTCACCGCCGCCGCCCGTCTCGGCCTCAAAAACGAATTTGATCACCACGCCCGTATCGCAGCCATAACCTGTCTCTACAGCCAACTCTCTCCCGAAGAACTCATTTTCATCAACCTCAATCCCGCGTCGTTTGCCCACGGATGCGACGATCTCCACAGTGCGGTATTCGCCATGCGCGGTGCAGGAATCAATCCCGCGCAAGTCGTTTTTGAATTCGTCGAAGCGGATCAATTCCCAAGCGAAAATGCCCTCCTTAACCTCTGTGCTTGCATTAGAGAGTCGGGGGCAAAGATTGCTCTTGATGACTTCGGTTCCGGTCACAGCACGATCGCAATGGCCGAAATAATCCGACCAGACATCATCAAGTTCGACCGAACCCTCCTCCAACCCACCGAAGACGAAGCCAAAGAAATCCTGCTCACTTCGCTTGTCAACTTTGCTCGATCTCTCGGCGCCCAAACCGTTGCCGAAGGTATCGAATCAATGACTCAACTCGCACTAGCCGAGCGATGCGGATTCGATCACATTCAAGGATGGCTCGTCAGCAAGCCTTCCGCCCGACTTCAAAGACCCGAACTCGCTCTTCAAAAATCGCTTCTCGATTTCTAATCAAACGATATAGAACTCAAACGATCTTGTGGCGTTCGAAAATCTGGCCCAACCAACGCCTTGATTCCCGCCATCTCTACTCTGAACTCTAAAGAGTCAAACCAAATCTCCTCGCCATCCAAAATCACCGGAATTTTTGGCTGAGTTTTAATTGAAAGCGTTGATGTTTTCATCCAGTCCACTTCTTCAACTTCCGTATGCTTTCCTGCCAAAGCTAAAACACCCGTACCCACCATTTCACCGAACCCCATCGGCTTCAAAGTGTAAACATCAAACATGCCATCCGTAATCGTCGCATCCGGACTCGCCAAAAATGGCCCTGCATGAGTCCGCCCGTTACTCACGACAACCTGAATTACTTCCCCTACGATCGTTTCACTCCCACCAACAATCTCAACCTCGAACGGCTCAACCTTTTGAATGGCTTTAATCAAAGCCGGTCCGTAGCTCGCTTTCCCCAAAACACCCTTAGACGTCAATCCCCGAGCAATGTCCGTGGTCAATCCCATTGTGGCCACCGTGATAAAGCCTTGGTCATTGCACATCCCCATGTCAATCGCCGCAACACGACCCTTAGCCAAGCAAGCCGCCGCCGCCGCAATATCGCCTGGAATCCCAACTTCTCGCGCAAATTGATTTCCCGTACCCAAAGGAAAACCGCCAAAAACGGTCTCCTTTCTCAAAAAGTGCTCACTCACACTCCCCAGCGTTCCATCACCACCACCAACAAAAACCACTTTTGCTCCTTCTTCCACTCGCTGCTTCACAAGTGCATTCAACTCGTCATGACTTTCGCAAAGTTTCGACTCATTGAACTCAATCCCCTCAGAATTCAATGCGCTAACCGCGTTGTCAAACTCCCCCGCCGCGCGACGGGAACCCTCATTTGCGTAGAAAAAGACGCCGTTACTCATATGCCACTCTCCTTATACTTCTCAAACGACAAGAACATTTTCAACGTCCTAAGCATTAGGTAAGAACATGAAATTAACTCTCATCGCTATAGCCGCAGTTGCCGCTGCTATTGGATTCGGTTATTACGCCCTCAATACCAACTCAACTTCCAATACCGATGGAGACACCATCGGAGGAATAAAAGTCACTAATAAATCTCCTGAACGCAAAGACAAAGTCTTCAAAACCGACGCTGAGTGGAAAAAACAGCTCACTCCCGAACAATATAAGATTCTCCGCGCCGAAGGAACAGAAGCCGCCTTCTGTGGGGGTCACCTCAATAATAAAGAAAAAGGCATCTACTCCTGCGTCGGATGCAATCTTCCCTTGTTTAAGTCCGATTCAAAATTCGAATCCGGAACAGGCTGGCCAAGTTTCTTCCAGCCTTTCAAGCAAGAAAACGTATGGCTCAAAGTCGATAAATCATTTGGAATGACACGATACGAAGTCTTGTGCTCACGATGCGACGGTCACCTCGGGCACGTTTTCGACGACGGACCGACCGATAAAACCGGTTTACGTTACTGTATCAACGGCGACATCCTCACATTCAAAAAAGATGAAAAGTAACTAATATCAACTGAACTCGGGCACAATCAAAAGACTATGCGTGCCCGAGTTTCCTTGTTACTCGCCGTTGTCCCGTTTCTGGCCTTCGGTCAATCAGTTAAAGACACTTACCAAAAGTACGAGTACATGATCCCCATGCGGGATGGCACAAAGTTGTTTACCGCTGTTTATGTTCCCAAGAACCTGAAAAGCAAGTCACCCATTATTCTCGAACGCACTCCCTATTCCGCTGGCCCATACGGCCTCCAAAACTACAAAGGTGGATTCCGAGGCTCTAAAAAATTTGCCGAAGCTGGATACATCTTCGCTTACCAAGATGTTCGTGGAAAATACATGTCCGAAGGCGATTTTGTCGACGTACGCCCTCAGCTAACCCCCACATTTCAGCACAACGGGCGAACTGCCGCCCCTGGTGACTTCGATGAAAGCACCGACACCTACGACACTATCGAATACCTCATCAATAACGTCCCCGATAACAGCAAATCCGTCGGAATCTGGGGCATCAGTTATCCCGGCGGGTACGCCGCCCTCGGTGCCCTATCCGGACACCCTGCCCTCAAAGCCGCATCTCCCCAAGCTCCCACGGCCGACTGGTTCCTTGGCGATGATTTCCACCACAACGGAGCCTTCATGCTCCAAGATTTCATCTCTTTCTACAGCGGTTTCGGCCTTCCCCGACCTAAAGAAGGAGAAGCCCGCCCCGTCGGTATCCAAATCAATCTTAACGGTGACGCTTACAAGTATTTCCTCGACCTTGGCGGTATTGCTAATGTCGAAGAAAAGCTCTACAAAGGCGCGATCCCGTTCTGGCAAGATGCTATCCGCAACGACACCTACAACGATTTCTGGCAAGCAAGATCCATCCCTTCTCATCTCAAAAATGTCAAACCGGCATGCCTCTGGGTCGGCGGATTCTTTGACGCGGAAGACTGCTACGGCCCGCTCGCCTGTTACAAGGCGACCGAACTAACCGGCAACCAACCCAATAACTGGCTTGTTATGGGGCCGTGGTACCACGGAATGTGGGCAAGCAAAGCTGGTCAAAAATTTGGCGTCCACGACTGGGGTAGCAACACCAGTACCTTCTACTAAGACGAAATCGAATTCCCATTCTTTGATGCCTACCTCCGTAACAACGGCAAGTTCACAAACCCCAAAGCCACCGTGTTTGATAGCGGATCCAAAAACTGGCGACGATACAACGAGTGGCCCCCCAAAGCCAC
>JAPUDU010000320.1 GCA_027492935.1 Fimbriimonadaceae bacterium
AACAACCGGTTCAGATCGTGGCTCGCTTCGCGATCACGATCTAACCTTGATCGTTCGGCGTCATTTGCCTCTGGGCCCAGCACACTTGAACTTGCCTGAATACACATTGTTCCAGAGTTGATCCTGTGCGCCGGCCATTAGGGTTCGGTCAGTGGCTTCGGCGAGCATATTTTCGAGAGCGGGCTGGGGAATAAACACGCTATGAGACTTGCGTGCCTCCAGACACACAGGGCAACCACTCTCCAAAGAATAGTTCGCGAGACTCGAATGGACCCATCCCAACCGTCTAGGCCATCGCCTGAATTTCCACATGTGCGCAATCCGTTCCTTCAGTCCCACGACCCTGTACGGATACAGTATGTCGATGTTCGCGAGGTGGACGTCATGAGACGACAGGTTTCGAACGAAAATGTAGACGCCCGACCTCATGGCATCGCCAGTGCCCTCTATTCCATGGATGAGATCAACGCGGACCCGCGGACGAGACTGAAGTACGTTCCATAAGAAGACCAGCGTCGACAAGACCGCAGCATAAATCGCTAGATAGTCTGTGACCTTCAAACCTTGCTCCATGGCAAAGCCAAGTGGATAGCGGTACATGACGCCGAACGTAGAGGTGACCGGCGCTGCGCGGCTTTATCGCGCAGCGTCCAGTGACCGAAGGGAACGGGGTCGACCGCCGGGTTGGGCTTTTCGGGTGTCACACAGAACCTCAACCAGTAACACCTTTCTTTCTGTTGCAAATCTTATGAGCTACCTGAAGGTTCACATGATCGTCTGCACCTTGGACTCCGAGCGGCACTATATGGTCAACCTCAATATCGTCATGAATAAAGAGTTGGTCGCCGCAGATGGGACATATATTCCCTTGGCGGCGAATCATTTCGCGCTTCTCTTGGTCTGTTAGCTTCAATCGACGATCAGCAGTCGCGTACTTCTTTCTAAACACTTCAACCCGAGCTAGGAAGTTCGTCGGCTCACTTTCCTCATCGGGCGTTTCTTCCCACATGAGACGGAACAGGCTTTCCACGTCACCGCGGATTTCCGAGCGCTTCCGAACTACTATCTCTGTACCCAGTTCATATGTGATGTACCAAAGGGCATAGAAGTCCTTTAGCTTCCGAACGTAGTAGCGCTTATCAGCGACATTGAACAGGCGGGTCAGCTGAGCATTTAGATACTCATCAACATCTTCAACATCCTTGTCGATCAAGAGTGTTCGTATCTTGCGAATGAAGCTATCGGTTCGCTTGATAGCTTCGATGACGTCTTCTTTTGTTGCAGGAACAGCAGTGGCATTGTCGAGCACTCGAGTCACTGCCGCCTTCTGCTTAACCCGCACGTTGATTCCAGAACTCCGCCGAAAAACGTCAATTACGCCTTCCATCGATGATTGGTTTCCGTTTCTGGCGACTTGAGTATATGCAAGATATGACAGGAGCGTCACGAGCTCTTCATTAGTCATGCGATCATTCTGACGCGTTCTGTAGAACCAATTGCTACAACGAGACGCGGTCTGTTTGATGAAATCGATAATCTCCTTGTCAACATAGGAGTTCCACATTTCAAAAGTGTTTTCCTTGATCGGATACGGCCGGCTATTTAAGCGGATGAATAGATCAACCGGGCTGAATCCCGGATTAAACCGCTCTTCAATGGCAATGACCGACAATCCAAAATCCCAAATTCGTTCTTGTTGGGACAGCTCCAGCTCGTGAAATGCTTTGCCATTCAAATGGTCTAGGATTCGTAGCCGACTCAGTTGGAAGCCGTTCTTTTCCGAAAAGACTTGTTCATTGTTCTCGTTTAGAAATGGTTGGCTTACGAATCCAAGAATAGAAAGAATGCGCTGTTGCCCGTCGATTACCTCAGACACGCCGTCAATGCGACGAAATACGTAAAGTGGAGGCAGCTTGATCCCAAGGAGAATACTTTCGATGATTCCGCTTGATTTTGCTCGGTTGATTACCTCTCCCCGCTGATACGAAGGCCTGAGCATAAATTTGCTTCGCTTAATATCGTTGCAGATATCCTCGACATTGAGTGACGTGGGATCCTGTTTTTCAATCCGAGAAAATATCTGCGAATCCTCGTCTTCGACTGACGACACGGTAACAGACTGTTCGGCGCGGCCGCGCTTTCTCAGATAGCTTCCGAGCGATACGCCGAATTCGCGTTCGAGAAAATCCGAGACTGTTGCATAGCGATGCAAGAACTGACCGTACAAAAACTGACTTTCGCCCGGTGCATATGCCTGATCATTCTGTGCATATATTTCGATCAGCTTACTCGCGGTAACCTCGTCAAGAAGTCGATTGCCGTCCCTTCCCTCGCGTTCCAATACTGCCGCAGCCCAGTACATTACCTGGTTCCAAAATTTGCTAACCACCCATCCTGCCTCAAGCGCTCGGACTCGAAGCTTGTCTACCAAATGCAGATGCTTGAGAAATTCACGATAAATCGCGTGTGCGTCTTCATGCGTCTCGCTGTACCACTCATAGAACCGCTGCAATGACTCTTTCTTCCGGGTCGACAGAATCGGCATCTGTGCGCACACAAGTAGAAAGCGTACTTCTTGTAGTGCCTTCTCCAAATTGGTCGGATTGGCCTCGGGGATTTCTTTGCCGCCCGACAGAAACAATGAGCCGAACATTTCATACAGAGACGGATTGCTTCTGAGTTTTTCTTTTATGAATTGTGTTGGTTCATCTGCTATATAAATCGCGCGATCTACCTCAACCTGCTTCAATGGGGTTATTCCGGAGTTATATCTTCGGAAGATTTCCTTCTTCAGCATGTCTTGAGCGCGCTCACTTACTGCGCCTGAATCAACAACCGCGAATTGGATCAATCGGAGTTTGGAGTCCAAGAACGCATCACGATCATGTGGGCTTAAATCTCGAAAGCGCTTCTGAGCCAAGTCAAGTCGGACAGTTAGCCCCTTGGCGCTTAATGCGAGTTGATTGTTCTGGAACCTCAGGAGGGTCTCAAAGCGTTGGCGTCCGTCTATCACCTCAAAGCCGTCGCTTTTCTCGTAAAAGATCAGAGGGGGAACCTCGGTTCCGATCAGGACGCTTTCCATGAAATAGGTTTGCTTTTCGGTGTCCCAAACATAGTTTCTTTGGTAGTAAGGCTGGTAGTTCGTTTTTGAAACTAACCGTGCGCCCAACGCGGACTCAATCTTCTTAAGCTCTGATGTAACCTTTACGCGCGTCGTCAGCAGCGACTGGATGGCGCGGTAGTCGAACACCAACGTGTCATCGGTATCGAAGTCGTAGGTCGCTTCGCTGGCTTCCTGTTTTTCGAGCTTTGTTCGTTTGGAACCGATCGCCCCTGAGTCCCGCGAACAAAGGGGGCAGTTGGACTTATTGATCGTCCGCATGTTTACGGCGGTTTGCCACTCAAAAAGACAGGTCTTACATTTCCACCATACGCGGTGATGGGATTTGGCAGTCACGTCGCGTGGCGTCTTCTCTCCGTTCTTCGTGGGATGCCACTCCGCCGCAATTTCAGGAAACACCGTCGCAAGAGAATTCTTGGCCGAAGCCCGGCGTCCTGCGCAGTAGGGACACCCTTTGTCGCCACGTTTGGTGCGGACGAAGAGCAGGGTGTCCCATTCGTGACTGGGGTCGTTGCCGCACTGCCACCACACTCGCTCTTGGCTGGACGGTGACAGTACTGCAGGATCAAGGTGCGCATTCTTTGTCGGATGCCATTCGCTCAATTGCTTAGGGTAAAGAACCGCGAAAGTCTCTTCGGGGAGCGTCCGCTGACCTACGCAGAATGGACAACCTTTGCCTCTTCGTGCACGATTTCCAATCTCTGCTTCCCATTCGTGCCGCGAATCCGCTGTGCAACGCCACCAAACCTTTCGTGTGCTTCCGGCAGAAAATGAATTTGGATCAAGCGCGCCGTTCTTCTCGGTGTTCCACTCTTTAAGCAAGTCGGGTCGAAGCTCGGCAAATGGCGGAAGAGAAGATCGATGGGTCGTCATAATTCAAAGAATCCTGAAGCGGATGGCGGAAGAGCCCAACGTAGAATTAACCGGCTCCGCGCTTTTGCGGAGTCCGGGTTGAATGTCGGGTTAGCGCTTTTTTGTGGAGCTACCTGGGCCATGTATGAACCACCACCCTTTCTTTTCCTTTACCTCATCGTGTTCGATGGCCATCAATTCTTCTTCTGTCCAAGCCTGCAGTCTGGATTTTCTTAGTACCCATTTCTTCGGGAAGGCTGCATTCGCAATCTGATACAAGGTTGGAATTTTGGGGAAGTTGAAATGGCGCCGTTGATACTGTTCAGGTGCCCGGACTTCTATTTCTTCCCTATCGAATACCTCGATTTTATGATCCTGTTCAAAAATTAGCTTTGAACTGTTTGGCAGAAAACGCCAATAGAGAACTGTGGCGACTGGATACCCGAATTTAATTCGATTGGGGTGATCGTTGTGATCAATAACCGGAGGTTCTTTGTAAGCCTTTTTTCTTAGACCAAATAGAGATCGCCTGTAGTCGACACTGAGGTAATCAATGTAGGAAAGATAAATATCGTACGCGCAGCGCTTAAAGACCGGAACGGCCAGCAGTGGGTCAGTAACATCACCTGCAATTTGATTGGTAATAGAAAATTCTTTCTTAAAACGATTTTTTGCTGATACCTGAATTTTCTGGGCTTGTGAAAATGAATTCTTAAATTTCTCTGTGATTTCTCCCTTGATTTTTCCGTCTAGATTGAAGGCACGAAAGAAATTGGATTTTGCTGATATTTCTGTGGCAAAGCTCGCCAGCTCTTCGCTTTCGACCAATAGTTGTTTGGTGGCTTCTACCGCATCTACTTCTTCAATTTCGAATGTAGACGAGATCATGTGTTGGTGTGAAACACCTTTTGGATGGTGATAAACGGCAAGGACATCGCCGACTCGGTGAGGTTCTTGAAGTTGTCTTTCGACTAACTCGAAATGGCATCTCATCGTAAAGAATTGGCTTTTCGTTTTATCAGAACTCCACTCACTCTCGTCAGTCAATTCAACGCTAAGCGGGATGGATATGTGCCTTGATTTCAATTTTCACCTCCTATTGTTGTTGGCGCTAACGAATAGCGTTTATCTGCCGACGCGGGCGAGGAAGAAGAGAGCGCGGAGTCAT
>JAPUDU010000321.1:0-11428 GCA_027492935.1 Fimbriimonadaceae bacterium
CCACCATCCAGCGGAAAAGGCAAGTGTTTATCTAACTGCGTCCAGCCAGAACCCGATAATTTACTTACCGACGTTCCAGTCTGTTTCGAAACGGCCTTCTTCGACCAATCAATCTCAACTTCACTCACAAGCGGAGCCGCATTCCAATGCTTCAAAATCTGCTCTGCCATCACCAAATGCCCGGCCGGCCCCGGGTGAATGCCATCCGGAACAATCTGACCTGCCGCATCCTGCTCCTTTGCTAACACTGCCCGAACCAACTCATTCACCGGTTCGTTCATATCAACATATCCAAAATTCTTCTCTTTCGCCAACTCTCCAACCAACTTGCCAAACTGTAATAGCACCTCGTTGTAGCCCGCAAACTGAGTTCCAGGATGCGCCAAATCATCATAAGGTGGTGTCTGCATCAAAGTCGTCCGAGCCCCCGGAGCCGCCTCCGCCATCAAATCAATCAACTTCCGGTAATACTCTTCCCAAACATCATAAATCTTGTCGCTCTTCGGAATCGTATAGCCAGCATCGTTCATCCCCAACAAAATCGTAATCACATTCGGCTTAAACGGAGCCAAATCACGCTTCAACCGAGTCGGAACATCCCCTGTCCAACCACCCCAAACCGTGTCTCCTCCGACTCCACAGGCACGAAAATGGAGATCCACTTCCGGATACCGCAACACCAAAAATGTTTCCGTGTAAGTCGTATAAAGTCGCTGCTCCGTAATGCTGTCGCCATAAAAAGCAACCCGATCCCCACTCTTCAGCGCAAAGTCAGCGCCCGATGCAAACTGTGTAACTGTCAATGCCATCATCCCGCCCAAAATCCTGACCCAATGATTTCTCAAAGCCCGAACTGCCATATCTTAGATTAACCGATTAAGCGTGACTGAAAACAAAAAATTTAACGCGAACACAGAAACAATGAAATTTCTTGAATGTCAATCATTGTATGCTACCATTTAAATCCTAAACAAGATTAACCGCTTAAGCAACTATGAGAATCATCTTCTCCGTCTCCTTTCTCGTCTTGATTTTGTGGACTGCAATCATGCTTTCCACTCAGTCAAAACCAATAGAAACCGGCAAGCAACCGCTTGTCTGGACAAGTGATGATAATCCTCTCCGAAAAGAGCAAATCGATCTTTTCAACAAACTCCATCCCGATCTATCGCTCAAACTCGACCCCGTCAACCAAGGGATGGAAAAAGTCATTGTTCAATCCCTCGCTGGTGTTGGGCCAGACCTCATCGACTGCCGCGATGCCGCTCAACTTTCCGCCTACGTCGATTCTGGAATCGCTTGGGATGTAACCGACCAGCTCAAAGCCAGCGGAATCAACCTCGAAAGCGACGCTTGGAAATGCATGCTCCCCATGACCACTCGCAATGGTCGCGACTACGCCGTCCCCACCAACTCGGCCGTCAACGCAATCTGGATCAATAAAGCCACATTTGAAGAAGAAGGCGTACCAATCCCCACCGGCCCCCTCACCTGGGAAGAATTCATCAAAGTCGCCGAGCGTATGACCAAACGCGATGCCAAAGGCAAACCGATCCGCTTCGGGTTTCTTATGGATTGGTGGAACTGGCCTCACTTCTTCTTCGGCTTCGGGGGCCGCGTTTACAACGAAGATGGCACCAAATGCACAATCGACTCTGAAGAGTCCATCGCTGCCCTTACCTTCATGCACGATCTTGTCTACAAATACAAAGTCTGCCCTTCTGCCGTCGATGAAGCCAGCATGTCCAGCGCTGGTGGATGGGGTTCAGGAACGATCAATCTCTTCGGTTCGGGGCGTGGCGCAATGGCGCTCGGTGGACGTTGGTGGCTCGCCAATCTCCGACAAATTCCTGATCTCAATCTCTCCGCAATAGAATCACCTTACGCCAAAGAACGTCTCTTCAGCCGTGCTGGGCGTACAACCATTATTAACAGTGCCAGCCCCCGGCGCGAGCTAGCTCTCAAATTTCTCATCTATCTCGCTTCACCCGAATACGCCAATCTGGTAAACGACCAAGCCGATGGTATCGCCGCCTTCAAAAAATACACTGAAGGTAGTCGATTTGATACAAATCCTAAGTATCCCAATGAAGATTACAACGCCGTCTGGCGAGATGCGACCGAATTCGCTTATGGTAATCCCGATAGCCCATTTGTGAATAGTGCCCGAGTTCAACGCATCATTGATAAAGCCATCGATCTTGTCCGCATCGACGCCCAATCTCCCCGAGTTGCTCTCACCAACGCTGCTAAAGAAATCAACCTCGCTATCAAAGAAAATCTTGCCGAACGCCCCGACCTCGCTAAAAAGTATAAAGAAGTAACCGGAGCCGAGTCCCCATGAAAGGAACCCGCAAGCGACACGAGCTCACCGTAGCTCTCGCATTCCTTGCTCCCAATCTCATTGGGTTCGGAGTCTTCACGTGCTTTCCTGTTCTCTACTCATTTTTCGCCAGTCTCTCCAATTGGAACCTCCAAAACCCCAATCAAACGTCCTTCGTCGGATTTCGTAACTACGCCGTCCTTCTCCAAGATCCGCAGTTCTGGACATATCTCATCAACACGGGCTATTTCTTCCTGGGTTTGCCCTTCGCCATCATGGGTTCCCTCTGGCTAGCAATCCTCCTGAATCGAAAACTCAGTCTCGGAACCGCCTACCGCACCCTCCTCTACATCCCTAGTTTCACCAGCGGCGTCGCCATCATGATCCTCTGGAAATCTCTATACAATCCCGATTACGGCCCGATCAACGAAACCCTTCGCCATTTCATTGACTTCATTGGCCTCAACGGTCAAATCACACCCCCGCAATGGCTCTCTTCAACTAAAAACGTCTTCGGCCTCGAAATCGATAAACCTGGCATCAACCCCACCCAGTTCGGCATTGGTGCCCGCGACGCTCTCATCTACATGGGCATCTGGACAGCCATCGGCGGCAACAACATGCTGCTCTATCTCGCCGCCCTAACCAATGTCCCCGAAGAGCTTGTCGAAGCCACTCAAATCGATGGAGCCAGCCGATGGCAATCTTTCCTCCATGTTATTTGGCCAACCCTCGCCCCGACCACATTCTTCATCGTCATCATGTCCATCATCGGCGGAATGCAAGGCGGATTCGAACAAGCCAAAGTCATGACCAACGGTGGCCCCGCCGGAACAACCACAACCGTCGCCTATCACATCTACACCAAAGCGTTCGAAGAATTCCAAGTTGGTTACGCTTCCGCCATTGCCTGGGTGCTATTCGCCATCGTCTTTGGCCTCTCACTATTCACCTGGAAGTTCGGTAACCGAGCAGGAGAAAACGGATGAAAGATTCCATCGGCAAACGATTCGCCATCTACGCCCTGCTGACTGCTTTGTCGTTGCTCACTCTGGCCCCGTTCGTTTGGATGGTCGCAACCAGTCTCAAACCCCTCGGCGAAGTCGAATCCTCCCAACTCCTCCCAAAGCTCGCTCAACCCGACAACTACCCTCAAGTTTTCAAACAGATCAACTTTGCTCGCTACTACGCCAACTCAATCTTCGTCGCCGCGTGGGTAACGTTTCTCACTTGCCTGACCAGTTCAATGGCGGCATACGCTTTTGCCCGCAGAATTTGGCCCGGACGAGACCTCGTTTTTAAACTTTATCTCGCCACCCTCATGATCCCCGGCGTTGTCACGATGATCCCCAACTTCGCCCTGATGGTTAAGCTCGGACTACTTGATTCCTACGCTGGCCTCATCATCCCGGCTTCGTTCAGCGCGTTCGGAACATTCCTCCTCCGCCAGTTCATGCTCACGATCCCCATGGCTCTTGATGAAGCCGCCATGATCGACGGCGCAACTCCGTGGCAGATATTCTGGAATGTCGCCATGCCCGCCGCCCGCGGTGGATTAATCGCTCTCGCCGTATTCACGTTTATGGGCAACTACGGCTCATTCTTCTGGCCGCTCATCCTCATAAAATCCGAAGGCCTCCGCACCCTTCCCATCGGTCTAATGTACTTCGACACTATGTACGGCCGAGCCACCCACCTCCTCATGGCCGCCAGCGTCATGAGTATCATCCCTCCTGCACTCCTCTTTATCCTTCTTCAAAAACACCTCGTCCGAGGAATCCAGCTTGGAGCCGTCAAAGGCTAATTAACGTGAGACAAAGATGACAAACGAACAATACACTCAACAGATCCGTGACGAAGGCTACACAGTCATTCGTCAAGCATTCAACCCCGAGCAAGTCAAAGAAATCAAAGACGACATGGCCCGTGTCTTCGCTGAACCCAATATAGAAGGCGACGACATCTACGGCCAATACTGGCGCATGCTCTTGTTCGAAAGAAGCGAAATTGCCCAACGCTATCTCGAGCACCGTCCGATTCTTGATGTCATCGAGCCGATCCTTGGTGCCAACTGCCATGTGATTGCAAACGCCGGATGGATGACTCCCGCCGGATATGATGGTGGAGCATGGCATACCGATGCCGGCCCTCACGTTCCCCGTCCCGCCGATGTTCCTTGGGATGATCGCATTCCCTATCCAATCTTCGTCATTGGCGTCATGTGCTACATGACCGATGTCCCACTCGAATCCGGCCCAACCGCTGTCGTTCCTGGTAGCCATAAATCTGGCCAACCATGCCCCAAAGAAGAAAGTCAACTAATCTATAACGGCAAGGGTCCAATCGCTCTCGAAGCCAAAGCCGGTGACGTCGCCCTCTTCTGCTCTGACACGTGGCACGCCGGAACCCCGCACACTGGCGGAGAGCCCCGCGTCGTCTATCAAATGCACTACGGCCGACGAGATATCAGCCAAAGATTCCGTCCGTTCAAAAATCAACGGATACCGGATGAAGTCGTAGAACGGGCAACCGAACGCGGAAAGGAACTCATCGGAGTCCACCCAATCAGCTTCTACGGATAAATGCAAACCCTCCTCCTCGCCCTAATCATGAATACATCACTAGGAACGACATATTACGTCGATGGCATAACAGGTGATAACTCAAACGGAGGAACGAGCAAACAAACCTCGTTCCGAACGTTAGAGCCAATCAATAAACTTAAGCTGCAGCCCGGCGATCGTATTCTCCTCACCTCGGGGCAAACATTTGTTGGCCCCCTGGTGATAGACAGTAAGGGGAAAGGCAAACAAGATCAACCGATCACGGTCACGTCATCTAGTAAAACGCCCGCCATCATAGACGGGAAAACTGGTGACGCAATCAGACTCGAAGAATCTCAGTTTGTTACTGTCGAAAACCTCAAGGTGATTGGCGGAGGAAGGAAAACGGGCAACGATGGATCAGGCATTAGAGTCATTAACACCAAAGGAATCACCCTGACAAAACTTGAAGTATCCGGATTCCGAGAAACCGGTGTCTCACTCAGAGGTGATTCCAACTCTAAACTAACGTTCATCCACGCCCACAACAACGGCGGTGCTGGAATTGGCGTCAACTCCAACAATCCCAAAACAACCAACCTGTATATCTCTGATTGTCGAACAATGAGCAATGCTGGAGACCCCAAAGTAACGGATAATCACAGCGGAAATGGAATCGTCCTTGGCGGTGTCGATGGTGGCATTGTCGAATACTGCGTAGCATCCAACAACGGTTTTGATATGCCATGGCTTGGCAACGGCCCCGTCGGGATATGGGTTTGGAACTCCAACAACGTCACCATCCAGTACAACATCTCATACGGCAATCGCAGCCCCGGAGGAGATGGCGGGGGATTCGATATTGATGGCGGAGTAACAAACTCCATCCTCCAGTACAACCTTGCCTACAACAACGATGGATGCGGATACTTACTGTGCCAATACCCCGGTGCCGCTCCCTGGAAAAACAACATCTGCCGATTCAATATCAGCATCAACGATGGGAGAAAAAATCATAGTTCCGGTATCGCTCTCTGGGATGGCGGTGGCGGAATCTCTAACGCCGAGGTTTACAACAACACCATCGTCAACCAAGACTACGCTATCACATCTCTCTCTGCAATGAAAGGTTTTGCATTCCGCAACAACATCTTCATCTCCCAGAAAGAAATCTTCTGGGGCGACTTCTCAAACATCCAATTCCAAGGCAACACCTATTGGACTCCCGCCAAATTCGCCCTCACACTCGAAGGTGAACCAACCGTCACAAACTTCCACGAATGGCAAACCAAGTTCAGCAACGAAACCCTCAACGGCAAACCCACTGGCATTTTCGCGGATCCCAAGCTCACAATTCCTTCAATAAATCAACTTCCCACTAACCCCCGCGAACTCAAAAACTTCAAGTGGCTCATTCCATCCAGTTCATCTGTGGCTGCAAAAACCGGAGCCAACCAACCCGGACTTCCTAAACATGATTTCCTTGGCAAACCGCTTCCAGCTCACCCGTTTTCTGGCGCCATCGCCCCACAAAAATAGGTGAGAAAATCTACACCATCAGTTTCCGGCGATGCTCCATAAGAGGATCAATCGGACGACCCATTTCCTGCCGGACATGAGCCAGCAACGGACGCACATCCGTCTCGAACGCCTCACGCATAATCCCGTGTGCGCCCAAAACATCCCCTTCCAATTGCGCTACTTCCAAAGCCCGATAATCAACAATCAATGCCTTCGCCAAGGCTGATTGGCAATTCAAAACACTCATCAGCATCGCCTCAATTTTCGGCTCAATACTATGGCTCTGATCAATCATGTAAGCAACATCATCTGCCAAAGAACCCGCCGAAACAAGTTCCGTAAAGATCACAAATAACTCCCATGGATTCGTGCTCCCCACAATCAAATCATCATCCGCATATTGCCGTGAATTAAAGTGGAATCCACCCAAGCATTGTTCATCCAAAAGCTGCGCCACGATATAAGCAATATTGGTTCCCTGAGCATGATGACCAGTATCAACAAGCACCTGAGCCTGAGAACCAAGAAAACGGCATAGCGCAAAGGAAGTCCCCCAATCAGCAACATCGGTGTGATAAAAAGCGGGCTCAAAAAACTTATATTCTAAAAGCATCCGAGAGTCCTCAGGCAAGCCATTCACAACAATCTGCAGCGACTCCTTTAATCGCGCTCTGCGCGCGCGAATAGAGTCCTGACCCGCATAGTTCGTCCCATCTGCCAACCACATCGAGAGAATCCTGCTCCCCGTCGCTCGCATAATCTCGCAACACTCCAAACAATGCTCAATCGCCTTTGTCCGAACTGCCTCCGAGGGGTGGCAAAGACTTCCTAACTTATAATCCTGATCTTGAAACAGGTTCGGATTGATCGCCCCAATCTCAATCCCCACGTTCTCAGCGTATTGCCGCAACCCCGCCCAATCATCCGTCATGTCCCACGGAATGTGCAACGCTACACTCGGCGCAATTCCTGATAATCGATGCACCTCCGCCGCAAAGTCTATCTTCTGCAGCGTAGTCTGAGCCGCTCCCGGATCCTTAAACACGCCGAACCGCGTCCCCGCATCTGCATAACCCCAACTCGGAGTTTCAATCCGCTGAGATTTCAAACGTTCAATAACCCAACCAAGGTTAATCCCAGACGCCGACAATCTGTCGGACAAAGCTTGATACTGATCGAGGTGATTCATGATGAAATGAGTTCCTTGAAAAACTGAATTTGTCTTTCCCCTGCTTGCGAACCACGTGGTTCGTAAATCGTGTATTCAAACGAAGATTGAATGAGTTGTCGCCCCGCCGCAACCTCGCTCACCGCCCCCAAAGCCACCATCTGCATAACTAAGTTCCCCACCGCAGTTGCCTCCGCTGGACCAGCATAAACTGGGATCCCACAAATATCTGCCGTCAACTGATTCAACAAACTATTCTGGCTACCGCCCCCGACAATGTGAATTCGGATAAATTTCCGCCCCGTTATCGCCGTCAACTGTTCTAAATTCTGCCGATATTTCAAAGCCAAACTTTCAAAAATCACACGTGCAAACTGAGCGGGACTCTCCGGCACCCGCTGACCAGAATCACGAATCAACCGGGCAATTCTTCCCGGAATATCGCCCGGCGCAAGCAAGCTCTCATGATCGGGGTCAAAGCACGCAACGAACGCCTCGGCCCTCTCCGCCTGACTTGCTAACTCCGCATAACTTACATCCAAGCCCTGGCCCTCCCAAGTCACTTTGCATTGCTGCAACAGCCACAACCCCATCACATTCTTACAAAATCGATAAGTACCATCAACCCCACCTTCATTCGTAAAGTTCGCCGCCAAACTCTCCCGCGTCACAATCGGCTCCTTCACTTCAATCCCCAAAATCGACCAAGTACCCGAGCTAATCCAAATTGCATCTTCTCCGACATAAGGAACCGCCGCTACCGCCGATCCACTATCATGCGTCGCCGGAGCTACCACTTTTATTGAAGAATCAGCGACCTTGCCCAAGCACGTGCCGGGCAACACAGTCTCAGGGAAAAACTTGGTCGGAATACCAAGATCATCCAACAAATCGAACGCCCAATCGCCTGTCACGGGGTTAAAACACTGAGTTGTTGTTGCATTCGTGAACTCAATCTCTTTCGATCCACCGCCCATCAGTTCATAGTGCAGATAGTCCGGCATCATCAGCAGCGATTCTGCCTGAGTCAAAGATTCACTCCCCAAACACTTCATCCCGTAAAGCTGATAAAGCGTATTAAACGGCAAGAACTGTATCCCCGTCTGCTCATAAATCCGCTCGCGCGACACAACCTCAAACGCCCGTTGCATAACCCCATCATTCCGACTATCGCGGTAATGATACGGCAGTTCCAGCAAGGCTCCGTCCGCACCTAACAATGCAAAATCCACTGCCCACGTATCAACTCCAACCGATTCAATCCCATTACAAGCATCAATCGCAATTCGGATCTCGCGCAAAAGCTCCGGCACATTCCACCGCAACGATTCGCTCACCCGCAACGGAATGTTGGCAAACCGATGTACTTCCTCAAAATGAAGTTTGCCCCCTCGAATTTCACCCACAATCCCCCGCCCGCTCTCGGCTCCAATATCAATCGCCAGGCATTTCATTTCTGCCTCCGATGAACCAGTAGTTCCCCCGGACCATGCACACCGCGCACCAAAACCCCCTCGATATCTGCCGTTCGACTCGTACCCGAAACAATCACCGCATTTCGGCTCGGCATCCGCGCAAATCCTTCCGCCAGCGATCCCACAATTTGATCCTCATCAACCAAAATCACACTCACTTTCGGCAATAAAGTGCTCAATCGATGCCGCCCTGGCGATGAATCAACCACCACACTTCCCGTTTCCGCGATCGCAAAACTCCCAACCGATATTCCAATTTCGGCATCCCAAACTAAATCAACCGAAGAACTAAATCCCGTTTCCGCTTCCGCAAACACCACTCCCCGAGATAAATCCCCGAGTTCCCCCGCATCAATCATTCTCCCGCCCAAAGCAACGAGCTGCGATTCAAACTGAACCCATAAATCCGCCGCCACAAACGACGAAAAATCCTTCGTTACCACCGCATCCCCGGGCCGATCAACAATCCGACCCAAAATCTCTTCCCGAGCATTCACTAGCGATGCCTCCTGAAATTCCGACCTTCCCTTTGCGGAAGTTGTCTAAACTCCCGCCACTTCGTTTTTAGGGGATGCGGCAACGAACTCGCCATCGGCAACAACGTCAAACCCGCACGCCAAATCCCACTCCGGGTTGCCACTCCTACAAAGCCCGACCAAGGAATCCCATCTCGATTCACCCCTGCCCGAAAAGCTTCATCCCGCAACTGCAACAACATATGAGGCAACGGAATCTTAACTGGGCAAACCTCTTCACAACTTCCACAAAGAGTCGAAGCCTTCGCTAAATCTCCCAGTTTCTCTACACCCTCCATCGCCGGCGCAAGCACCGCTCCAATCGGGCCGCTATAAACATGCCCGTAAGCATGACCACTCCCCTGCCGATAAACCGGACAAACATTCAAGCACGCCCCGCACCGAATGCACTTCAACACATCTCGATAATGCCCATTCAAAACCTTCGTTCGATTGTTATCGAGCAAAACCAGGTGAACCTCTCTCGGACCATCCGATTCATCACCGCCCCGCGGCCCTTTTATTAAATGAACATAAGATGTCAGTTTCTGCCCCGTTGCTGATCCCGCCAACAGCGGCAAGAATAAACTCAAACAAGCCTCATCCGGAACGACTTTCTCGATCCCCATCACCGCAATATGAACATCTGGCACCGTCGTCGAAAGCCGATTATTCCCTTCATTTTCAACCAATACGAGCCGCCCCGTCGAAGCACAGGCAAAGTTCACCCCGCTAATTCCAATCGAAGCCGCCGCGAACTGCGAGCGCAAATGCTCCCTCGCCTGCAAAGCCAATTCTTCTGGAACTTCTGTATAAGGCCCAATCTTCTCCCTCGCAAAACTCTCTGCAATCTGTCGTCGATTTTTATGAATGATCGGCGTGACAATATGGCTCGGCGTATCCCCGTCAATCTGCACCACAAACTCGCCGAGATCGGTCTCAACTGGCGCGTACCCCTGTGCCTCAAGAAACGAATTCAAATGAATCTCTTCCGTTACCATCGACTTTGCTTTGACAATTACTTTTGAATCTCCTAAAGCCCGTTTACATAACCCAAGAATCAGTTCATTCGCCTCCGAGGCATCCCGCGCCCAATGAACATGAATCCCATTCTTCTTACAATTCGCCTCTAACTCAATCAAGAGTCGGCCCAGATTCGCCAGCACAAATTCCTTAATCGCCGCCGCATGGCTCCGGGCGCCTTCAACATCGCCAAAACTCACCCCCAAAGCTGTAATCCGCGAGTCCGTCTTCAAAATCGAAGCCGACCGAACACTCGCTGTAGTCTCGGCTGGCAACGCTCTCGCAAACTCTTCAACCCGCGTACTCAAGCCGGAATCACCTCCGCCAGAATTTCCGCAAAGTGCCGCACGCGAATCGGCAAGTTCTTTTTCTCAATCAACCCCTTCAAGTGCATTAAGCACCCCATATCCCCGCTCACTATCTCATCTGCTCCAGAGTCGGAAATCTGTCGAAGCTTCTCTAGCCCAATCTCGCTCGAAAGTTTCCCTTGCAAAACACTAAACGCTCCCCCAAACCCGCAACACTGCTCCGGACTTCCAAACGGAACAATCTCAATCCCTGGAATACTCGCCAAAAGCATCTCCTGCTCATTCTTCAAGCCAATTGCTCGACCATGACAAGCCCGATGAAGCGCAATTCTCCGGGGATAAGATTCCGCTCCCGTTAAGCCAGAAACTTTCAACTGATGAACGATAAACTCACTCAGTTCAAACGCCCGCCCCGAAACCGCACCACCATAAAGCATCGGGTACCCATCCCGCACCATCGCCGTACAAGAGCCACTCGGAATCACTACCGGCACATCATCCGAAAACAATACGTCCCTGCAATGATCCGCCACTTTCCGGCTCGCTTTCCAA
>JAPUDU010000321.1:11438-36372 GCA_027492935.1 Fimbriimonadaceae bacterium
CACAGCAAACCACCCGACCCCCCACGGAGCCCCGACGCTGCGGCTGCCTTTCCCCTCCCCTGCCTCACCCGGAGGCTGCCCACACCCCCACTGTCTCGCATCAAATTCAACTGCGCAGTCAAGGTGCTCAAGCACCTTGACCGCCGCAATCCCAACCTCTCCATAATAAGCATCACAGAGACAGGTGAGCATGAATTTGACCCGAGTCTTCAGCGCAGGAACCCTTCCTTATTGCCACCATCCACCGGAATCACACAACCTGTCGTTCGGCTGCTCCGAGAACTGCTCGCCAACCAGCAAATTGCTTCCGCACAATCATCTGGAGTGACAACCGTCCCCAACATTGAACGCTTTGCATAATGATCCACCAACTCCTCCGGCGCAATCCCAAGTGCCTTTGAAGTCTGCTCTTTCCACGCATCCGACCAAATCGCCGAACCAGTAACAACTCCATCCGGGTTGATCGCATTGCAGCGAATCCCATGCTTTGCAAAGTCAGAGGCCGTTACCCGCATCAAGTGAAGTTCAAACGCCTTTGCCGCTGAATAAAGTGCTGCATTGTTACCCGCCGCAACCCCATTCTTCGATCCGACAACCACACAAGATCCGCCCGTGCCCTGCTTGACCATAATCCGCACCGCTTCACCTAACGTATCAAAGTAACCCTTCATTAAGAGGTCACTTAAAAACGCATAATCTTCGGCCGAGGTGTCCGCCACCGATCCACGCCGTGCATTACCCGCGTTCGCAACCACAATATCAGCACCTCCAAAAGCCAGAATAGCTTCGCGAAAAGCTCTTGCAACACTCGTCGAATCCGTGACATCGCAAACGACGGTTCGAACCGAACCCGGAACCCCGCTCGCTGCCTGAACTTCACCGGCCGCTTCATCGAGTCCTGCCTCATTGATGTCCACCAACACCACGCATGCCCCTAGCCCTGCCATCTGAACCGCAGTAGCTTTTCCAATGCCCGACGCACCGCCTGTAATGACCGCAACTTGCCGCGAAAGCTCTTTCTCCGGCGGCATCCGTTTCAGCTTCGCTTCTTCAAGCAACCAATACTCAATGTTAAAAGCTTCCTGCTCCGGCAACGAGGTGTACCGAGTTAAAGTCTCCGCTCCCTCCATTACCGCGATCGCATTCTTATAAAATGCTCCGGTAACTTTCGCCTCCTGCGCATTCTTGCCAAAACTAATCATCCCCACACCCGGAATCAAAACAATGCTTGGATTCGGATTCCTCATCGCCGGAGAATCAGAATGCTTGCAACGTTCATAGTAAGCCGCATATCCTTTGCGGAAAGCCTCAAGTGCCGAATCAATATCCCCATCATTTGCATCCGATTTCAGCACCATCGGTCGAATCTTGGTTCTCAAAAAGTGATCCGGACACGACGTCCCCAAGTTCACCAGTTCGTCCATCTTTGCTCGACTCAAAAAGTCCAAAACCATGTCGCTTCGATCAACCGAAGCAATCAACCGCTGACCATTAAACGCCGCCTTACCGCGTAATTGCGGAAGCAAACTAACAATCACTTCTTCCGGTTCCGCATGGTTTTCTAAAACCACCGCCCCAAACGGATGCTCACCCTCTTTCTGGCTCTGAATATAATCCGCCGCTCGATTAATCAAACGAATTGTCAATTCATAACACTCTTCCCAAGTGTCAGCCCAACAGATAAACCCATGCGACTGCATCATCGCACTGTTGATCCCCGGATTAGCATCAATCAGATCTCTGAGCATTAAACCAAGCTCAAATCCAGGGCGTTTCCAAGGCAAGAAACCCATCTCCCCGTCAAAAATCTCCGCCGTCAGCCGTTCAGAATCTTCCGAAGCCGCAATCGCAATCACTGCATCACTGTGCATGTGAGATACCGCCGCGAACGGAACATACGCGTGAAGCGGTGTATCAATCGAAGGTGCCGCCGGATTCAAGTTGAAAACACATTGCGGATAGAGAGGCACGATTTCATCCTCGTGCATCCCTTCCGCTTTGTACCGAGCCTCTAAGCCGATCACTTTATCCTGATAAAGCGAAGCAAAGCCCGCCCGCTTCGCACTTCCCAAGTCACCCCCAGAGCCTTTCACCCAAAGCACACTCTGGCTATCCCCGCTCAAGGGATCAACCATTGCAATTTTCGATGAAGTGTTTCCGCCACCAAAATTAGTAACCCGAGGATCAGATCCCAACAAGTTCGATGCGTAAACCAACAGGTCTACGTCATCTTTCGGCGCGACAGCATTGTCCCAAAGGCTAGGGACATTCCAGGGTTGGAGAGGGGTTTGTTGCAAGTTCATGTGTTTGTTTCTTAGAAGTGGTACTGGTCGATATTTGTTTTGTCAAAGGTCATCAGTGGACCGGCAAATAGAACATTGTTCGCCCCGATAGCAATTGGTTTGCCACCTGGAACCTCAACGT
This sequence comes from Fimbriimonadaceae bacterium, assembly GCA_027492935.1. Classification (GTDB taxonomy): domain Bacteria; phylum Armatimonadota; class Fimbriimonadia; order Fimbriimonadales; family Fimbriimonadaceae; genus UphvI-Ar2. The sequence goes on from JAPUDU010000321.1 coordinate 13,863, forward strand.
TTTCGCCTGATTTCAATTCAAGTTTTTTGTCTTTCAACTGCGTGCCCAAATATCCCGCGAGATAGCCCATATCTGCCGGTGACCACAATTGAAAACTCTGCACTACACCTTTCTCAACTGCTTTCCGCAGCTGATCGGGAGTGCTTAATCCGGTCAAAACGATGCCGCCATTCTTAGCCTGTGCGCCACCAACATATTCACCCGAGTTCTCTAAAACCTGGGTTGCTGCCGCTAATCCAACCGATGTCGGAGAAATAACCCCGCGCAGATTCGGGAATTTCGTTAAAAGCCCTTCCATTTCCGTCGAAGATTTTTGTGATTCATCATCGCCATAAGCGATCGAAACCAGTTTCATCTTCGCGTACTTAGGATCCTTCAATGCTGTCTTCATGCCTTCAATCCAAGCATTCTGATTCGGCGCATCAGTTGTCGCGCTTAAAATCGCGAAGTCACCTTCATAGTTAATCATCTTGCCCAAAAGCTCAACCTGGCTCGGACCAATTAACGCGAAGTCCGTCGGCAAAACCGCGACATCTCGATGACTCTCATTCCCGGTCAAATCGGCATCAACCGCGATAACAATAATCCCCTTCGCCCTCGCTTCATCCAAAGCTTCGTTCAACGCATCAGGGCTGTTCGGAGTAATCGCAATCACGTCCACACCCCGTTGAACCTGCTCCTTGATAATCGGAAGTTGCGATGTCGGGTCGGCCGCCGCTGGCCCTTGAGTATCAAACTCAAAACCAAATTCGGTTGCTGCTTTTTCAAAACCAGCTTCAACTTGATTAAAGTAAGGATTTCCAGTACTTTTCGGAATGTAAACCACCCGAAGTTTGGTTGAAGCCCCAGAAGCAGGAGGTGCTGGCGTTCCAGCCGATGGCTTGGTCGTACCACAGCCTACGATTGTTAACGCAACGATGAATAACGGGATTAGCTTGGTCATTGTCTTCTCTTATGCCGGACTAACCGGCGTTCTCTTTTTTGATTTATATCTCATCTGCATCAAATCTGCAAAATTCATTGCCAGTGCCGCCGTAATCAGCAACACCCCAATGATCGTGAGCTGATATTCAGCCTTCACATTCCCCAGCCCCATACCCGTTTTGATCACGGCGATCAAAAACAAAGCTAAAAACGTACCGAGCATCGACCCCTTTCCTCCCAGAATCGAAACTCCACCCAAAACCGCCACTGTGATCGCGTCTAACTCAATTCCCCGACTCAAATCATGTCGAACAATCCCTAACCGTGAATCCAGCAACAAACCGCTCACCCCCGCCAGAAAACCAGTCATCGCGAACGCCAAAATCTTCACCCGATCAACCGGAATCCCCGAATAACGTGAAGCCGCTTCATTTGTCCCCACCGCAAAAACCCAACGACCAAAAACTGTGCAGTGAAGAATCAACCCGCAGACCAAACTTGCCATGACAAAGATAAACAGTGGCCACGGCAAACCAATAAACATATAGCCATCAACTCCCTTAAATTCAGGGGGCAGTTTCACACTGGCCGGCCCTAACATCGCCTGAGCCACCCCCCGATAGAACGCCATCGTGCCAAGCGTAACCAAAAATGACGGCAACTCCAACTTCGCAACGAGCCAGCCATTGAGGGCTCCAAATACTGTCCCCATGATACACGCCGCCCCGATCGCCACAATCATCGGGCAACCCGACTCCAGCAACTTAGCTGTCAAACACCCCGTTAAAATCATATTCGAGCCAACCGACAAGTCGATATTCCCCGTGATAATCACAAATGTCATCCCCACCGCAAGCAAACCAATCTCTGCATAAAGCGTCGAGTTTGCCAGCAGAAAATTAATATCAAAAAAGCTCGGGGACAACTTCGAGAATCCCATCAACGCCACAATAATCAGCATTCCAGGGATCCATTCACGCGATTTCATTGCGCCTCCTGAAGCATCAACCGCTTCTCTCGCACCGATCGACTCACGCCATCTGTGATCAAAGCGACCAAAATTATCGCCCCATAAGTCACCATCTGCCAATCCGCACTAATGCCCGCCACTGACAAAGCCACATTGATGCAACTCAACAGTAAACACCCCATCAAAACCCCAAAAACAGAACCATATCCACCCGAGATTTTCACCCCACCAATGGCCACCGCCGCAATCACATTCAATTCAAAATTCAAACCCGCTGTCCCCGGATTAACAAACCCAAACCTTCCCGCATACATCACGCCCGTTAAACCCGCTGCTGCCCCGCAAAGCGTATAACCCAAAAACGTAATGCGCTTCACCGAAACACCCCGCAAGTGCGCCGCCTCCGGGTTGCTTCCGTAAGCAAAAATGTCCCGGCCCAACTGCGTATAGCGCAAGAAAATCGCCGCCAACCCACTTACCAACAACGCAATAATCAGCAAGTAAGAAAGCGTAATCGGCCCAAGTTTTAATCCAGAACTCGCCAACCCCGTCAACGAATCCGGAATCATACTTGGATCAATCTGCTCGCCCTTACTCAATAAGAAAGCGGCCCCCCGAAAAGCCGTCAAAGTACCAATCGTCACCACAATCGGCGAAAGCTTCCCCCAAGTAATCAGCGAAGCATTTACCATCCCCAAAACCGCCCCAATCCCAACCCCTGCCAGTAAAGCCAAGCCCACTGGTAACCCCTGATTCGCCCGCAAAATCATCCCCACTGCAATCGCCGAAAACCCAATTACCGACCCAATAGAAATATCAATCCCCCGCATCACAATAACAATCAATTGCCCCATCGCCGCCGCTGTAATCAGCGGCATCCACATCAAAATACTGTTGATACTCTTAGGGTCAAGAAATCTCGGTTCTTTAATCGTCGCGGCGACACAAACAAGAACCAAAAAGACAACCGGCAACATCTCCCTTGCTCGCAGCTTAAGCGCCAACTGCCACCCCCTCGCCCGTCGCCGCAAACATGATTTGCTCTTGCGTGACATTCGCCCCGGAAAACTCTGCCGTAATCCGACCTCCGCGCATCACCAAAACTCGATCCGCCAGGGCCAAAACTTCAGTGAGATCGCTCGAAATCATCAACACCGCCATCCCCATATCAGCCTGTTCGCGAATAAGTTTATGAACCTCGTGCTTCGCCCCAACATCAACTCCCCGCGTTGGTTCATCCAAAATCAAGAGCTTCGGATTGGTCATCAACCACTTCGACAAAACAACTTTCTGCTGGTTCCCGCCTGATAGCTCCCCGACTGCCTGATCTAAATCTCGACAAGCCAGATTCATGCGTTTGCTCAACCCATCAGTCGCCTCTGTCAGATTAGAGCCCTTAATCCAACCCCTCTTACTCAACTTTGACAAAAAGGCCAAAGTTGAATTAAAGGTAATCGAAAATGGTAACAAAACCCCATGTTTCCGTCGATCTTCCGGTACATAAGCGATCCCTCGACGAATAGAACCCTGCGCCGAAAAATCAGTAACCACTTCACCACCAAACTCCATCTGCCCCCCAACCGGTCGGGTCACACCAAAAATCGAATTAGCAACCTCTGTCCGCCCCGCACCAATCAGCCCCGCTAAGCAAACGATCTCCCCTGCACCGACTGAAAAACTCACATCTCTAAATCCTGGCCCAGAAAGCTCTTTTAATTCTAATACCGGTGCCCCCACCGACGTTCCTGACTCAAATCGCTCGCCGATTAGCTCCCTCCCAACCATAATCTGAATCACTTCACCCGGCGTTGTTTCCGCTGGCTTTAATTCCGCCACCTTCGCCCCGTCTCGCAAAACCGTAATCCGATCAGCAATCGCAAAAACTTCCTCCAAATGATGGGTCACCATCGCAATCGCACACCCTCGATCACGTAACCGACGCATAACCACAAAAAGTTCTTCGACTTCCTTCGGAGTTAAAGGGGCTGTTGTTTCATCAAAAATCCAAACCGAAGCATCATGGGACATGGCACTCGCCAGCTCCACCATCTGCTGATGAGCAACAGAAAGCCCACCAACATTCGCCCGCGGATCAATATCCAATCCTAAATCATCCAGAATCGCCTGAGCTTTTCCATAAACTTCTGACCAACTCACCGCCAACCCTTTCTTCGGGTGATGACCAATAAATATATTCTCCGCTGCATCCAATTCTGCAAAAGTATGAGGCTCTTGATGGATCAACGCTATCCCGTGCCGCAAAGCCTCCCTTGGACTTTCAATTTTTATAGGCTCGCCTCGTAATTCAACCTCTCCAGCCCTCGGCTGATACACCCCGGCAATCACCTTAGCAAGACTGGATTTACCCGCCCCATTTTCACCCACAATAGCATGAATTTCATGCTCAAACAGATCAATATCTACCGAACGAACAACATCGGCACCGCCGAACGATACCGTGATTCCCCTTCCCGAAACGATGCCTCGCTGCTCTCGTAAACTCAAGAATTCACCTGACAGATTTTATATTATCACCAAAACAATCTCAAATTGCACAAACCCGCAAAAACAAGATCAGAATCCTACCGGACGATTCGCTTTCTTACTTGATTGAATCCGCCACTCCGACGGTGATAGCCCTGTCCGCGACTTAAAGTCCGCCGATAAATGGAACGCCGTGTGATACCCCAACGCCTCCCCAACCTCCTTAATCGATATATTCGTATTTGCGAGCAAGTCCTGAGCTTTCCGCAATCGAATCTCAAGGTGGTACTGCTTCGGCGTCAAACCCGTTCTCTGCCGGAAGGTACGCCGGAACAACGAATAAGGAATACCCACTTCTTCTGAAATCTTTTCAACCACCAATGGCTGATTAATCCGCATCGCGATCAATTCTTTCGCAAGCTGAATACTCGAATCAACATCCTCATTCTCACGCTTAGGCAACGCCTTAATCATTGCCAACTGCGCCAACAACTGCATCCCCAGCATCCCTAATAGCGGTGTGAATTCCGAAGGTGCCGTCTGCGCTAGCAAATGCCCCTGTTCATAAATTTCTAATATCCGAGAATGATGACCAATCTCATGTAAAGGTGAATCTGGACTGATCTCTTCCACTAATTGCAATCGATCCACCGCAGGCCCTCTTAACTCCAACCAATCCTCAGTCCAACCCGTTTCCGGTTCCGGACGATACCGATGCCAAACCCCCGGAAACAGAATCATCATTGTTCCCGCTACAACCTGCCGACTACCGACCGCCACAGATTCAAACTCCCCCGCTCCGGACGATACATACAAAATTTGAAAATTCTGTAGAACCCGCCCTTGACTCCACGAGAACATATGATCCACCGGATGCCGAGCCGGTGGATACACTGCTCCAGGTTCAATAAAGGCATGACCGATCCCAACACCGGTCGCACCCCACTTCTCCTCATCGCTTCGATTCGATGCAAAGTAATTTGAATATCCTGATTCCACCGCGACTTATTTTATATGCAATTCAAAATAAGTGCTCGGGTCACCTTTCGGCATTCTTCTCCTTCTCAAACCAAGTGTATAAAACCGGCAGAACGAGCAAGGTCAGCAAGGTTGCCGAAGCAATCCCACCAATCACAACCGTCGCCAAAGGACGTTGAACCTCAGACCCGATTCCCGTGTTTAGTGCCATCGGTACAAAACCGAGGGCCGCCACCATTGCTGTCATCAAAACCGGACGAAGCCGCTGTAATGCGCCTTCACGGACAGCTTCTGCAATGCCCATACCGTCCTCTCGCAACCGATTAATCGCCGATACCATCACAACGCCATTAAGCACCGCTACACCAGAAAGGGCAATGAAGCCAATCCCTGCTGAAATACTAAATGGAAGCCCGCGCATCGTCAACGCAATAACCCCGCCTGTAATCGCCAACGGAACACCCGTAAAGATCAATGTCGCTTGCTTCAAAGATCCAAACGTGCTGAATAGCAGAACGAAGATCAACGATAAAGCCAGCGGCACAACCAGCATCAATCGAGACGAAGCTTGTCGCAAGTTCTCAAACTGGCCACCCCATGTCAAGTAATAGCCTTCTTTTAATTTCACACCCGATGAAATCTTCTGCTGAGCTTCACTCACAAAACTTCCAAGATCACGACCACGGACGTTCAACTGTACGACAACCCGACGCTTACCCATCTCCCGCGAAATCTGCGCCGGAGCCGGAACATTCTCAATCACCGCTAATGAAGAAAGCGGAACCGCTCCTCCATCCGGAATCTCAACCAACAAAGAGCTGATTCGGTCAACATCATTACGAGTCGCATCCGGCAACTGAACCGTGATTTCAAATCGCTTGTCCCCCTCCATCAACTGCCCAACTGGCTCGCCGCCCAATGCAACACGAACCAATTCCTGAATGTCGTCAACACTAATGCCAACCCTCGCAATCGCCGCCCGGTCAATATCAATCTGCAAAACCGGAACCTCATCCACTTGCTCGACTTCAACGTCTTCGGCCCCCGGAATTTCACGGACAATCGCCGCAATCTCATCCGCTCGACTTTTCAATTCTGCCAAGTCTTCGCCAAATACCTTGATCCCAATATCGGCTTTCACCCCCGAGACCAGTTCCGAAAACCGCATCTGAATCGGCTGTGAAAAGTTATATCCCTGCCCTGGTACCTGCTCAATTTTCTCGCTTAACTCTTCAATCAACTTTTCTTTTGTCAGCCCTTTCCGCCATTCATTCCTAGGCTTCAGCATCAAAAACGAGTCGGTCAAACTCAAAGGCATCGGGTCTGTCGCAACTTCTGGTGTTCCACTCCGTGAAAAGACCGTCACAACTTCTGGCACCTCCAGAACCTTCTTTTCGTATTCCGTTACCAACTTCACGGTCTGCTCAGCATCTACCGTCCGAACCCGAACCGGCTGGATAACCAACGAGCCTTCATCAAGCTGAGGAACAAACTCCGACCCCAGTCGGCTACCTAAAATCCCCGCCAATCCAAGCAAAGCCACCGCTCCTCCAAGAATCGCAACTCGTTTACCAAGTGCAAAATCAAGTGCTTTTTGATAGATGGAGTTGAAGAACTCCATCACGGGATTGCGCCCTTCTTTCGTGTCTCCCGACAAGAACAAACTCGCCAAGACCGGAATCAAAGTCAAGGTCAAAACAAGTGCCCCGATGAGCGCGAAAACAACCGTAAACGCCATCGGTTTGAACATTTTTCCTTCCGTTCCTTCCAGAGCAAGAATCGGTAAATAAACCACCGTAATGATGCTCACTGCAAATGCAGTGGGTTTAGCAACTTCCTTCGAAGCCGCCCATATCGTTTGCCGAACTTCCTCCTTCGTAAGCGTGCTTCCCTTGTGCTCACGCGCCTCCGCAAGCCGCCTGACCGAGTTCTCAATCATGACCACCGCTCCATCAACAATCAACCCAAAGTCAATCGCCCCCAAGCTCATCAGATTGCCGGAAATTCCGAACTGGTTCATCCCGATGATCGCCACGAGCATCGAAAGAGGAATCGCCAAAGCCACGACAAGGGCGCCACGGAAATTGCCCAAAAGCAAAACCAGAATAATAATGACCAACGCCGCCCCTTCAAGCAAGCTCTTCTCGACTGTATGCAAAACTTCGCCCACCAAATCTGAGCGATTATAAGTCGTCACCAAAGTCACGTCTTCCGGAAGTTGAGCCCGAATCTCTTGAACGCGCATATCAACCGCATCCGCTACGGTCTGCCCGTTTGCTCCTTTGAGCATCATGACAACGCCCAACATCGCTTCCTTGCCGTCCTTTGTCGAAATCCCCGTCAGAATCGGGATCCCAAGCCGAACTTCTGCCACATCACGTACCAAAACCGGAACGCCGCTCTCTGTCTTAACAACAATCTGCTCAATATCGCCCATCGTTGTCGCCAGCCCAACCGATCGAATCAGAATCCGTTCGCCGTTGCTTTCCAAAACCCCGCCGCCCGCATTCTGATTGTTTCGCTGGATCGCTTCAATCACTTCATCAACCGCAATCCCCCTTGCATAAAGTGCCTGAGGATCAACAATCACTTGATATTGCTTCGCACTACCATCCGCCGCATTGACCTCAGCAACCCCAGGAACCGTTCTCAACTGAGGCGCAATAAACCAATCCTGCAAACTCCGCAACTCCATCGGCGGACGCGTATCGCTTTCCAAAACATACATATAGATATCGCCCAACCCCGTCGAAACTGGCCCCATCTGCGGAGCCTCAATACCTTCCGGTAACTGTTCCGTAACGTTGTTCAGCCGCTCACTCACCAACTGCCGCGCAAAGTACGTTTCTACGTTATCCGAAAACGTGACCGTCACTTGCGAAAGCCCGTACTGGCTCAAGCTTCGAACTTGCTCAACGCCCGGAATTCCACCCATCGCCGTCTCAATCGGAAACGTAACTAACTTCTCAACTTCCTCCGGCCCCATTCCTCCCGTTTCTGTATTCACGACAACCTGATTAGTCGTAATATCCGGAACCGCATCGACATTGAGCCGTTGCCACGAACTCACCCCAAAGCCAATCAAAAGTACCGTCGCAATAATGACCAAGAATCTCTGGGTCAAGCTAAACTGCAAGACGCGATCAAGCATTAGTGTTCGTGCCCTTTTAGATCGTCTTTCGCCAGTTGCGATTTAAGAATAAACCCGCCTTCCGAGGCCACAACCTGGCCAGATTCAAGGCCGGATTCAATCTCAACCCGCCCACCTGACCGCCGCCCAACCACGACTTCGTGCCGAACAAAACCCTCACCTTCACGCACAAACACAACTAATTCGTTACCGTCCTTAACTACCGCAGATTCAGGCACCGACAGAACTTCCTGACTCTCACCAAACGCAATCAAAACATTCGCAAACATCTCTGGCTTTAGCTGGCCCCCAGCGTTGACCACCAAACATTGCACTGGAATTGAACGCGTCTTCGCATCAATTCGTGTTCCGACCACCTGCACGACTCCCTCAAACTTCTTGCCCGGAAAAGCCGCGACCGTAACCGTGACATCAACTCCCTTCCTAATCTTCGCCGCTTCTTTCTCGGGAACATTTGCCTTCACCCACACCGAATTCAAGTTCTCAATCTCGCACAGCGCTTGTGTACGGTCAACTGCCTGTCCTTGGGTCACATCAAGATGGCTAACCACCCCGGCAATCGGAGCAATCAAGTTCACTCGTCCAGAGCTTGCGCTTGCCCCTCCAGAATAAGTGCGATAAGTCGTTCGCGCATTAGACACCGCCTTATTCGCACTCGCCAAAGCCGATTCCGCCGACCGTATCGAAATCAAAGCTCGCTCCCGCTCCAATTTCGCGGCCCGAACTTCAGCCTCCGCCGATTGAACTTCCCGTGAGTTCAACAGCCCCTTATCTGCAATGTTCTTTTCACGGTCATATGTCGCCTTCGCTGACCGAACCGCCGCCTCGGCTCTTGAAACCTCAATCTCATCTTTCTGAACGTCAAGTTGAGCTTCTTGCAAATCCGATTTAGAAACCAAACCCTCCTTAAACAGGTTCTCCAGACGCCGTAAGTTTTCGCTATGAATAGCTAACTCCTTCTGTGCCGCTAGCAAATCGTTCTGAGCGTCATTCAGTTCGCGTTGAGCTTGTTGCAAAGCCGCGGTGTTAAAAGCCCCCGCTTTCGCAAACTCGCGTTGCCGTTGTAAAGTCTGCTGGGCCGATTGCATCTTCGCCAAGGCAATCTGAGCCTGTGATTTCGCATCCTTAACCTGAGAAGATGCACTATCCCGAATCTGCTCTGTCGATCCAATTTGCGCCCAAGCTTCTGCAAGTTCCGTGGATTCAATCACCCCGATCACTTGCCCTTTTTTCACCTCGTCACCTAACTGAACCATCAGCCGAACCAACCGACCACCGACCGGCGGCGTAACAACCGCACGCCCTGATGTCGTAGACGCCACCGTGCCCGGAACTTCAAGGCTCGCTTGCATCATCTGCATCCGCGCCGCTTCCGTAGCCACCCCCGCAATCTTTTCCTGATCCTTTGAAAGAGTCACCGCTTCTTCTGCGTGCTGAGCCTCTTCCTCTTCATGACCATGGTCGTCTTTAACTGGCTGGGGAGCCTTCCCACAACCCGCCAAACAAAGACCAAGTACCGCTAACAACAGCCACAACTTCTTCACTGTGCTGCCACCAAAATCCCCTTTGATTCAAGCAAAGAATTTGCGGCTAAATGAGCGGCTAGTTTCGCTTCCACCAACTCCTGCTCAATTTCTCGTAATGAGCGCGTTGATTCCAGAACATCAATCAGAGTTCCCACCCCTTGTTCAAACCCAAGATGTGTTTTCTGCACCAAAACTCGGTTAGCATCCAACAGTGCTTGGTAAGAATCAACGCGCTCCAAAGCCGCCGTCAGTTCAATCCGAATTGACCGAATCTCAGATTCTGCCAACTGTTTCGCATCCTCAATCCGAGCGCGGATCGAATCAGCCGTCGTCCTAGCTGCCGAAATCTCATTCTTCTCCCGCCAAACGGAATTACACGACCAGGTCAACTGAAGCCTTGCACCAAAATGAGTTTCTTCACCCCTCCACGGTGAACGCAACCCAATTAATTCAAGCTCCGGCAATGATGCCCGACGAGCAATCACTTCCTCCGCCACAGCTGCTCTCAGTTCAGATTCCAGTCCCATAATATCTGGCCGCAAAGTGACCTCATTCTCATCATCAAAAGTAACAATCAGATCCGATTCAAGTGAAAGCTCTCCGCCCACTTCTCCAATCGCCCCGACCAGCCGCGCATACTCCGACCGAAACTGACTCTGGCGCAACTTCACCGTCTGAATCGCCCGATCCCGCTCAATCATAGCCCGAGTCACTTGAACTTCCGGCACTTTGCCTTCTTCAAACCGGCGCCGCGTTGCCGTCAAAAGGGATTCCGAAACATCCAACAACCCTTCCGCACTCTCCGTCAGATGCTGGGCCGCTGCTGCCTCAAAATAGTAAGAAATCACTTCTGATTGAACTTTCAAAATCGTTGCTTTGAGCTCCGCCTCTGCCGCGAGTACCCCGGCTTCACCTAACTTTCGGTCTGCACTCGACCTTCCAAAAACATCAATCGGCTGACTAATAAACAGATCTATATCTGTTGCCCCTAAATCCGCCCGCGTCGATTGACCAATCCCCAACTGAGTCGCCGGAAAAGCTCCTAAAGCTCGAGCCGATAACCGCGCCCTATCCAAGTTCATTTGAGCTGATCTACTCGCCGGGCGATTCGCTTTTGCCTCTGCGAGTGCGTCGTAAAGTGATACGGTTTGTGCCTGCGAAATAAAGGCAAGACACAGTGCTGCGATGGTGAATGTTTGTTTCAAGGTTTTCTAATTGAATGTCATGTCCCAGTCACAACGCGACCAGGAAAACAAATGCAATTAGATAACCGGCGGAGCCCGTGAAGCTCTAAGAAGTGGCGGCCCATGAGCCGGTGTACTTGGATCAAATGTTAAAAATCGCTGCTTGGGAAAGTGAGCGATTCGAAAAACAGGTTCCGCTGGCTCTTCCAAAAGAATCGCCACCTGGAAAACACTTACCGCGCTCGACTTAGCAACGTCCTTTGCCTCGTCATCGCATGCAGAAATTGAACAGCAGTCGTGACAGTCACCATGAGGAGCCGCAACTTTTCCTTCGCAATCAGCATCAACCGGAATTAGTGTGCATTTCTCACAAACTTGTCCCAGATTGTTCAGAAACTGTTGCGTACAAACATGGAGTTGACCAAACAAGAGGATCCCCGCCAATAAAAAGGCAAGCCGAGATTTCCCCAAATATGAGAGCGAACGAATTGTTTTCGAAGCCAACATTCACAGTCTGACGCTCCTTCGCACCGCGTAAGGAAAGACTGTTGCAATAGCAAAACTCAGCTAGGAACTTTGGTAACTCAGTCCACCTGCCGCAACGCTACATCCTGATTAGGGTGAATAAACCGAGTGTAATCAATTGTAAAGTTCGGCCAGCCATCCTCGCCCGGACGCTTCTCCGCCTTCACCCATCCATCCAACACCATAGCCTCCATCGCTTCAATCACATAGCGAGGAAAACTCAAAGCTTGCATCTCATCCAAAGCCCCTGACCGCCGATACTGGTCCGCCGCCCCCACGATCTGTCGCGCTGTCTTCGGTGTTGCCAAAGTCTTCACAATCCAATCACACGCCCCGATCAAAGGCAACGATTTCCCCGCCCGTCGATAGCAATCATGCCTGTGAATTCGGCCGTCTTCTAACCTCGCCCCTTGAACTAACTCCGAACCCTTAATGTCCAATTCGAAGTTGCTCTTCCCAAAAATCTCATAATCAATCTTCGAATTTGTAAACGAAGCCGTGACGTTCTTTGTGGCGAACAATGCATAAGCGCCAATATCAACCGCCGATGTATCTGGATCAATAAAGCCACCAGTTCCAAACCATCGCCACGCTTGATCCGCCGACATATCAAGCCCCGCTCCGCCTGCAATCTCTTGCGTAAACCCTTTCAGATCATTAAACAATCCATTGTGCGTATACCAAAAATCCGCAAACCGAATATGTTGCGAAATGTGCCGCCGATGACTCTCGTCGTAACGTTCCCGCAACCACTTCGCTTCATGATCGCCCCGCTCCAAAGCAACAATCGTATACGCAACGTCGCGCGCACCCCTGTGAGCCAAAGTCATACCCGCCGCCAAAATCGGATCAGCGAACCCCGCACTTTCTCCCGCCAAAAACCAGTTTTCGCCTACCAGCCGATCCGCTAAAAATGACCAATCTTTCGTCGTCGTCAACAAATTCTCGCTTTCCGCATTCTTAATTAAGTCCCGCACAATCGGGTCGTTAGAGATCGCTTCTTCATACAGTTCCTTCGGTGATTTTCCATGCTCTTTGTAATAACTCGCCGGCACAATCAAACCAATACTCGTCCGTGTTGGCCCAAGAGGAATAAACCAAATCCACCCATACCCCAAGCTCAAAACCTGCACCCGCGTACCCCCTACTCCAATACTGACAGCCCATTCCGCGTTCTGCCAATAATCCCAAATCGCAATGTTCTGCAATGTCGTCGGAGAATCCGTCTCCACCCCCATAGACCGCCTCAAAATTCCTGCGTGGCCACTCGCGTCAACATAATGCTTGCCTGTAATCCGCTTTTCAACTCCGCCTTCTCTAACAACTAAGCCAACAACTCGATCCCCTTCACGCTCAACCTTAATGACCTGAACTTGCTCCCGAACCTCACATCCCATCTCCGCCGCATGGTCAAGCAAAATCTTATCGTAAACCGACCGATCAACTTGAAAAGCCGTCTCTAATCGCTGACCTTCAAATTTCCCCGGACGAGGAGCATCAATAAAATTTCCTCGATCCAAAAACTCAAAATCCCATAACTGATCCGTCTGGCCCCAGCGATAAGTTGCTCCGATCTTAACCGGAAAATTGGCTGCCTCAACTTTATCCCAAACCCCAATCTCCGCCAAAACTGCTGAAATCTGTGGCAACTGACTTTCACCAACATGATCCCGCGGAAACTTCTCCCGCTCAACAATCAATACCCTCGCCTCCGGCAAATACTTTTTAACTAAACTTCCACACGTAGAACCCGCCGGCCCGCCCCCAATAATCACGACTTCGGCGTCGAATTGCTGTGACATAAAATATTTTAGCATTCAATCTATTGAATTTATATAACGAGTTGGCATAATAGAAAAACCAAATGGATTACGACGTCGTTATCGTGGGAGGCGGGCCAGCCGGATCAACTTGCGGCACTCTCCTTAAAAAATATGCTCCTCATCTCAATATCTTAATCTTAGAAAAAGAAGCATTTCCCCGTGACCACGTCGGCGAAAGCCAACTCCCCAAAATTGGATCAGTGCTCAAAGAAATGGGAGCCTGGGAAAAAATAGAAGCCGCTGACTTCCCCATTAAAATCGGAGCGACTTATCGCTGGGGACAAAGCGACGACCTCTGGGATTTCAATTTCCTACCCTACGGCAACCTCCAGCCCGAACCTCGCCCTGCGCCTTATCGCGGCCAGCGAACCCAAACTGCTTTCCAAGTTGACCGTGCCATCTACGACCAAATTCTTCTCGATCATGCCCGAGAGTACGGCTGTGAAGTCTGCGAACAAACCCCAGTCAAATCTGTCCTCAAAGCTGGCAGAAAAATCGTCGGACTCCGCCTCGCAGATGAATCCGTCGTCACCGCCAAATACTACATCGACGCTTCCGGCAACGCCGCAATTCTCCGAAAAGCTCTCAAAGTAAACGTCGAAGAACCAAGCACTCTCAAAAATGTCGCATTCTGGGATTACTGGCAAAATGCCGACTGGGCAGTAGAAATCGGTGTTGGCGGCACCCGGATCCAAGTCATGTCTCTCGGCTACGGCTGGATCTGGTTCATCCCCCTCGGCCCAACCCGAACATCTATTGGGTTCGTCTGCCACGCTGAAACTTACAAAAAGAGCGGGAAATCCCCCGAAGAGCTTTACCACCAAGCCATCGCTGAAGAACCACGTATCCACAGCCTCCTCAACAACGCCACCTGCGAAAACAAATTCTCTGCCACCAAAGATTGGTCATTCGTGGTCGAAGAAATGGCCGACGAAAACTGGATGCTAATCGGTGAAACCGTCGGATTCGCCGACCCAATTCTCTCCGCCGGTCTAACCATCACCCACATCTCCGCTCGAGAAGCCGCCTACACCATCCTCGAACTCGAAAAAGGCGGTGACCAAGAGTGGCTATTCGAGGAATACACGCGCCGAAACCGACGCCGGGTTCTCCAACACATCCGCTTTGCCGATTACTGGTATGCCGCTAACGCCCACTTCACCGAGCTCAAAGAATTCACCCGTGAAATCGCCGCTGAAGCTGGCCTGGATCTCGATGCCGATAAAGCCTTCCAATGGCTTGGCACCGGTGGATTTGTGGAAGAAGATATGACCTCCGGCGGAGTCGCCGCATTCTCCTTCAACGCTCTCCACGGCATGAACGACTGGCTCTCCGGTCAATCCTCAAAATTTGCTTACGGCGGTTACAACTATTTTCAAGTCAATCTCAATAAAGCAACCAAAGTTGAGTTCGCCCGCTACGAAGATGGCCAAATCCATGTTGTCGAAGGATATGAGCGCGATGGAAAAGTTCTGCCCCTCACCGGAATGGTCGGAACACTCATCAAGCACCTCCGCACGAACCCCCAAATCATGAAAGCCCTCACTTCAATTCTCGAAGAAGTAAGAGCCGAAGGTAACGAATACAACCAGTACCTCCACGACTGGATCATGCAAGCACTCGAAGCCCTCGTCCGCGATGGCTGGGTTAAGTGCAAAGTGGTGCCCGGAGTTGCCCCTCTCCCAGAAACAAGCGACTTCAGCCTGTTTGTCGGAACAAACAACGACAAAGATTTCGAAAACAGACCACTTAAAAAATAAGTAGGCCCTCCCTTTCGGAAGAGCCCTTGCATTTACCCTCTTGCGTTAACGACCTTTTTGTTGTTGCCCCGGGACAGAGACCCGAGATGTTTTGGGCGTTTCTCCCGGCGCTGGCGGCTGAGCTGATGGATCAGTGCCAGGCGCTGCCTGCTTCGTATTACGAATAGGGCCAGCTCCCGAGTCATCTGTGCAACCCGGGAGAACACTAAACGCCATCGCAACGAGCGCGAGTGAAATAAGAGTCAACTTTCTCATTGATGTGTTACTGGAATTCCATCAAAGAACCAGCCCCAGAGCGTATTCGCATACTCTCCTTCCTGGAAGTTCCCAAATCCAGTACATGCCGTATCTGGTGATTGGAAGAACGCATTCGCCTTCACCTTCCCAACGTGACCATCAAAGTAAGCCAAAGGCATGGAGCGGTTATGAGCAACAAAAGCTCGGTGCAAACCTGTCTCCCCACCAGCCCCTACACTCGTGGGCCACCAACATGTCTCGTAATAAGGATTCCAGTCAATCTGTGGCAGAGTTGGATCTCCAGGGATTGTTGACTTGCCCGAAACCTCACCCGTCCAAGGAGCATACATCGCTGTATTTGCTGGTTGAGGAACAGATGTATCAGTGCGCGGAGCAATATCACCTGAGTTACCGGAACTACTTGAACAACCAGATGGATTCCACTGATTTAGAGCCACTGCACCCGGAAGAATCGTTTCTTCTTTTGTCCAGTCACCCCAGGTTCCCGATGGGTCAACCACAACTTGCTGACGAGGACCGCCCGCCCAAGGATTAACACCCTGATTGTAGATATCAACGTTCTTTGTATATGGGTAAGTCATCTGCAAATGACCAATGTAAGTGTGCTCATTACCCCAGCCACAGGTTGCAGGATTAGTGATAAGAGATGCAATTGTCATTGCATTCGTATCATCATAGTCGCCAGCATAAATCTTGCTCGACATAGCAAGTTGCTTCATGTTTGAGATAGTGCCCGTGATCTTTGCCGCTTTCTTAGCTTGAGCAAAAACCGGGAAGAGAATCGCCGCGAGAATTGCAATGATTGCAATGACGACGAGCAGTTCGATAAGAGTGAAGGCCCGTCGCGCTGTCGCCGTACGCCGGGTGTTGTCAGGGTATGTCATGTTGAATTTCCTTCGTTGCAATGTCAACTAGGCTCCATCAAGGAGACCAATTAATTTAATCTTATATCATTTCACGTATGGCTATATACTTTTTTATTACTTTTTTTACAAAAAAGCTTTAAACATCAGCTTTTCACCGAAAAATACGCCTCCTCCTCAACAATATCACCTTTCCCAAGCTCCACAACATAACCAAACAACTATATTGCTTGAGTTCAATCTTCAAAAAATTCCACACAAGGCAAACAAAAACACAAATCAACTTCATGTTTGGCTATACTAATAATAACAAATGAATTCACTGCGCCGCCGATGGTTCAGTCGTTCAAAATTAGAAAGCCAATGTTGACGATCGCAAGCCTCGCCCTGACTGTTCTAGCGACAGCCAACCCACCAACCCTCGCCAACGATTATCCTATCCAACCTGTCCCTTTTACTGCCGTACATATTAACGACAATTTCTGGGCTCCTCGGATTGAAACCAACCGTGCCATCACTATCCGTTACGCCTTCAAACAATGCGAAGATACCGGGCGTGTCGCCAACTTTGAACACGCTGCCGAAACCCTAGCGGGTCAAGATCCCACCGGCAAACCTCTCCCCGGATTTCCATTCGATGACACCGATGTTTATAAGGTAATGGAAGGGGCTTCTTACTGCCTGAGCGTCAAGGCTGATCCTGAACTCGATGCTTACCTCGACACATTAATCAAGAAGATCGCCGCCGCCCAAGAACCCGACGGCTATCTCTACCCCGCTCGAACAATCAACCCCGATAAACCCCACGATTGGGCCGGATCAGAACGGTGGGTCAACGAACAAGATCAAAGCCATGAGCTTTACAACAGCGGACACCTTTACGAAGCCGCTGTTGCCCACTTCCAAGCCACGGGCAAAAAGAATTTCCTCAACATCGCTACCAAAAACGCTGACCTCCTGGTCAAAACGTTTGGCCCCAACAAACGCAAAATCTGGCCTGGCCACGAAATAATCGAAATGGGCCTGGCCAAACTCTACCGAGCAACCGGCAAAAAAGAATATCTTGATCTCGCCAAATTCATGATCGAATGTCGCCAAAACGGCGGCGAATATTGGCAAGCCCACCTTCCCGTCCTTGAGCAAAAAGAAGCTGTCGGTCATGCCGTCCGCGCAACCTATCTCTACGCCGGAGTCGCCGATGTTGCCGCATTCACCGGCGATCAACAATACGTTAAAGCCATCGACACCCTTTGGAACAACGTCGTCAACAAAAAGCTCTACATCACCGGCGGAATCGGTGCCCAAGGCGCAGGCGAAGCTTTCGGCCCCAACTATTTCCTCCCCAATGCCAGCGCCTACGCTGAAACATGCGCTGCAATCGGCAACGGTTACTGGAACCAACGACTGTTCCTCCTCAACGGCAACTCAAAGTATGTCGATGTCTTCGAGCGAACCCTCTACAACGGACTTCTTAGCGGCGTTGGACTAGATGGGAAAAGTTTCTTCTACCAAAACCCCCTCTCTAGCAGTGGTCGGTATGAACGGTCTGCCTGGTTCGGATGCGCATGCTGTCCCGGCAACATCACCCGCTTCATAGCATCCATCCCCGGATACGTTTATGCTGTCCGCAAAGACGAACTCTTCGTCAACTTATTCGTCGGTAGCAAAGCCGAAATCAAAATGCCATCCGGTGGACAACTCAGCGTCACCCAAAAAACCGATTACCCATGGTCAGGCGCCGTCAAATTCCAAGTGAATCCGTCGAAAACCGCCAAATACACGGTTCGCGTCCGCATTCCTGGTTGGGCGCAAAACAAAGCCACCCCCAGCGATCTCTACACATTCGCTAAAAATGAATCGGCAAACTACACCCTCAAGGTCAATGGAAAATCTCTCCAAGCCAAGGTCGAATCCGGTTATGCCGTCATTTCCCGCACTTGGAAAAAAGGCGATACCATCGACCTGAACCTCCCGATGAGTGTTCGGCAAGTAAAAGCCAACGAGCAAGTTGTCGACGATCGACAAATGGTCGCCTTCGAACGCGGCCCCATCGTTTATTGTGCTGAAGGCCACGACAACCCCAAAGGCAATGTCCAAAACATCGTCATCAAGCCTAACGCGGCTTGGAAAACCGTTAAAAAATCGGTTCTCGGCAACATCCTACAGGTGCAAGGCACAGCCACCGGCCTCTACGTTAACGAAGATGGCTCAATTGATCGGCAGTCAATGAACCTCACGCTCATCCCCTATGCGGCATGGGCTAACCGAGGCAAAACTCAAATGGCTGTCTGGTTCCCCACTGCTGAAGCCAAGGCGAGCCCTGTCTTCAAAGTCATACCGATCTACGCCCAAGCCAAAGTCAGCGGCTCCCAAGCAGGCAGCCTCGAAGCCATCAACGATATGCACGACCCGAAAAAGTCGAGCCAGCCCGGTAGCTTCATGCATTGGTGGCCCAAAAAAGGCACCACGGAATGGGTGCAATACACCTTCGAAAAACCAGTCTCACTCTCCCAATCCGAAGTCTATTGGTTCGACGACACCGAAGTCGGCGAGTGCCGAACGCCAGCTTCCTGGTCGCTCACCTACAAAGATGCATCCGGAAACTGGGTGCCCGTCCAAAGCCAAGACCAATTTGGGATTGCTCTCGATAAATACAACACCGTGAAATTCAACAAAATCACAACCACCGCTATCCGCATGGAAATCAAGCTCCAAAACGAGTGGTCAGCTGGAATCCAGCAATGGAGAGTCAAATGATTCTCTCCCTCGCTGTTGCCGCCATGTTTGTTCCCGCCGGAATCTCCACCGAAATCAAGATTGACGTCACCAATCCCGGTGCCGCTGTCGAACCCAAGATGTACGGTGTTTTTCTCGAAGAAATCAACCACGCCGGTGAAGGCGGCCTTTACTCCGAACTCATTCAAAACCGAGGATTCACCGACGCAGAACCCCCGCCGGCCTGCAAAATTGTTGATGGCAAAATTGTGCCCCCCCGAACAGACCATTGGTGGGAAGGACACCCTGTCGAATACACCTTCCCGTGGAATGTCACTAACGACCATCCCGGTTGGGAAATCAATCAAGGCACCGTCAAACTCGTCGATGACCCTCTCAACGAAGTCAAAAAGAAAGCCCTACAAGTAACTGGCCCGGCCAAAATTTCTAACGAAGGCTATTGGGGCATCGCCACCAACAAAGGCGAATCATACAAGTTGCGCATCTGGGCTAAAGGTGGCCCCGTCATCGCGAAAATTGTTGGTAAAGATGGCAAAACGGTTAGCTCCGCTGGCCCCCTCAACTTTGAAAAAAATAAATACACCCTCAAGGAAGTAACCCTAGTTGCGGATAAAACCGTAGCCCACACCAAGCTCCAGCTTGACCTTCCCGCCGCCCAAACAACCCTGAGCTACGTCTCCCTTCTCCCCAAAACCACTTTCAAAGGCCGACCAAATGGGCTCCGCAAAGACCTCGCTCAAATGATCGCCGACCTAAAACCCGGATTCATCCGATTCCCCGGTGGTTGTTATGTCGAAGGTCTAACTATCGAAAGCCGTAGTCAATGGAAAGACACGATCGGCCCGCTCGAAAAGCGCAAACCCACTTACTCACCCTGGGGTTACTGGAACACGAACGGATTCGGATTCCACGAATTCCTCCAATACTGCGAAGATATCGGCGCAAAGCCCCTCTACGTTTTTAGCGATGGCGTCAGTTGCGCGTTCCGAAGCGGAACATACCTCCCCGACGACCAAATCCCTGCCCTCATCCAAGACACATTGGATGCTCTCGAATACGCGAACGGCCCCGTAACCTCCAAATTTGGAAAAATGCGTGCTGCCGCTGGTCACCCCAAGCCATTCAACCTCGAATATGTTGAAATCGGTAACGAAGATCAGGGTGCCAAATACGGCAAACGATTCGCCCAATTTGCAAAAGTCGTCAAAGAAAAATATCCGAAATCCAAGCTCATCCTAAGTTCCTGGATCTCCGGAATTGATAAGCCTGCCATCGATGCCGCCATGAAAGATGGCCCTCTCGATATCGTCGATGAGCATGCCTACAAAAATATTGGCTGGGCTCTCCAAAACTTTGGTCATTTCGACAATTACTCCCGCGAAGTCCCGTGGACAGTCTACATTGGCGAATTCGCTTGCAACGGTGGAGTCGGTTTCGGTAACTTCGCCGCCACCCTCAACGACGCCGCCTACATGCTCGACATGGAACGCAACGCCGACATTGTCCGCATGGGAAGTTATGCTCCTCTTCTCCAGAGAGTCGAATCCCACCAATGGGATGTCAACCTCATTCACTTCGATAGTTCGAAAGCATTCGGACGAGCAAGCTACTACGCCTGCAAAATGACCGCCGAAAACCTTCCCACTCACGTTGTCCCCTCTACATTCAAAACCACTTACCCAACTTCACCCGTACTTGCCGGGCAAGCCGGATTAGGGGGATACAACACGGAAGTCCAATTCAAAGACCTCATCGTAAACGGACAACCCGTTCCAACCGAAAGTCCAGTACGCACCCAACGAGGTCAATGGCAAACATCCAACGAACTCGTCACCCTAATCAAACCGAGTGACGGCAGTGAGTCATGGACTTTCTTCGGACAAGACCAACCGATCAAATCAATCCAAACCAAAGCCCGAAAAATCAAAGGCGATGAAGGATTTATCATCAGCATCGGGAGCATCTCGGGCCAACGAGTTCAACTCAACTTCGGCGGCTGGGGTAACTCCATTCATGCCGTCCAAATCAACTCGGGCGGAGCCGGATACAGCAGCCGCGGAAATATCGAAACTGACCACTGGTACGACGTCAACATCGAAGTCAATGGCCTCCATGTGAAAGCAACCCTTGACGGCAAAACCGTCATTGATGCCACTCTCCCTCGACCCGATATTGCCGTCGCGTCGGCTGGCCTTGATAAAAAAACTGGCGAACTCGTCGTGAAAATCGTCAACGCCATCGGATCAGCTAATCAAGTCAAGCTCAACCTCGGCAAAGTGAAGGTCAACCTCAACGCCACTGCAATTGTTCTCAGCGGCAACTTAAACGATGAGAACACCATTGAGCAGCCTACAAAAATCGTCCCCAAGTCTTCAAAAATCAATCTCGGGTCGGATCTCACCTTTAATGCTCCACCCAACTCGTTCTCAGTTCTTAGGATCAAGCTTCAAAAATGACACCACTCATTATCGCAACTGCCATGTCTATCATCGTCAACGAATCGCCTGCCGCTATTAAAACTCCTGAAATTAAGCCGTTCCCTCTTAGTCAAGTCAAACTGACTGGGGGCCCGTGGCTCAACTCTCAAGACAAAACCGAAACCTACCTTCTCACACTTGAGCCCGAACGCTTACTCCACAATTTCCGCGTCAACGCCGGCCTCGAACCTAAAGCTCCCATCTACGGTGGCTGGGAACGGGAAGGCCTCGCCGGGCACTCATTAGGTCACTACCTCACCGCCTGTGTTCAAGCTTACACCGCCTCCGGAAATAAGAAATTCAAAGACAAAATTGATGCCATCGTCGTTGGCCTTAAAGAGTGTCAAACGGCTCGACCCGATGGCCTCATCGAAGCAATCCCCAATGGCGACAAAGCCTGGGCAGAAATCCGTGTCGGCAACATCCGCTCTGGGGGATTCGACCTCAACGGCATGTGGGCGCCCTGGTACACCCACCACAAAGTTTTTGTCGGTCTCATGGATGCTTACACCGTAACCGGCAACAAAGATGCTCTCATCATCGCCGAGAAATTTGGCGATTGGTCAATCGACATCACCAAAGACCTCACCGAAGAACAATGGGCAAAAATGCTTCGATGTGAATACGGCGGCATGAACGAAGCCATGGCCCGCCTCTACGAAATCACCGGCAAAGAAAAATATCTCACGCTCGCTCACAAGTTCTACGACAAGCCCAATCTTGATCCCCTCGCCCAAGGCGTCGATAAACTTGCCGCCACACACAGAAACACCCAAATCCCAAAAAACATTGGGCTCGCCAAACTCTCCGAAATCAAAAACGGCGGCGACTACACCAAGATGGTCAATTTC
>JAPUDU010000322.1 GCA_027492935.1 Fimbriimonadaceae bacterium
GTGGCGAAGAGTTGTACTTCAAGCCCTCGCTGTTGATGAACATGGGAGTCAACTCCGGATGCGGCTCCTGCTCTAAGTGCCAAACATTTTTACACCTTTGGATTGATGGCGAGGATGGTAAGTCCGAACCTCATTCCGAGTTAATGAAGAAATACGCAAGAGAAAACAAAATGAACACAGACAAAAAGATAAACGCGCCGTACTGTTGTACCGCTGTTTGTTTGCATCTAGCAAGCCACAGCATCCACGGAACAACCTATGAAGATGAGAGCCACACCTGCTTTGAACATCTGCAACAATCCCTGGATTTAAAGCCTGGGCTAACGAGTTCCCACATCGAGCATCAAATCACGTTGGTTATGGACGGGAACGCTTGGTCTGCCAACTTCACAGAAGGCTTTGAAAACATGCAAGAAAATCCTTGCGGCTTTGGTGAAACCCCAGACCTGGACATTAAAGGTTTGATTCAATCATTTGAGGATGCCGTTCAAGCAAAGTTTCAAACTGAAACTTTAACACCTGAGCCTTCAATCATCTAACACAACGGGAAATCAAAATGGCCATTGCACTCGGAACTAAAGGAATCATGCGCGAGCTTGAATGTTCTGAGGCGGTGGCCCTAGCCATACTTGAAATGTATGCCGACGTTGTTCTTCCGCACGGCTTAAAAAGAATCTCTGTTAAAAAACTATGCGGGATTATTGAGGATGGCCCGCTACAATACAAACCTGCTGATGACTCAGATAATAACGATACGACCGAAAGCAAACGGCTTCGAAGCTCGGGCCGGGCGAAAGCTCAGCCGGTGGGCAAAAACAGAAGAGGCCGCCCGCGCAAGGTTAGAACTAGCACTGTCGGAGATGCAGTGGATGGAGCCACAGACAATCACATTTTCCTTTATCCGCCAAATGTATCTGAACTCCCTGAACAGCACCACACCGGGCTATAAGAAGAATGCCGCCCTCTGGCTCTCGCAATTCCCCAGTTTAGAAAAGATCGACCCCTCCAACATCAAGCAGTATCACGTTCAGGAAGAATTCAATAAGCTCATCGAGCGCGGCCTTACTTTCCAAACCCTCGCCACTGCCCGCAAATACTGGTTCGGAATGTTCGAAGCTGCCGTTGATAATGATTTCATCAGCCGAAACCCCGTGCGCAAAATCAAAATCGGACGACCGGATACAACTCCCAAGCAGGTGCTACTCCCTAACGAAATCCTTTCCCTGATTGTCAGCTCCCGAGGTTATGCGATTCACCCCTTCACCGTACTCTGCCCGCTCCTTGGTCTTTCACCTGGCGAAGTGGCTCTTCTCACACCTGAATGCTTTAAGCACAAAGGCATACTCATTGTTCCCGGCAAGAAAGCTGCTGGACGATACCGAACCCTTCCCCTCCCTAATGTCGTTGCTGAGGAGATACGTAACCATACTTTCCCATTCAAGTATCACAAGTCGAATTCAAACCGAGATCTACGCAAACGTGCGGCCGCCGCTGGCTTAATCAGCATCGAACCCAAAACCTTCAAGCTCGAAGAGGGTTCTCGGCCAATTCACTGCAACCTACTTCGGCACTCGTTTTCAACTGGGCTCCAAGAGATGGGAGTCGATGAGGAAAAACGAGCCAGGCTCATGGGTCATGCGAAGAAAACTATCACTCAGCATTACAGCCACGCTCAAGCAATGACGTTTGCCCCTCTGGTAGAGTCATGGGTGACTCTCGTCTACAGTTCCGGTGGGAATAGCGGTGGGAATTCAAAACAAAAGACAGCGACAAATTAGCCGATTTTAGATTCAACGCGGCCTCGTAGCTCAGTGGATAGAGCGCCTCCGTCCTAAGGAGGGCGTCGGGGGTTCGATTCCCTCCGGGGCCGCCAAATTTTGAACCCATATCCCCAACTTTGAGCCACTGTTTTGCGTTCTGAATGGCGTTGGTCTCTCAAAAGTCTCTCAAATTTCATGGTCTCGCAGATGTACAATTGAGAGACTATGGCAAGCCGTGCAGACAATGGCGAAGGATCATGCCGGAAAATCACAAGCGGCAAACTTGAGGGGAAATGGCGCGTCCAGTACATCCTGGAAGATGCGAGAGGGGCCAAAAAACGTCTGTCTCGGGTTTTTTCGACTCAACGTGAGGGAAAGGATTTTCTGCGCGAAATTCGAAGGGATGGAAGCCGTCTGCGCCATGAGCTCATTTCCAACCTGACATTCGGCGAATGGTTCAACTGGCTATGCGATAACGACTGGCCGGAGTCGATTGATCCGAAAACTCTGAGAGACCGGAAGGCGCGATACAAGAAGTACGCCGAGGAGCGGTGGGGCAAGGTGAAACTAACTCAAATTGACCCGGTAGACGTGAAGCGGTACTACTCGCAATTGAGAGACCAGGGAGTCGGTCAGCACACCATTATTGCCCTTAAAGCAACCTTAGTTCGAGCTTTCAACCAGGCAATCTCCCCTTATCTCAGAGTTCCCCACTTTTGGCGCAATCCATTTACATTGGATTTGCCGACCCCAGAACGCCGCGTTGCGGTCGCTCTGACCCCTGAGCAAGCAAAAAAGGCTTTGAGCTCAAACAAACTTGATGATAAACGGCGGGCAATGCTCGGAGTCTTCTTGCTTGCCGGACTCAGGCTCGGAGAACAGATGGCGTTGACTGTTGGACAAATCCAAATTGAGCATGGTCAGATCCTCGTTGACCGGGCGGTGAAGCTGGATGAGAATAGTGCTCAGATTGTCGGTTTGCCAAAAGGAGGAAAAATTCGGACGGCGGTCATGTGCAACACTCTTCAGGCATTGTTGGAGCCGTTGATTGAAGGTCGTGATCCAGAGGAGTATCTCTGGTCAGCCGCAACCGAAAACAAGCCTCGTATGAAGGCTCTCACCTACGCGACCTGGCGACGCATCAAGAAGGAAGCTGCACTCCCGGATGACATGAGCCCACACGATTGCCGACTGACTCATATCAACTGGATCGAGAAGCTCTGCCCGCAAGTTTCAGCGACCACCCTGAAAGAGCACGTCGGTCACTCAGCTTCTGGAGTAACTGAGATTAATTACACGAGGCCAATTACGCCCTCACAAGAGATATTGCGAAAATCCCTTGACGCAATTCTTATTTCCTAATTGTTCGTAAGAAGTTGGGCAATAGCGGTCCAAATCCAATTGCCTACCACGCCGCAGAGGATACTTGTAAAAATACCGAGTCCGAACAGAGTCCAATCTCTCTTTTTGTTTTTCCTTTTGGCCCATGGAATGGCATGATGTAAATAAAAGGAGTTTCTGAATTCCTGACATTCGCGCGCTACTAACTGCCATCGGTCAAATGCAAGCACTTTTTCTGCAGTATCCTGCGATTTATCTCCCTCTAATCTACGGGCCTCAGTAGCGTTCTTCCTTATAGAGTCAATTAGATGCTTCACTTTGTAGTCAAATTCACCGTTGTCAATTGCACTAGTGTCTATTCTTTTCAATTCTTCGTACATATCTAGGCTATCCCTAAAGTAGATTTTGTACACATCTAAACAGGCTCTTTTAAAGTGCGAGTACGCTTTTCGCACGGCTTGTTCTTCTGGTTCATTAAAGTTCTCAATACGAGTTATATGATCAAATGCCGCATGTATTTCGTAAAGAACTTCTGCTGGAAGTGTATTTTCTGCCTGGACTACACTATAGAGCCTCTTGACAAAACTATGATAAAAATCATATAGCTCCGCGATATTTGCCGGAGTTGATTCACCCGCCCTATTTTGAATAACTTCATTGTTTACAGAAGAAGAAGCACCACTATTTTGTGATGCTTCTGGATCAGTTTGGCTTTGGTCTATTTCAGACATTTATCCAAATCACGCTCGATGCTTTCCCGGCTCAAGAGTTTGCGTGACATGACATTTCCTCTACCTATGAAAGGAAACATGCTCACAATCCGCATCTTCTTACCGGATTTTTGTTCAACTCGGGCCCGAGATTCATCGAGTGTCTCTCTGTCAATAGTTTCAATCGAGACGCCTGTAGCGGACTCAACGAACTCTCTAAGGTTTTTCATTAATTCTGTCATGTAGCACCTCCTCTTCAAATTACTCCTGACAAAGCTCCTTCGCAAGCCTGCGGGATATGAGAAGGCCGGATAGCCCTCCAAGATACTCGCTTTTTGTATACCTTTTAGGCATATCGGCGGATTTCTCTAATTTCATGATGGACTGGGCTCAACATTGACGCACCATCCTACCAGACGGAACAAGCTGCCCCATAGATTCCATATTCAAACTTACCCTGGCCCGCAATATCCCTTCCTCCATCTGTTAGACTGTAAAACGCTCAGCCGCAGATGGAGTGCCAATAATCAACGTCAGATAGAATTTGCTAGTAGAGTGAGATATCCCTCCGGCGCATGGTCTGGTACGTCTTCGTCCGAGTCTCGGAGTGATATGTGATCCCGAGACATTTCTTTTCAATGAGGTCAGTTTCGACATCGAAAGTTGATTCGGTCACTGACAAGGTTGACTTCCCGTTCATCATTCCAAACATTGCCAGAGCGTGTTCCGAATTTGCCTGAGCAAGCGCAGTGAAGGCTTGCACCATCTGGGATTCGGCGGCTTGATGCTGTGCAGCCACACGATTTGTGAGCGCATTTGCTCGGTCAAGGTGTTGCTGGACGGATAAGGGCAGTTTTTCTAAGTAATCACTCATGGTTTTTAGCTCCACGCCCCAATCATGGGGACGTTGAATTGTTCGAAGGTCAGCACGAAGTGCATAAATCGGGCATTTTTTGGCGTCAGCGATTTCAGGGTTTGACAACGACGTTCGCTGGTCGTGAGTGTGAGTACACGCAGTGTTTCAATCTGCCAACTAGACTTGCAAAGCCCACTTGCAACAAATGCATCGAATCCGTTCAATTTGTCGGCGTACTTCTTTGTTGCTGTGTGTCCCAGGTCAACTTCGACTAGGATATGTTTGTCGGGCAAAACTGCGAGGCCATCTGGTTTGATCTGATACTTCCGACAATTGAATTCAAATGTCTTCCAAAGCTGTTGTTCAAATCGCCACTGGATCATGCCACGGCGTTTCATTTCTAGGCGCGTTTCATTAGTCATTAATGCGTGTTGGATGTATCGGG
>JAPUDU010000323.1 GCA_027492935.1 Fimbriimonadaceae bacterium
ACAAACCTTTGTCCCTTTTAACACAATGTCTCACTGGGGATGGCACAGTGGCCCCCCTCCTCAAGGCAAAAAAGTTGATAACTATCGCGGCGAAATCCGAGACACTCACGGGCGACCAGTTTGGTACCCGCTCCCCGATCCAAACCAACCTGAACTTTCTCAATGGCTCGCATCGAGCCCCCACCGAATAAATCTTGGGCGAGTCGGCCTCGTTCTAACCAAGCGGGATGGCAACGAAGCACTTCCAACCGACCTCACTCAAACCACCCAACATCTCGACCTTTGGACTGGCGTCGTCACCAGTAAGTTTGTTTTCGAAGGCGAGCCTGTCACCGTCTACACTTCCTGCCACCCCAAAACCGACGCAATCTCAGTCAAAATCGAATCCCCCCTTCTCAGCCAAGGGCTAATTAATATCTCCCTCTCCTGCCCTGGCAATAGCCCACTCTACATGGCTAATTTCGTCGGTGATTGGAACCATCCTGGCACTTTTCAACGCCTGACCGCCCAAGAACCCACCCAAGCTGTCCTCAAGCGACAAATGGATGAACTGACCTATTATGTTGGGCTCAAATGGCAAGGTTCTGCCCAACTGCAAAACCCAACAAACACCATCAACCCCCTTCAAATTATCAAAGCCGAATACGGCAATGGCGACAAGCAACTTGATGTCACCGATAAAGTCCGAGCCGCAAGTACGAACGGCAAAGTCCTCCTCCGTATCTCCAACGCTCTCGGGGACGACCCAGCTCCGGGATTAACTAAGAAAATCCGAGTCACTTATTCCACGGGAGGCACCCCAAGAATAGCCGAGGCCAACGAAAACGAAGACCTCCTGATCGACGCGAACCCCGACCGTTCCCGCTACCGCCTCAAGCCCAAAAGCAATACGATCTCCTTCACCTGTTCATTCTCTCAAAATGCCCCGACCAAGCCCCTACCAACGACCAACCAAACCATCGAAGCCAGCCAAGCAAACTGGAGTCACTATTGGAAAACGGGCGGAATAATCGACTTCTCTGGCAGCACCGATCCCCGAGCAAAAGAACTCGAACGCCGAATCATCCTCTCCCAATATCTCATGGCTGTCAACGAGGCCGGCTCATATCCTCCCCAAGAAAGCGGGCTCGTCAACAACACTTGGTACGGTCGTTTTCACATGGAAATGGTCTGGTGGCACACCGCCCATTGGGCGCTCTGGAACCGATGGGAGAAAGCCAATCCCAGCTTAGAAATCTATAAAAAAATCCTTCCTCAAGCAAAAAAACTGGCTAAAACCCAAGGCTATGCCGGAGCCCGCTGGCCCAAAGCAATCGGGCCAAACGGAGTCGAATGGCCCCACGAAATCCACGCATTCCTTATCTGGCAACAACCCCACCCGATCTTCTTTGCCGAACAGGATTATCAAGCCCACCCAACCAAAGCAACACTTCTCAAGTGGCAATCCATCGTAGAAGCCTCTGCCGATTTCATGGCCTCATACGCCTTCCTTGATAAAGCCACGAATAGATATGTTCTCGGTCCACCTTTACATGTCGTCTCCGAAAACGTCAAACCTGAAGTCGCCAAAAACCCCGCCTTTGAACTCGGTTACTGGCGTTTTGGTTTACGTACCGCCCAAAAATGGAGAGAACGTCTTGGCCAAAAGCCGAACAAACAATACGATGAAGTCTTAAAAAAACTTGCCCCGCTTCCAACCGAAAGCGGTCTCTATGTTCTCCATGAGGGTGTCGCCGATATGTGGACGGAGTTTAACTTCGAGCATCCTGCTCTCATCGGAACATCCGGCATGCTCCCTGGCGACGGAGTAGACAAAGCCACCATGATCCGTACCCTCGAAAAGATCAACGCCACATGGGATTTCAACCGAACATGGGGCTGGGATTTCCCTATGCTCGCCATGTGCGCCGCTCGGAACGGAAAACCCGATATGGCCATCGACTTCCTTCTCCACTCCTCCCCTGGCTTTCAGTTTGATGAACGTGGGCTCGCTACTGGCGGACCATTCCCTTACTTCCCATCAAACGGAGGCCTCCTCTACGCCGTGGCAATGATGGCAAAGGGTTGGCCCGGTACCGGATCAAAACCCGCCCCTGGATTCCCAACGAACGGTAAATGGAAAGTGCGATACGAAGACCTCTCCCCGGCCCTCTAATCAAGGAGATAGTTCGTAAACCGAAATATTTCCTTTCCATCCACCTTTTACACTCAAGCCCTTGCTCACGCCGTCTTTCGGCAGAACAAAAAATGGCATTAAAATCTCACCGTCCTGAACGTAAAGCTCAAGTGAAGTTCGATCAACCAACCCACGAATCTTCAGTTTCCCATTCCGTACCGGCACCTGAATCTCTCGCCCTAAAACCGAAAGTC
This sequence comes from Fimbriimonadaceae bacterium, assembly GCA_027492935.1. Classification (GTDB taxonomy): domain Bacteria; phylum Armatimonadota; class Fimbriimonadia; order Fimbriimonadales; family Fimbriimonadaceae; genus UphvI-Ar2. The sequence continues at coordinate 2,371 of JAPUDU010000323.1, forward strand.
TTTGATAAACAGCATCAAACCGAATCGAAATCCCATTAACCTCAATCTCCATTTCTCCCGTTGGTGGCACCGTCCACTCCCCTTCAAAGTCTACTAAACCCGAAGCCACCGGATAGCTCCCACCATTACCACTAACTTTCGGTTTCCGAATGGTTGTAATCTCTTTTACCGGCCAGAAGAACAGTTTTGGCCCCGATTCCGTCCGTCGCAAAGTAATCGTATGCGGAAAGCCCATTTGCTGATTCCAAACCGAATTCGGAAACTCAGCCCCTCGAAACCATGAAATCTGAATGCAGCGATCATCCGGCGTATTGCTAAATGTCTGAGCCGCGTAAGCCGTATTCCCATAGTACGAATGTTGAACCGCTGTCTTCGGAATAAATTTCTTTCCGTCAAAATCACCAATCTGATACGCCCCATCCGCTCCCCAAAACACCCAGCTCTTCTGCTTACTTCCCTCCAGAGGCAGGTGCAAAAAATCAGGGCATTCACTCGAACCTCTCAATTCAAACTCTGAGAGTTTCGTCCACTCCTTCAAGTTCTTCGATCCAAAAAACACATAATTACTTCCGGTCAAATAAAGCACCATAACCCAACTCTTTGTTGGCTCATGCCACACCACTTTCGGGTCACGGTTCTCATCGACAATATGCTTGATAATCGGATTCCCAGCAAGCTTGTTAAACTTCCGCATATCCGTCGACCAAGCCACAGCTTGCGTAAATGGTTGCCCTTTCGACTGATCATTCTTTCCTCCCGCTGCGGTATAAAAACACACCATCGCCCCCTTACCAAACCCTGCGGTATTCGCATGATCAATCACCGCCGAACCCGAATAAATCGTCCCTAAAGAATCCTGCTCAATCGCTAAAGGCAAATGCTCCCAATGAATCAAATCCTTGCTCACCGCATGGCCCCAAGTCATGTTGCCCCACTGAGTACTAAACGGATTGTGCTGATAAAACATATGATAATTCCCGTTCTCATACACCAACCCATTTGGATCATTCAACCAACCCGTCGGTGCCGTAAAGTGGAACTGAGGACGCAAATCTTCTAGAATCGGAGGGTTCATAGGCAACAACATCTCCGGTTATCTTACCAACGCCCGCCCATCATATAATGTTCAAATTTCTGCTCTACCACCCCTGACACTCACGAATTTTGACAATCTGTCCCGAGTGATACGCCATGTGTGTAAACCGACAAAGCAAGTCAGCAAATCCATAAGGGCTTTCCTTTATCTTCTCCATAGCGCCAGATTCAATTAGCCCCTTCAAGGCTGCAATCGAATCCCACAACTCAGCTTTAGCTCCGTCCCATTCTCGTTCTCCCAATTCCTCTGGTCTTGCCGGCCACGCCCCGCCTGTTGGGTGTGCATTCTCCCCGGTTTCAATCCTTTCAATGATGTTCCGGTTCCAAGTCGCCAAGTGTAAAACAATATCCCAGATCCCCATCGCCTCCTCACTCGGCGGACGCCAAGCCGCTTGCTCTGCCGTCAATCCTTCCAACGCATCTTCTAATGGGAAAACCCAATCATCGTGTAAATATGAATATTCAAAATTTATCCGAATCAATTCTCTCAATTCCTGATCGTCTAACACCATAGTTTTTCTACTCCCGCAAAAACAATCAATATCTCGACTTCACGCCCTCGGTAGAATCTTCTTCATGCTCATCGCGAGTCTTGCAGTTGTTGCCATGACCACCTCTTCCACTCAATCTTCGTTCATCACCCAAGTCTCCGACGCACTCAAATCGAACCCTGCCCAAGCTGAATCACTCATTCGAAGCAAATTCAAACCCGAAGACCTCAAAACTGGCATCGCCCCTTATAAAGAAGGCACCACCGTACTTTTCGCCATCGAATCGACCACCCAAGCCAAAGTAACTGGCGATAATCTCACCGAGTCCGAGCTCAATCAAGCCGGCAAACTTCAAGTCAAAGTTATCTCCCTCCGCAACGGTCAAGGAACAACTGTTCAATATCTCCTCGATGGTAAACCCACCGCCAAGTCATACAATCTTGAGGTTTACACCCCCAATCCAATCACCGATACTCCTCCCGGCGGTCTCAAAGGAGAACTCCGCGATATGGGTGAGCTTAAAAGCATCACTTATCCAAACACAACTCGAAAGTGGTACATCTATCTTCCCCCCAATTTTGACCCCAATCAACAATATCCCGTCCTCATAGGCGCGGATGCTCAATGGGATCGTCAATGGCAATCCAACGGACTCGAAAATGCCGCTCGAGAAAAACTCATTCCTCCAACCGTCGGCATCTTTATCGAACCCGGGCAAAATCAACCCGGCACATACTCAAACCGATCTTATGAATACGACCGCCTGAGCCCTGATTACGCCAACTTCCTCCTCACAGAAATCTTCCCTCAAGTTGAAAAAGTCATCAAGCTCAGCCCTAACCCCGCTGATCGTGCGGCTGTAGGCGTAAGTTCGGGCGGAATATGTGGATTCACCCTCTGCTGGCAACGACCCGATCAATTCAGCACCATGATCAGTGCGGTCGGTAGTTTTGATAACATCGCTCACGGCGAGTCACAAATTGAGGGAGGCCACAACTACCCATTCCTCATCCGTCTCAACGAACGAAAGCCAATTCGAGCATTCAT
>JAPUDU010000324.1 GCA_027492935.1 Fimbriimonadaceae bacterium
TGTGCGACTCTATCGGCAAACTTCTGGCGATCTAGCCTATCTTGCCGCCCATTCAAGCAACCGAGAGGTCGTAACCTACCTCAACACAATTGTCAGTCGAGCTTATGGTCAACTTTATCGGTCAAGAACCGCTAGTTTTGGAAAGGTAATCAAGCAAGGGCTGTGGCTGGCGGCCGATACGTTCCGGCGTCGAGTTTGGTTTTCCGCGTTCACTTTACTGTTGTTCCTGGTGGCTGCTTTTTACACTTCAACGATGATGACTCTTAAACCGGACACGCGCCCCTACTTTGTCAGTGCAGAAATGGAACCACTTTTTGAGCAGTGGAAAAGTGGTGGTTTTGAAGGTCGAACCGCTGATGAAAGTGTGATGATGACCGGTTTCTATGCCAGCAACAATCCCAAAGTTGGTCTCATGACAATCGGAATAGCTGCCGGAACAGCAGGTATTGGATCGACCATTCTCATATGGAAAAACGGCGTTATGATCGGCGCGCTTGGATACGATATGTTTTCTGTCGGCAAGTTAGGTTTTCTGTTGAGCTCAATCATGCCTCATGGTGTAAGTGAGATAGGTGGAATCTTTGTCGCAGGTGCCGCCGGATATGTGTTGGCGTTTGGTTTGCTTTTCCCCGGCTCACGAAGGTTAGTAGATTCCTTAAAGCATGCCGGAAAAGATGCCTTCGTTTTGGCCATCTTAGCCTTGGTGATGATTTTCGCCGCTGCTCCAATTGAAGGGTTTTTCAGCTTTAATCCTGCAGTACCACAATCACTCAAGGTGATATTTGCCCTTGTAGCAATCACTGGGTGGACTGCGTTTTTAGGTTTTTACGGTCGTAAAGTCAAGCCAGAAGAGTTAGAGCTAACCTAAAGTAACTTTCTAAAGAGAGGGGTTGGCAAGTAACTTGCAAAAATACGTGCACGACTTTTCCATCGACCAGGCTCTAGACTGAGTGATCTTTTATAGTGTGACCGTCCCGCCGCCGCGTTTCCGCCCAATACCTTTACCGTACCGAGGCAAGCCTCATTGTGAGCCTCTGCTGCAATAAGTTCAGATTCCCCAAATCTTCCTGCGTAACCCGCAATCCTCCCACCGATCCACTCTCGCAACTTCTCGTCATCTCGCCAAATGCGCTCTAATTTGTGGCTCGCATTGGATCCATGAACTCTATACAATGTGAGTGGCTCCTGTAAATAGCCAGCATCATATTTCTCGCAGATGCGGTACCACATCTCCCAATCGCCCGAGCCGAAATAGCTTTCATTGAATCCGCCAAGCTCATCAAAACATTGTTTTCTGGCCAAAACTGCACTCGCAATAATAGAATTTGCGTACATAAGCGCGAGCAAAATGTCTCCTGTTTCGGTTCGCGGAAAGTCAAATCCAAGAGGCGAGTCATGGCGTTCATTTCCTTCTCCATCTATAAAATATCCATCTGTATGAACTAAACCAATCTTAGGATTGGCATCAAGCATTGCTACCTGCTTTTCTAATTTGTCCGGTAACCAAACATCATCATCATTAAAAATCGCAACAAACTCTCCTTTTGCAGCTTGGAGTCCAACGTTGAGAGTTCCGTAGGTTCCTAGATTTTTTTCATTGAAAATGATTGTTGCGTTCTGTTGTGTTTCCAGCCACTCGCGTGTTCCATCGGTTGAACCATCGTCTATAGCTATGATTTCGTAATCTTGGAATGTTTGGTCTAGAATGCTTTGCCAAGCAATTGGGGCAAATTTAATATGGTTATAGCAAGTAAACAGGATTGAGACACGTGGCATTTCTATTGAATTCTTACTTCGACTGACCAGTCTACAATGTCTAAATCTGGATCAGGAGTATCTCCTCGGGGTTCGGTAAGGATCTGGTTCTGGTTGTTATAAATTTGGCTGGTATTGAGCCTAATTGTAATGGGTGAGTTGATTTGAGTTGTCTGATTACTGTCACCAAGGGCATCCCAGAATCGTCCACCACCAGAGGTGTTGATATTGTTCATCGTCAAAAAATTAACTTGCACTGATTTGTAATCAGGAACATTGACTGCCGGAACCAATTGGCTGATATCAATCTCAAACTGAATCTCTCTGTCCCCTTCGTTAGTAGGTGTGAAAATCACGGGAACCCCCGTTTGGAAGTAGTCATTCAATGTCGCATCTTGAAATTTTTGAATTTGGAATTGAGGCTGTGTAAGCGGAGTCCAAATGATAAAGTGAGTCGCTTGACCGTCAACGATGCCGTTTCCACCTGGAATCACGATTGGGATCGGGCCAGTGGTGGTTGGGGTGTCATCAGTTGATAAGTTCAGAGCGATGACATAGACGTAAGGGAGGCCAGACTGTCCAACACCTTGGCCAGAATGCAACTGTCCATCTACTCGCATCTTGAAAATCAGGCGCTTAGTAGAACCGATAGAACCGTTATCCGGAAACTTTGCGCATCCGACAAGGCACAAGGCAACCATCAGAATGATGTGCTTTTTCATTCGGGAGCTTCCTCGCGGAAGAATAAGACGCGTCGGCATGATTCGCATTGTTGGACTTTGCCAAGACGGATTGCATCTTGAGTTCGTTCAGCAACGGGTAAGCCGCAAGCTGAACAGCGCCCTTCAGGGCTGACGAGCGCTAGCCCTGTTGTGCCAGTTCGTTTTCGTGCTGAATCATAAACCTTCCGGAAGTCTAACGGAACTTGATTTTCTCGTTCGGCGCGTTGAGCACCAGTTTCTTTAAAGGCAACCTTAAGCGCTTCATGGTCCACTATGGCTTGAGCCTTTTTTGATTCAACCGCACCCTTCAGTTCAACAATCTTGGAGTTAATCTTATCGATTTGTTTACTAAGCGGTCTATATTCTTTTTCAAGCTCTTCAATCTTCAACTCAGCTTGCATGCCAAGGTCTTCGAGCATCTGGACTTCCTTTTGAAGATTATCAATTTCTTTTGAAGAAACAGTGCTTCCATCGTAAAGCTGCTGACTAAACTTCACGATCTTTTCTGAAGCTTGTTCGGCTTTAACTCGCTCAGCTGCAATCTGTTTTTTGATATCGTTCGAGCGGCTTATTTCTGTGGCATATTCGGTTTGAATTTTCTTTATTGCCGCCGTTTCTCGTTTCCCTTGGTCAAGATTTTCTGCGCGTGCCTTAATTCCAAGTAGCTTTTCGTCAATCTCATGTAATTTGAAGAGTCGGTAAAGCTGCTCGTCTTTCATGGCTATATTATGGATTGGTATTGGCTTCCGGTGCGTGCCAATCTGGCTTCGGATGCTGGAAATAAGCTTCCGCATCAACTTCAGCCTGGTGAATGGCCAATTCCGCAACGAGTCGAATTCGCTCAACTTCTTCATCAGAAGCATCTGCCGGCACATAAATCGGATCACCAAAGACCATAACTCCTCGACTAAACGGCTTAGGAATCATGTAGCGATCCCAGCTTTTAATGAGCCACCGGCGATTCGTAGCCATCCCAATAGGGATGATTGGTTGACCTGATTTCCTCGCCATCACCATCAACCCCCCCTGAACTACCCCGCTTGGCCCCCGTGGTCCATCCGGCGTGAAGCATAGAACTGCACCCTTCTTGAGTTCACGAACCGCCTCCATCAGCGCTTTTATCCCCCCCCTCCCCGTCGATCCTCGGATTGAATTGAAGCCTAATCGGCGGAAAATTCCATACTGTAACTCCCCATCTCGAGACTGGCTAATCATTGTCCAGTATCCGCGCCCCCGAAATGCTTTTGTTGCAAGAATGATTCGTCCATGCCACCCAGAAATGATTCCTCCCGTTTTGGGTTCGGAATAGTTGACCATGTCAATCTTCACTGTTGAGAGCAAGAGGCGGATCACCCCATAAATGATTGGTGGAAGAATTCTTGGTCGAATACGTCGCCACCATGCTTTCATGAAATCAATCCTCTTTGCCTTGCCGCTTCAGTCGCCGGGTGTTGAGGGTATTCGGTTATAAGTGTTTCGGTATACGCTTTTGCATCTTCCCCGTCCTCGCCGAGGAGAGCGATTATTGAAACTAATGCATCTGGCCTCCGCGGATCATCATTTTCTCCGGCAATTGATTTGAGGACAATTAGGCTTAAGTCATTTGATTCAACAGGCAATGTATCTACGTATCGCAATCGTTGAACTGAACTTAAAATTGTAAGTCGGTGGAGGGAATCCAGTAAACGAATACTCTCTTCTTTCTCTATTTGATCACCAGAGTCAAAGAATCCAACAAGCGCAGAAACGCATTTGTCGTTTTCATGAAGTTCATGAAGCGCTTGGATTCGTTGCCATTGCGCTTCTCGATTCTTTGGTTGCTGCTTGAGGAGTGCCTCTGAAGTAGCTAGTATAGCGGCTGGACCACGCTCATTCATTTTAGAAAGAACCTCATGACCGTATTCAAACCGAGCTTCTCGCAGCCCTCCGAAAATAAACGCAAAAGCCAGACCAGTTAAGAATCCGCCTAGATGCGACCAGTAGGCAACTCCTCCCCGCATTTGCTCTCCCACTTGGAAAATTGATCCAGCTGCTTGAATCAGGAGCCAGCAGATAGCAATTAAACCAACGGGAAGTCCAAGCTTTGGCAAAATGGGCACTTTCGTTCGAGCAAATCGAATCGAACAGTAACCGACACATGCTGCGATTGAACCGCTAGCACCTAAGAGAGGGCTACCAGGTGGTGCCATTCGCGCAAACAGAAAGTGTATTAGAACTCCAACCAGTCCACCGGCAAAGTAGATAACCACAAAACGCCATGAGCCTCTAGTGAATTCGATGAGCGGGCCAACGGCCGCTAAGAAAATCATATTTGCTAGTAAATGAAGAAGATTCTGATGCGCAAAAATGCACACGATGGGCGACCAAGGTGTAATTCGACTTGGATCAAAGACAACCTGGTCTACCAATCCTGGTACTAGAATGGTTAAAAAGGCCATCGCCATGTTGAGAAATATCAACGTCAGCGTGATCCAAGGAGTCCGGCTTTGCTCGGGCACGGTAAGAGTTTAGCTAGTCTTCG
>JAPUDU010000325.1 GCA_027492935.1 Fimbriimonadaceae bacterium
TCGACAGCCCCTTTGAAGTTCCATGGCCCTTGACCGGTTAAGTGAACAACTGACTGCGCGATTGCTCCGGCAGCGAGTGCGGCACCAAGAAAAACCGTGAGAAGGCATTTGAGTGAAAAGCGGACGGCGTTCATTGGGAGGTCACTTCGTTGTGTCGTTGAGAATACGTATTCTCAGTGCAAGTGTGACACTAAAGCACGTTGGTAGTGTCCAGTATTTTTTCTGTGTTGGGAAGGGGTTGGAGTTGCGGCTTTAGTTCAAGCTTTCCGATTTGCCGACAATATCTTGGAATTCAGGGTTGTTTCGCATGTTTTCCAAGTCGGGGTCAGATTCAGCGAATTCTCGAACATTGAATCCTTCTTTTTTGGCTTCTTTAATGTTGTCTAGAACTTCTGCGGTTCTGTTTTCACGGGCATAGCTGCATGCGAGGTTGTAGTGGACAATGCCTGGTTCATGTCCGAGTTCTTTGGATTTGAGCCAGTCTTCGCGCGATTGTTCGTATTCGCCGAGATAATGGCGGGCGAGGCCAAGCATGAACCAGGCTTTGGGATCCTTGGAGTTGTGAGCAATGAGCGCAAGATTCTGTTCTTTGGCGGTTGCCCATTCTTTATCGGTGACGGCGATTTGGGCTTTGGTTTCCGTCATGACAATATTATTTTTTTTGATTTGTTGTTGGGTTGCTATGGCTACACTCACTCCGGCCATGAGGACGGAAATGAGGGCGACAAACCAACCAACTTTCAGAAGCATCTTGGGTAATGATACTGTTGGAGGGCCGGGAATAGTTCCCCGGTGACGGAATAAGAGTTGCGAAAGTTCTGACAGTTTCCTGATGTTGTATGTTAGTTGAGGCTTAATTTTGAGCTTAAGAAACCAACAAGGATAAGACCCATCCGCCAAATGTGAAGGGGGTGGGCTGGTAGACTGCCATTGCACGTCTCAATGGAGCGACGAGCCGAAAAAGCAAAAAAAGAGGTTATTTGAGTGGCGAAGGCCAAGTTGGAAAAAACAGAAAGCCCGGCAATGCTTGAAGAGTTTTATCGTGAGATGCTCTACATCCGTCGGTTCGAAGAGAAATGCAATGTTGCTTACCGCCTAGGAAAGATTGGCGGTTATATGCACACCTATGTGGGGATGGAGGCAACAGCGGTTGGCATTCATCACGCGATACGGCCAGGTCATGACTATATGATCACGGCTTACCGCGATCACCCGCAACCGTTGCTTTTAGGAACCGACCCGGTGAGCGTGATGTGCGAAATCATGGGCCGAAGTGGTGGTTTGAGCCGCGGTAAAGGTGGCTCCATGCACGTTTATGATATTGAGCGCGGTTTTTACGGCGGTTGGGGAATCGTCGGGGGTCATATTCCACTTGGTGGCGGTTTGGCTTTTTCGAGCAAGTATCGGGGCGATGACCGGGTAACGATTTGTTTGCTTGGTGATGGTGCGGCAAACCAAGGCGTTGTTTTTGAAACGATGAATATGGCGGGTCTTTGGGATTTGCCGATCATTTTCTGCATTGAAAATAACGAGTTTGCAATGGGTACACGCTTGGAATACCATGCGGCGGATACCGAACTCTATAAGCGCGGTGAGCCATTCAATATTAAGAGTGAGCGAATCGACGGTATGGACGTGATTGAATTCCACAAAGATATGGAGCGCATTGTGAACTGGGTTCGCAAAGAGCAAAAGCCATATTGGGTTGAGATCATGAACTATCGGTTTAATGGTCACGGCGCGGCGGATAACGACCGCGAACTTTATCGAACCAAGGCCGAAGAAGCCGAAGCGATGAAGCGCGACCCAATTGCTCGACTTGAAAAAATCCTGCTGGATCGCAACATCATGACTCGCGAAAAGATGGAAGCGATTGATGAAGAGCTTTCGGATAAAGTGGATGCGATTTATGAAGCTGCTGATGCTTCACCGTTCCCGGATGCGAGCGAAGTTTACGACAACGTTTATACCGACATTGAACCGGAGAAGGGGCACTAATCATGGCAGCAACGCAGATAGCTTCAACAACAATGAGTTACCGCGACGCCATCAGTAAGGTGCTTGCGGAAGAGATTGAAAACGATGAAAATGTGTTTTTGATCGGTGAAGACATTGGTCGCTACCAAGGAACCTTCCGGGTTACTCAAGGGATGTTCGACAAGTTTGGTCCGAAGCGAGTTATCGACACTCCGATTACAGAATGCGGTTTTACCGGCATTGCGATTGGCGCAGCGATGACTGGTCTTCGTCCGGTGGTTGAGATGATGACAATGTCGTTCTCAATCTTGGCGATGGATCAGATTATTAACCACGCAGCAAAGATTCACTACATGACCGGTGGGCAAGCTAAGTGTCCGTTGGTTATTCGTGGACCTGGCGGAGCAGCAAAGCAACTTTCCGCTCAGCACACTCACTGTGTTGAGGGTTGGTATGCGCACGCTCCCGGCTTGAAGGTTGTTGCTCCGGCAACTCCGATTGACGCTTATGGCATGTTGCGAGCAGCGATTCGAGATGATAACCCCGTTATCTTCACGGAAAATCCTGGCCTCTACACCGTTATGGGTGAAGTTCCGGATGACAAAGATTTCATGGTTCCCCTTGGGAAAGCCAATATCTTGGTTGAAGGTACGGATGTGAGCTTGATTGGTTATTCGCGAATGACTCAGGTCAATCTTGCAGCGGCGGAAGCGTTGGCGAAAGAAGGCATCAGTGCTGAAGTTGTTGACGTTCGCTCCTTGAGCCCGCTCGACATGACAACGATCAATGCGAGTGTTGCAAAAACACACCGTGCGGTTGTGGTTTATGAAGACTGGAAGTTTGGCGGATTCGGCGGCGAGATTGCTTCTCGCATCGGCGAAGAAAGCTTCGACGATCTGGACGCACCGGTTGTCCGTTGTGGCGGCTTGAACGTTCCGACGCCTTATGCTCGAAACCTTGAGCTGGAATGCATCCCCGACGTGGATGATGTTATTGCGGCAGTTCGGAAACTGGGCTAAATTAAAACAGTTCGCTCAATCAGGCCGATCGGTTATTCCGGTCGGCCTGATTGCTTTTCTGGGTTGCGTTTGACCATTGCGGTGAGAGCGGTCATTCCGAGACTGAGATAGAACTGCCGGAGAGCGGAATCGCAGGTGAGGTCAATCATATAATAGTCTTCAAGCTTGAGGAGCATGAGTCGGACGAGTTCTTTGCCGACGCCTTGGCTACGATGGGATGGCAGAACTTCGAGAAGGGGGATGTTTGCACAGAGAGTGCCGTCGGTTATTGCGGTGATAAATCCTACAACTTGATTTTGATCTTTAGCAAGAATGATATCGCTACTGCCTTGAAGCATGCGCAGATGGGTAGCAGGTGATGGCGGGTTTGGCCATCCTTCAAAGAAACCGTGAAGGTCATCGGGGGTGATGCCATCGAGGCGGTCGGTGTAGGTGACCATTGATTGTTATTGTGAACTACTCGGGTGATAAAGTGTTATTCCCAGGCACCATTGAATTTTCAAGATAAAATGAAAAGTGATGAAAATTCAGCTCGGCCACTCGCCAGATTCTGACGACGCGTTTATGTTTTGGGGATTGGCAAGCGGTGCCGTTCAGAGTGATTTTGAGTTTGAGCACATTTTGCGCGACATTCAGACATTGAACGAATGGGCAAAGGAAGGCAAGTTAGAGAGCAGTGCGGTGAGCGTTCATGCTTTTGCTTATGTTGCCGATAAGTATGCTTTGCTCCGGCACGGTGGTTCGTTTGGTGAACAGTACGGTCCGATGATTGTCGCGGAACAAGATATTCCGCTTGATGAATTGAAAGACACGGTGATTGCTGTTCCTGGATTGTTGACTTCGGCGTTCTTACAGTTGAATCTATGGTTCGAAGATAAGTTTGGCCCAGACGTTAAGCCGAAATTTGAAGTTGTTAACTTTGATGAGATCATTCCGGAAATTCAAGCTGGGAAGTATAAAGCCGGCTTAATTATTCATGAAGGTCAGCTCACTTACGAACGAGAAGGTTTGGTTGAACTGGCAAACATGGGCAAATGGTGGAATGAAAAGAACGGCGGACTTCCGTTGCCGCTTGGTGTGAACGTTGTTCGAAAGGATCTCGGCCATGATGCTTGTATTGAAGTGAGCCGCTGTATGCGCGAATCGATTTCGGCGAGTTTGTCGAACCGAGAAAAGGCGCTGGAATACGCTTTGCAGTTTGCACGCGGAATGGATCATGATACGAGCGACGAATTTGTTGGCATGTACGTGAACGAACGCACTCGCGACATGGGTGATGATGGCGTCAAAGCAATTCGCTTGTTATTGAGTGAAGGCGCGCGAATCGGTTTGGTTCCGCCAGTTGAAGTCGTTGTGATTGACTAATTTTCTCTGAGTGGCCTCAATTTCCTTGCATGGTGATTGAGGCCATATTTTTTTGAAACTTTTTTGGTTGTAATATTCGTTTAGTAGCCAGGGAAAGAGATATGCAAGCATTACTGCTAGGGCTGGTTTTAGGGACTTCGCGGGTTGATGGACTCGACACAAAGATTCCGGCGATCGATGCGATTGGCCGGCCGATTGATGAGATTGCAAAACAGCTTGCAGATGCGAGTGGTTTAGTTTTGGTGACGGGGAATGCAATTGGTCGTGAGCCGGTGATTATGCATCTGCGAGATAGGACGGTTCGTGAGGTGATGGACGAACTTGCTTATGTGGCAGATGGTAATTGGGTGGAGAAAAATGGGGCTTGGACTTTGACCGCTCGTCCCGTTAGTGGCGGTGTCAATCAGGCGGAAGTAGCACAGATTGATAAAGCTTTAAATGAACGTAAGGATATTGTATGGGGGGCGGATTCGGCGAAAGAATACGTTCGGCGCGTTAATGAGGGTCGCCAGGGAATGAAGAATAATGTTCGAGTTTCGGAAGGCCCGCAATATCATCTTCATACTCAAGGAAACGGCTTGCAGGAGATGGGTGGGCAGATTTTAACGGCCGCAATGCGTCAGTTAGGGGCTCAGAC
>JAPUDU010000326.1 GCA_027492935.1 Fimbriimonadaceae bacterium
TCTGTCAAAATTGTGGTTGTGACCGGAAACCATCTTGCCTCGCAGAGCGAGTTAGCCAGCGAAGTCGATCTGCTTTTGATTAAGCCTGTTAGCCCCCGTGACCTTGTGAACTTTGTCAAGCGGTTTATGAATTAGTAGCAAGTTGCAAAATTAAAGCTCCAAATTAGGCGAAAGAGTGCAGGCGAATGTTTGCGCTCTTTTTAGTTATTCGCTGTCAGCTATCCGTCGCCAGCAAAAGACATAGCGATTGAACCGCCATCTCACAGGCAGGCTTCGCACAGACACCAAGAAGATAGAGATAAGCCAAGTTTCCGATTCTTTCGTAAACTGCACCGTTCCGGTGGATGAAGGGGAACTGGCTGCCGAAACTGCCTTAAGGACTCCTTCGTCGCAAAATTCTTCAAATTCGGAATCGGCTTTTAGCTCCAATCCAGTTGCCCATTATCCGTTAAAGCAACACCGGTTCGTGGTAGCGATGCTGTTGTGGAGAATGATCCATTTTGTGTCGCATCTGTCGCAATTGTCAGTGCTATGGAAGTAGTTTTCCCCTCAATTGTCGTCGAAGTTGTCGTTGTCAGAAATGGCGGAAAGCTTAGTTTTTAGCGATCAGCGATCAGTATTCAGTCAAAGGCAAGTTGGGAGTTATCCGTTGACAGTCCAATATGCGGAACAAGCGGCAGATGCGGCGCGAAAAGTTGTCCGCTTCCTGCTCATTCGGCGGATGGTTCGGCTGATCTTGCTGCAAGGTTGGGAATAGGGCTGCCGCTGCCCCACAATGGGACTATAGCAACATTTGCTGCAAAATAATCATCAGGTCAAAGGCAAATACGGAGGCGGTTGTTAAGCTGCGTATGGGGCGTAAAAATACGTTGTTGGTTGGTGGCGCGGACACAGCACACTGCGTCCCCCTACAGATGAACATCTCGCACAAGAAAATAATGTTTGTGGTCGTTAAGGCGACCCTTGATCCATATCACCTGCCAAGTAATTATTCATAGATCTATTTTAGAACATTTGCACTGTTTGAGTCAATGGATTCGGGTTTGAATCTACTAACTTTAGTGTCAGTATTTTTGAGGTGTGATGGGTTAGTTTGAGGTGAAGTGTGTGATGTGGAGGTTAAGGTTTGAGGGTTTTTTAGCACTCGGTGTAACAGTTTGCTAAGAAGCTCTTGACGCTCAAGAGGTCATTTGCTAAACTATGCGTGATAAATTAGCACTCTAGGTGTGCTAGTGCTAACGGAGATTTGCAGTTGCAAATGTTCGTTGGTGATTGGCTGCCGGAGTAATTTAGTTTACATGATAACGAAATGTAACTGAAGGAGGAGTTTGGAATGGCTTCAAAAGGTACAAACCTGCGCCCGTTGGCTGATCGTTTGATCGTGGAAGCGGTTGAGCAAGAAGAAACCACTGCAACCGGTCTTTATATTCCAGAAACCGCTAAGGAAAAGCCCCAACAGGGTAACGTCCTGGCTGTTGGCCCCGGCCGCACTGACGATAACGGCAAGAACATCAAGGTTGATGTGAAGGTCGGCGACAAGGTGTTGTTTGCCAAGTATGCAGGCACAGAGGTCAAGATGGAAGGCAAGAAGCTTCTCATCATGAAGGAAGCCGATATTCTGGCCGTTGTTGAGTAATTTCAACTTTTTATCAGCTTTCCCGATTATCACACGTTTTATCTGCACTTTGGAGAAATGACCAATGGCTAAGCAACTCGTATTTAATGAAGCGGCTCGCCGCAGCCTGAAAATCGGCGTGGACAAGCTGGCGGATGCCGTCAGCACCACCCTCGGCCCGAAGGGTCGTAACGTTGCGCTGGACAAGAAGTTCGGCGCCCCCACTGTTACCCATGACGGTGTGACCGTGGCGAAGGAAATTGAACTCGAAGACCCGTATGAAAACATGGGTGCCCAGCTCCTCAAGGAAGCTGCAACCAAGACCAATGACATCGCCGGCGACGGCACGACCACCGCGACCGTTCTGGCTCAGGCTATCGTCAAGGAAGGCTTGAAGAACGTTGAAGCCGGTGCGAACCCCATGCTGCTCAAGCGTGGTATCGAAGTCGCGACCGACGCCGTTTCGAAGTTCATCCGTGACTCGGCCACCCCGATTGAAACCCGTGAAGAAATCGCCAAGGTTGCCAGCACCAGCGCCCAAGACTCCAACATCGGTAACTTGATTGCCGACGTGATGGACAAAGTTGGCCGTGACGGTGTTGTGACCGTTGAAGAAAGCAAGGGTTTGGAATTCGAAACTGAATACGTTGAAGGTATGCAGTTCGACCGCGGCTACCTGAGCGCTTACTTCGTCACCAGCCCGGAGACGATGGAAGCTGTCATCACCGAGCCGTACATCTTGATCTACGAAAAGAAGATCAGCGCTGCACAGGATATCGTCCCCATTCTGGAAAAACTTCTCCAGATCGGCAAGCGTGATTTCGTCATCATCAGCGAAGACGTTGACGGCGAAGCGCTGGCAACCCTCGCGTTGAACAAGCTGCGCGGTATGCTGAACGTTCTGGCGATCAAGGCCCCCGGCTTTGGCGACCGCCGTAAGGCTATGCTGAACGACATTGCCATCCTCACCGGTGGTCAGGTCATCAGCGAAGATGTTGGTCGCAAGCTGGAAAGCGTGACCCTGCAAGACCTCGGTCGCGCAGCCAAGGTTGTCAGCACCAAGGAAAATACCGTCATTATCGACGGCGCTGGTGAAGAAGCCCGCATCAAGGGTCGTATTGCTGAAATCCGCAACGAAATTGATGTCAGCAGCAGCGACTACGACCGTGAGAAGCTGCAAGAACGTCTTGCCAAGCTGAGTGGTGGTGTGGCGGTTATCCGCGTTGGCGCGGCGACTGAAACCGAACTTAAGGAAAAGAAGCATCGTGTGGAAGACGCCCTGAGCGCCACCCGTGCCGCCGTTGAAGAAGGTATCGTTCCCGGCGGTGGAGTGACCCTCATCAACGCCATCGGCGCGCTTGACGGCTTGAAGTTAAGTGGAGACGACGAAAACACCGGTATCGCCATCGTTCGTAAGGCTCTCGAAGCCCCCATGCGTAAGATTGCCTCAAACGCTGGGCAGGACGGCGCGGTTATCATCCAAGAAGTTCGCCGCCAACAGAAGGCCAAGAAGAACAATCGTATCGGCTACAACGTCCTCACCGACGAATATGTCGACACCATTGACGCTGGCTTCCCTGACCCGGCCAAGGTGACCCGTGGTGCAGTCGAGAACGCAGCTTCAATCGCTGCGATGATCTTGACCACCGAGGCTCTGATCACCGATGTGAAGGAAGCTGGTGGTCCTGCCGCTCCTCCCCAGATGCCGGAATACTAAGACACAAACAAGTACTAAGTACCGAGTACTGAGTGCTGAGAAAAGACAGGGCGTATCCGAAAGGGTGCGCCCTGTTTTTTGTTTGTATCGTCTAATCGTTGTCGATGCGTTGGGTGTGGGTAGCTTCAGAATGCTAAACTGGAAATAAGTTTCAATGTTAAGGTGAACCTATGAAGCGTATCCTGATGAGCCTCAGTGTGATGTTTATCCTGTTTCCTTCACTTGTATTCGCTCGCCCACCGCTACAAGAAAACACTCTCACTATCACCTCGCTCAGTTGGAGTCCTGACGGTACACAAATTGCTGCCAGTTTTAAAGATAGAATGGTTAAGGTTTGGGCTTTAAGTGCCGACGGTTCCGAACTCATCAAGCCGCCATTACTAACTTTTCAGCCGGAACTTGTCGATAGTATTCGCTGGACATCCGATAGCAAGTTTTTGGTTTCTGAGGGGCAGACAGCCGGTTATGTGGAGAATGGAACGATTGATGCTGATGTTTCGAAGTGGGATGCACAAACAGGAGAATTAGCGGAGCAGCTATTTGAATATCATATTGCGACCAAGTATGTTTTCAACCCGTATGGATATTACGTTTACCCGTCTATTGGATTTGATAGCACATTCACCCGTGCCGCATTTAGCAATAATAGTAACGAAATTGCCATTTCGGGTGATGAGTCCTCCTTACTATTTACCGAGTACGGGCATGTGAAAGAAATTGTATGGAGTCCAGATAATACGCTTCTCGCTGCGGTTTATGGGGAAAGCGACACGTATCATATACGCGCCTTTGAGGTAAGCAGCGGTGATGAAGTGAATACTATCATGGGTGCTGATTATTGGGTATCGGATGTTGGCTGGAGTTTTGATAATTCGTATTTAGCTGTTAGCAGTATCTGGGCAAATCCGTTTGATCCTTATGCAAGTGTGCGTGTGTTTAGTGTGATTAAAGATCAGGATTATTTTGCAAACAGTGAGGATATGTGGTTAGTGGTCGATGATATTGAATCATCAACTAATCAAAGTCGCTTTATGCCCGCAATTGCTTGGCATCCACAGGCTAATACGCTTGCTGTGTCAACTCGCACTGAAATCAACTTTTATGCTGTTCCCAGTGAGGAACCCGTCGCAAGTATTTCAGGGCAAGACATTAACTATTTAGATTGGTCACCGGATGGTAAGCATCTCGCGGGTAGCAACCTCGAAGGCGATATACAGATTTGGGATGTGCCGGAGTTAGGCGCATAAAATGTCTATTATCATTTCTGCGTTAAACTTTCCACGCTCACCCCATCGCTGCATCCGGCGGCGGGTTGCCGTCGTCCACATTCACCAACAGTTCGACCGCGTAATGGTCGGAAAGCGCGACCTGTTTATTCTTGTAAGGGATAACATCCTCAAACTTGAAGCGGCTTTCCACCGTAACGCCGTAGGTATCCGGTGGGCGAACCAGCGCGTAATCAATCGACATAAAGTAGCGTGAAGGCATCATCGAACGGGGGCGGAGGGTTGATTGCAAGTTACCTGCTAAGGGGTCGCTGAGGCCGCTTTCTTCAAGGAACGCATCATAGAGCCAGCTTCCACGCGGGATGTTGAAGTCGCCGCACACCAGTACCAGCGCGTTAC
>JAPUDU010000327.1 GCA_027492935.1 Fimbriimonadaceae bacterium
TGATGAGTTTCCGGAACCGGTGGAATAGGAGTTCGTGATGGACCTAACAGGTCTATCTGAGGACACCCGCTTCGAATCCACTTCGCTCGGCATTGCTGAGACGAGAGCCTCCATCGGTTGAGGTATTTCTGAACGGTGGGTGGACTAACCCTAATCCCTAATTCTGCGAGGTAATTCGACAGCGACAGACACCCTGTCTGGGGGTCTCTCCTTACACACTCAATCAAGATGGACATGATGGCGGCATTGACACTCGAAGGCCTGCCTGGCGATGGCTTGCGCGGACGATCCTCAAGCCCCAACAGACCTGAAGCGGCATATCGTTTACTCCACAAGTAAAAGGTCTGTCGGGTGATCCCTGCACGCCGACAAACCTCGCTCACTGACCCGATCTCGTCTGCCTCTCGAAGCACTCGATAGCGCTCAAGACATCGAGGAGAGGGGTCCGTTGCAAGACCGTCGTGTTGGGGTTTCGGAGGCATGAGTTTGAAATTGACCTGTAAAATTACATTATTTAATCCTCAAGGTGCACGGCAAGTTTTTTTGAATACTCATATAATTTATATTTAATACAATTCACGAATCCATTTAAGTCAAACATCAGACCCAATTCCACTAATACACATATATATAAAACTATATGCATAAAAATCATACCTCCATAATCAGGAGCAGAAGATCCGTTAGCAGCTGGAAGCACCTACCCTAAAATCAGCGGGCCGAATCTCGGTATTCATAATTAATGAAATATTTATAATTATTCATCCGCACTTCTTCCATCCCCCTCCAATGAGGGTAGGCGTTAAGTAGGTATTCATCAGATTGATGCTCAATTGGAATTCAATCGTCCGCACTCTTGGTGTCTATGTCTGAATCCCTACCAAGTGAACGCCCGACCAACAGTCGGGCGTTTTTGTTACTGCAGGGATATGAAGCTTCCCGCTCCTCTTCTGCCACTCATTTCACCAATTTAGAATTCCAATACTCGATCTCTATTCAAGCCCTTCGGGAAGCCAAAGACTTGAGACCGCTCACCCGTGGTGCCTCATTCTCTGATTCTCTGACCCGATTGGGGCGTGGATTCAAGTTCGTGTGTTACCGATAACGGCCTACCCGCCCCAATCGCTCTCGGAAATTGAACGCTCCTTATTCATGGCTTGCACCACCCACGAGGTAGCTCCGTGCCGCCAGATGGCAGTGCCCCCTCCTTGATGGAAATCGGAGGAATGGCTACCCAACCACCACCCAAACCGAGCGGTCTTCTTCATGAGCCTTCCGGATGACCTCACTCACTCTCCTGGCGGTGACGACCTGGGCGCTGTCATCCTCGCGGTGAACCAGCATGAGTCCCCCCCGCACGGAGGTTCCGGATGTCAGCCAAAGCCCTTTCAGTGGCTTCGCAGTTAAATCACAAATTCAGAATCGTTATTACTCCTTAGAGGCTCTCTTGTAGCTCGTGAATGGGTGGTCATGGGGCTCATCAAACCCTGAGACGATCACGAGGAGACCAATGGGATTGATACGAGAAGTCGGCGTTCAAACAAGGAGGGCCCCCCAAACGAGCAACTACCATCATGTTTGGTTGAAATTTTATTTAAACACTATAATAATTTAATTTAAAAATTAATTCATCTTCGATCTTGACATTAGTGAACGTTCATTTACTATCTAATTCGAGGTGGAAAATGAGGCCACGCGATTCGGTCAAGGTAGAAAACATCAAGAAGAAGGCCCTAGAGATGCTGGTCATCGAGGGGATTGACACCTTTTCCATGCAGAAGCTCGCTCGGGCTGCTGAAGTCTCTCCCGCCACACTCTACATCTACTACAAGGACCGGGATGACCTGCTCTACCAGGTTTGGTTGGAACAACTCCACGCCCTCAGTAGCACGGTCCTAGAAGGCTTCGACCCCAATGCATCATTCGAGGAGGGCCTCTGGGTTCAGTGGTGCAATCGCATTCGCTTTTTCAAGGAGCACCCCCTGGAATGGCGTTTCGTCGAGCAGGTGATGCACTCTCCCCTTCACGAGAAATACATGGCGAAGTCAGGCAATCCGATCGGGGATTCCATGGGCGCCTTCGTCTCGAATGCGGTCCGGCGTGGCGAGCTAACCGATTTTGGAACAGCTGAGTCGATCCAGGCCGACTACCCCAAAGCTGTTCTTTGGGCCCTGATCTTCGCACCCCTCTATTCCCTGCTCCACAACCCAACGAAGGAACCGGGAACGACCTCCACACTCCCCACTCAACAGGAGATTGAACTGGCCTTCAAGTGCGTGGTTCGCGGCATACGCCCGTAAACCTCGAGAATTGCCCGGCCTAGTCAGCCGACATCGGATTGAATTCTTGCCTCCTTGCCCGGGGGCAGCCTTTGGTCTGTTCAAACTCGCCATTCACGCCTTCTAAATTCAAAACCAAGTAGGAGATGCCATGAATTCAATGAGCCACAGGAAAACTCTGCGCGTTGCACTCGTCGCAGGGGCTGCCTTAACCACAGCAGGTGCACTCTTCGGTCTATTGCCTCCATCCACAGTTCATCTCGTAGGAACAGTGGACGCCAACCAAATCATTCTGAGCGCCCAGGTGCCTGGACGGATCGAGAGGCTCCTCGTCGAAGAGGGCCAAGACGTCCAAGCTGGTGACCTCGTAGCTGTACTTGAGAGCACCGAACTGTCATCGGCCACTGAATCCAGCATGGCCCAAGCCCGGAGCATTGCCAGCCAGCTGGATGCCGCCAAAGCCACTGCTGCCAGCACGGTGGGGGAAGTAACACATGGACTGAGTTCAGCCCGCGCATCATATGAGATGGCGATAGCTTCCCTCGCGGAGGCCGAGGCCAACCGGAAAAAACAAGAGGATCTCACGCAGAGGACCGTAGCCCTGGCCCAGATCGGAGCGCTGGCCAAACAGGACCGGGACACTGCCATCCGTAGTCTGGAAGCCCTTCAGGCGCATGAACGGCTATCCGCCAAGGCCGTAGAACAGGCTCGTGCAGCCATGAAGGCCGCAGAAGCCCGGGACAGCCAGGGGAAGGCGGCCAGGGAGAACGTGAACGCAGTCTCTGGGCAGCTATCGGCGGCCTGGGCCCAGGCATCCGGCGCTCAGGCTCGGCTTGGATTCACCCGGATCTATGCCCCTGTTGGTGGAAGGATCTCTACGGTGGTGAACCGACGAGGTGAATACGTCGGAGCTGGCGCTCCTATTGTTACCTTGGTGGATTTCCAGCAAACCTGGGTCCATGCGGCCATTCCTGAGACCCAGGCGGACTGGATCCAGGTGTCAGACCGAGTGGTCGTGGGTCTATCTGGTGGGGCAACGGTCGATGGAAGGGTCATTGCCAAAGCCGCCGAAGCGGACTTTGCCACTCAGAGAGATGTGGGCAGCCAGAAGCGCGACATCAGGGCCGTCCGTTTCAAGATTCTGATTGCCAATCCCAATGGGCGTTATGTTCCGGGCATGACTGCGGAATTGACCATTCGAAAGCCGAAGCAGGTGGAGAAATGAGCCCTGAATCGAGCAACCAATCCGGAACAGTCAAAGATCTCCCAGGTCACATCCAGGTCGAAAATGTCAGGAAGCAATTTGGAACCTTCGAGGCCGTCAAGGGGATCAGCTTCCAGGTGGCGGAGGGGGAGATCCTCGGCCTTCTGGGGCCAAACGGCGCAGGCAAGAGCACCCTCATTCGAATGATGACGGCCTTGATCCCGATTTCTCAGGGCGAGGTGTACATCGACGCCTACAGCGTCAACGTCAATCCCGACGCTGTACGTCGGAGCATTGGAGTCTTGCCCCAAGCCATGACCAGCGATGTGGATCTGACCGTCGAGGAGAATCTCTCCATCTACGCGAAGATCTACGGGCTCAACACCTTCCAAATCCAAAAGAACATGGAATATCTCCTCGATTCCGTGGAGTTAGTCGAATGGCGTAAGGCCTTCGTCAAGACACTCTCGGGAGGAATGCGGAGGCGCATGGAGATCGCCCGCGGCCTCATGCACAACCCGAAAGTGTTCTTCCTTGATGAACCGACTACGGGTTTGGATCCTGTGTCCCGAGTCAAGGTTTGGGACCTGCTGAAAAAACTAAATCAAGAGAGAAACATCACCATGCTCATGTCCACCCACTATATGGACGAGGCCGACTTCCTCTGTGACCGTGTAGCCATCGTAGATCACGGAAAACTCGTTGCTATCGATACTCCGGAAAAGCTAAAGGGGAACCTTCCCGGTGGGACGTTGATTGAGGCCTTCTTTAAGACTGTTCCCGAGGGCTGGGTCGCCGAGATCGAAGCCCTAACGGGTATTTCGCACCTGCGTCATCTGGATGAAGAAGGTCGGTTCCACTTCAGGACGAAGGACGAATCTCAGACCATCACGGAATTGATCGAGAGAGCCACTCGAGCGGGCGTGAAGCTCACCTCCATCTCCGTGAAACCGACCACCCTCGATGATGTCTTCGTCCACTACACAGGGCATTTCATGGAATCCGTAAAAGCAGATCCGCCTGCCGGACCATCGCTGATGAAACCAGGAGTGAAACCATGAATGGCATGTTGGCCATTGCTGAGCGCGAGCTTCGCAAATTCTTCCATTCCCCCCTGCTGCTCGTCGTGGCACTGGTCGGACCCCTGCTTCAGCTACTCCTCATGGGGAACGCTTTCGGCGGAAAAATCACCAACGCACCAGTGGGAATCGTGGACCATGACCACGGGATCCAGGCTGTCCGACTTCGTGAGGCCTTTGCATCGATTCGAACGAACGCGAACACGTTCAGGACCACCGACCTGATGGACGATCAATGGGCTCAGGCTCAGGTGGCATCAGGTCAACTCAAAGCGGCGATCATCATCCCGCCCCAGTTCACGGCACGCGTGCTCAAGGGAGAGAGTCCCCGTTTGGGATTGGTGGTGGACAACACC
>JAPUDU010000328.1 GCA_027492935.1 Fimbriimonadaceae bacterium
TTCTTGATGCTGGGTGCAGTCTGTGCAACGGGCAGCAAGGTAGGGCATCGATACTGATGCGGCGCCATTTCTTAGTGCATTTAGTGAGGCGCGGACAAGCTTTCGTTCAATTGGATTGATGCTTTTTGCGGATCGGGCCAGGGATATTGATGGCGATGTTCAGCCAGTTTTGGTATTCATATAAGAACAGATATTAAAGCTACGCCGTCGAAACGATTGTGGAAGGCAACTGGGTGCGCTTCACAGGATTTGGTCTCATAGTCTTGTCAGTAACGACTTTATTCTTCTTGGTTAGGGTGCTTGCACTCGGGGCGAATATGTATGAAGATTACGAATTGTGGCAATTTGGGCCGTGGTCGAGAGATTGAAAACGGTCTGAATATGAGTGGTTGACTATCTCAGTATTTTAGGTTTATAGCGACTCTATAGTTCATTTGGAATAAAAATATTCCCTGATTTGAGTAGCCGATTTTGCTTTTCACTTATCGATGGTTAGAGAAATTGTTCAATAAATACGGCGAGGCCGTCATCGTCATTTCCTGGCATGATTTGTTTGGCAACGGCTTTGAGTTTTGGTGACCCGGAGCCCATTGCTCCACTATAACCAGACCATGAAACCATCTCGATATCGTTTTCAAAATCGCCGATGGCAGCAACTTCGCTTTGATTGATTTTGAGGTGGGTTGTGAGGGCAATTAGCGCGGATCGCTTGTTAACATTTTTGGGGAGGAATTCGAGGTATTCAGGTTCGGATACGGTGAGGTCGAAGTGATATTTGGCTTGCGATAGGGTGAGCTCTTCGCGGTGTTGGGCGTTTGATTCGGGGTGATCAATGAAGATCATTTTGGTGGCGATTTCTGTTCGCATTGCTTGCCAACCGATGACATCGGGGAAGGCAGCAACACGTGATCGGTACAGATCAATGAAAGGTGATTCGGCGGCAGTTAAGACGCGATTTGGTTGGTAGATGTTTGTCGAAATTGATCGGGATTCGGCGAAATCGAGAACAAAGTCTCGGGCTTCATTGGTCAAAGACTGAGAGTAAATAACGGTGCCATCGGCAAGTTCGGCGTGGGCGCCATTGCATGTCACAGTGTGGGCGGGGACGCCGATGTGATCTTTGATAGGTCTTAGGGACGGATTAAGGCGTCCTGTGGCGTAGCAGATGATAATTCCTTTTGATTCGGCGGCGATGAGAGCGGCACGATTGCGAGGAGAAATTTCGCGTTTTGAATTCAAAAGTGTACCGTCGACGTCGGTTACTAAGAGTTTGATCATGAGATTGGTGGGGTTTATAGTTAAATCGTTATTTAATTGTATATGGGGTAACGGTAGGTGGGGTAAGAATGCATTGTGAGCAAAGCATTTTGGGATTATGCACCTCGTCCACCGATGGGATGGAACAGTTGGGACTGCTTTGCGACGACAGTGCGTGAAGAACAGGTCCTTTCTCAGGCGGATGTGATGGCGAAGGAGCTGAAATCGTTTGGTTGGGATACGGTTGTGGTTGATATTCAGTGGTACGAGCCAGGGGCGGAGAGCTATTCGTATCGCGCTGGGGTTGAGCTAGCTCATGATGAGTTTGGGCGATTGCAACCGGCAGAGAATCGGTTTCCGAGCGCGAAAGGTGGAGTTGGGTTCAAACCGTTGGCTGATCGGATTCATGAACAAGGTTTGAAATTTGGTGTGCACTTGATGCGCGGGATTCCGCGGATTTGTGTTGAGAAAAATACGGCGATTTTTGGTACTGAGTTTCGAGCGAAAGATATTGCGAACAAGGCCGACACCTGCCCTTGGAACCCGGATATGTACGGGGTGGACATGTCCAAACCAGGAGCGCAGGATTATTACAACAGTGTCTTTAAGATGCTTGCCGATTGGGGAGTGGATTATGTGAAGGTTGATGATATTTCTCGTCCCTATACTGATCGTAAGCCTGAAATTGAAGCAATTCGAAAGGCGATTGATAATTGTGGCCGGTCGATGGTCTTGAGTTTGTCGCCGGGAGAAACGGATTTAGCAGAAGCGGCACATGCGGTTGATCATGCGAATCTTTGGCGGATCAGCGATGATTTTTGGGATGATTGGCAGTTGTTGAAGGATCAGTTTGCTCGATGTGCAGCGTGGGCGGAGTTTAGCGGGCCGGGGCATTGGCCAGATGCAGATATGTTGCCGATTGGGCATTTGCGGTTCGGGGAGCCGACGAAGTTCACACGTGCCGAACAACGAACAATGATGAATCTTTGGGCGATTTGCAGATCGCCGTTGATGATGGGCGGGGATTTGACAAAGCTTGATGATTGGACTAAGGGGCTGTTAAAGAATGAAAAATTGATTGATGTTAATCAACGCGGATATAGGGCGAAGCAGGTTTTTCGTGATGATGAGATTGCGGTGTGGCGTAGTGAATCGGAACGAGGGGATGCGGTTTATATTGGCGTTTTCAACTTAACGGATTCAAATTGGAAAGGAGGGGTTGATCTTTCGGGAGTTGGGCTGGCGCCGGGAGCGAAGGGGGACGATGTTTGGGGTGATGGGATAGTTGAATATGGTGATTCAGGACGGATTGAGACCACATTGGAAAGCCATTCCTCTCAGTTATTTGTATTTCGGAATCTTGGGAAACGCGCTAAGGTTTCTGAATTTGAAATTGGCCAAGTGCGGTTATTGGATTCTGCCTTTAAGACCGCGCAGCTTGTTAATGGTGAATACCTTTTGATGCTAGAAGCAGATCGTTTGTTAGCGAATTTCAGAACGTCGGCGGGATTGAAACCGAAGGCAGAGGCGTATCCGGGATGGGAGCAGATGGGGATTGCGGGGCACAGTTTAGGGCATTATTTAAGCGGATTGGCTTGGCATTTTGGAGCGACAGGAAGCAAGGAACATTTGGATCGGTTGCATGGCGTTGTGGGAGAATTGAAGGAGTGCCAAGATGCTCGGAGCGATGGATACATTGGAGGGATTCCGGATGCAGATAAGGTTTGGGATGAAATCCGAGCGGGGGAAATTCGGTCGCAAGGGTTTGATTTAAATGGGTTGTGGGTGCCTTGGTATACGATCCATAAAACGTTTGCAGGATTGTTAGATGCTTATTTGGTCGGCGGTGTAATTGATTCGCTTCCGATTGCGGAACGGTTGGGCGAATGGGTTTACAAACTGACGCAGAAAGTTACTGATGCTCAATGGCAAACCATGTTGGCTTGCGAACATGGCGGGATGAATGAATCGATGATTGAGCTTTATCGGTTGACCGGTAACGAACATTTCAAAGCTCTCTACGGAAAATTTGACCATAAAGCTGTGCTTGATCCATTACGGGTAGGGCGAGATGATCTGCAGGGCAAGCATTCGAACACCCAGATTCCGAAGATTATTGGTTTAGCAAAAGGATATGAAGTTTTGGGAGATTTGGAGGGCCGACGGGCGGCTGAGTTCTTTTGGGGACGGATTGCTCAGGGTCGTACTTATGCCAACGGGGGGAACAGTAACCATGAGCATCTGGGACGGTATGGAATCTTGGCGGATGAGCTTTCCATGAACACCTCGGAAACGTGTAATTCATACAACATGCTCAAGCTAACGGCACATCTGAACTCGTGGAATATGAGTTCGGGTTATGGAGACTATGCCGAGAAAGTTCTTTGGAATCACATATTAGGTTCGCAGAATGGGAAGCCGGGGGGATTTACATACTTTGTCCCGTTGAAGGGCCGATCAGCACGGCCATTTAGTGAGCCGTTCGAGCATTTTTGGTGTTGCGTCGGCACAGGGATGGAGAACCATGCACGTTATGGAATCTCGGTGTTCTTGCAGCGCGATGATGAGTTGATTATTGATCAATTCATTTCTGCGCGATTGGATTGGATGGAGGAGGGAATCACAGTTGAATTGACTTCTGATCTACCGGGGACAGGGAAGATGGGACTGCACTTTGCCCATGCTGAGCGAAAGAGTTTGAGCGTAGCGATTCGGAAGCCGCATTGGTGCAAGAGTGAGGTCGAGTTTAAGGTGAACGGTATATCTGTCGCGGCAGGGGTGAGGGAAGATGGATATTGGGTGATTAATCGGATGTGGATGTCGGATGATCGTTTGACTTGGGAGTTGCCGCTACCACTTAGGGTTGAAACAATGCCGGATGATTCACGGCGGTTTGCAATTTTCAAGGGGCCAATTTTGTTGGCGGCGGAATCTGAAGGTTTAAATATTGATCCGGTGGCAATTGCGGATAGTTGGGATGATGTGGTCTCGAAACTGAAAGAAACGGGTGGCGCACATTACTTCTATGAAACAGTTGACTTGATAAAACCACGTGATTTGGTTTTGAAGCCGTTCTATCTGTTCACGGAGGGGAGTTATACGACTTACTTCGACCGGCGTACTGAATCGGAATGGTTGACCTTGGAGAGATTGGCGGCAGAGGAAGCATTGGCACAAGCTGAACTTGAACGGCGGACGGTTGATACGATACGGATTGGGGAGATGCAACCCGAAAGGGATCACAATTTGACTGGGGTTCTCAGCGAAACGGGGGTTCATATGGATCGGAACTGGCGACATGCGAGGCCAGGCGGATTCTTTGAATTTACGATGAAGTGCGATCCTCTGGTGGCATGTGAAGCCGTTCTCACTTTTTGGTTAGGGGATCGGGGGCGGAACTGGCGCATTTTGGCCAACGGTAAGGAACTGCATGTAGGCGGTTTTCCGCCGGGAGCATCTTTGGGATTTGCGGACTTGCGCTTTGATTTACCGACTAGCGTTGACCAAGTATTGATTAGATTTGAACCAATTGGTGATTCGATGACGGCCGGTCTATATGGGTGCCGGGTTGTGCGGAAGGGGTAGTCGCCAAGTAAACGACAGATTCCTTAGTCGGTGAGAAGAGGAAGGGAAAGCAGGTGATTCCTCCCTCAACTC
>JAPUDU010000329.1 GCA_027492935.1 Fimbriimonadaceae bacterium
TCCGAGTGAGGGGGGGAGCGAGCTGTTGGCGGGTCGGGTGCGTTTGGGTGATGCACCAGGGCTGGGGGCCAAGCCGTCGGACAGTTATTTAACGGGTTTGCCAGTTTTTGAGGTTCGATAAAAAAAGACTCAGGCGAGATGCCTGAGCCAAAAATGAACAATGCGCAAGTCTTTTTATTTTCGTTTGCGTTTAAGGGCAGCAAGGGCAGCGAGACCAAGGATGGTCATCGTTGCAGGTTCGGGAACGGGATAGATTGTTCCGCTCCCCGATGTGACCGACCAGCCGGTAGCTAAGTTTCCGTTGGCATCGTAGACTTGCATTCCGGCAAGGGTGATTGTGTGGGAGAAGTCAGCGGTACCAGAGAGGTTGGTGCCGTCTGAGTATTCGTTGATCCGGGAGGATATTCCACTGGTGAATTGCGCTTTGTGGACGATTTGGTTATTTATTGGTGTGTACTTTTGAGTGACGAAGTTTTGGCTGACCGCACCACCAATACCCGCAGTGGCATTGAAGATTTCTTGGTTGCCGTTGTTGGTGACAATGAGATTGGTGTAAGGGTCGTCGCCGAGCATCTGACCATCAATGTGATAGAAGAAGTTGACGGTGAATCCGGCACCCAGTCCAGTGTAAGTGAATGTGTCGGTAAAGGAAGTTGTTCCGGCAATGAGGAAGAAGTCAGGGACGCCATCGGGGTTGACCGTGCTGGTGTTGGGATTGTAATAAGCAGGATTATCGGAACTGTAAAATGTGTTGTTAATGTTAGATGTGGCACTCGCCTTCAGGATTCCGTACTGGGCGGATGCGAAAGATGAAGCGGAGACGGACATGGTTTGCGTGTCGCCGAAACCGTCCACACCTGTGAATGATCCGTTGTAGGAAGAATTCAATGGTGCGCCGCTTCCGCTAAATTGGAAGTCGAGAGCGATGTTGCCGGAGTTGAATCCGTAGGCTTGTTCGTTGCCTGCAGATACGGTAGCAATGGTTTGAAGGGATTGGGCGGAGGCAGACGCTGAAACGATAGCGACTGAAACCAACGCGAGGGTCTTGATTTGTTTGATGAACGTCATAATTGTGTAGCTCCTCTTGAGTTCAAAGTCAGTGTGTATGGCCGACCATTACACGGGCATTAGATAAGGTTATATAGACCTAGTTGAACCAAAAAACCCGGAAAATTACTATTCTCCGGGTTTTGGCGGCAAACGTTTGCTTTACTTTCTCTTGCGTTTGAAAGCGGCAATGGCGGCAAGGCCAAGGATGGTCATGGTTGCTGGTTCGGGGACGGCACCGTAATCGGCTCCGGAAGATGCGGTGAAGTTCCATCCAGTGATGAGGTTGTCGTTTGCATCGTAGAGGTTCATTCCGCCCAACGTGACAGTGTTCTGGAATGCGGCTGTTCCTTCTACAAGGGTTCCATTTTCCCAGTATTCAGTTGACATGTTGTCAAATTGACTTATGAGTGTTGCCGTATGTTGAAGTGCGAGGTCGGCACCGATGGTGAATTTTTTAGTTGTCCAGGTTTGATTGACGTTTGTTGTTCCGCCATCTGAATCGAGGAGAATGTAATCGTAGTCGCCATCGTTCTCGACAAGAATTGAGAAGTAGGAAGCGTCTCCGCTTAGAGTGCCGTGGATGTTGTACCAAAAATCGACTTTGACACCGGCATTGATATTTCCGGATGGGCTGTTGTATTGGAAGTAATCGTTGTACTGTGATTGGCCGTAGGAAATAAATCGATCTGGGATACCCAACGTGTTTACCTCTCCAGTATCTGAACTGTAATAGTCGATGTTTTCTGAGTTGAAGAAACTATTTTCTAATCGGCCAGAGCCGTATGTTTTCATGACCCCATACTGAGCAGAAGCGGATGATTGACCAGAGTAATTGAGTTGATCGGTATTACCGTCTCCATTTAATCCTTCGAAGGATTGGGAGGCTGATGCGCTTACTGCTCCGCCGGTGCTGGAGCCTTGCCAGTCAAGGAGACTCAGTCTGAGTGGGTCGTAACCGTTATTGGTAACTCCAACTATGGCATCGGTTCTCAGGCCGAATGTTTGGGCAAATACCATTGATGACGTTGCCGCTAGGGTGGCTAACAAGAATGTGGCTCTTAGGATTTTCATTTTTTGAATCACGGACAGTTCCGTGCTCCTCTCACAAGTGATGATGGCAAGGGGAGCATTAGTTGGCCATTAGCTAGGGAAAATTTAAAATTCCTTATCTTAAGAGATCGGTCGGAGATTAAGGGGATAAA
The DNA here is from genome assembly GCA_027492935.1 of Fimbriimonadaceae bacterium. Classification (GTDB taxonomy): domain Bacteria; phylum Armatimonadota; class Fimbriimonadia; order Fimbriimonadales; family Fimbriimonadaceae; genus UphvI-Ar2. The sequence goes on from JAPUDU010000329.1 coordinate 2,253, forward strand.
AAGGTTAAAAGAGCATTAGATAACCATTACATACGCACTTTAGATGTCGGTGGTCGGAGATTTCACAGGCGAGGCTAGGTAAACCAGGGGAGTGATTGAAATTGAGATATTGGGATCGACGCGGTTGAGAGGCGAGGGGGATGAAAAGTGGACACCGTTGCGGAGCGGTGGAGCTTTGATTGCTTATTTGGTTTTGCATGCTCCACAGGCGGTTGATCGAAAAAAGTGTGCTTACGATTTGTTTCCAGATGAAACATATGAGGTTTCGGGGAATCGGTTGCGGGTTTTGATCGCACGTTTCAAAAAGCTGTTTGGAGAAAATTTGAGTACGGCATCAGCGGAAATGCGGATTCTGCTGGATCAAATCACAGTGGATTATTTTGCGGCACGGGAGCAGATGCAACTGGTGGAGGATGAAGTTGATGTTGAGATTGAATTTGGGTTGTTAGGTGAATTGTTGCCGACTTTGGAGAAGGAACTTTTGCCTGAGATTGAGGAGAGTTGGGTGCGAACTTGGCAAGATGATTGGCAGCGTGATTGTCTGCGGATGGCTAAGCGGCGGATGGTGCTTTGTTTAAATAAGAACGATTGGGAAGGGACGATTCAGGCGACTCGGGTTGGGCTGAAACATAGTTCGGCAGATGAGCAGTTGTGGCGAGGCTATTTGAAAGCAATGCACCAGATCGGCGGTTTGGACGGGGCAATGCGAGAGTTGACGGTGGCCCGAAATTTGAGTGAGACAGATTTTGCGGATAGCATGTATGGTTCGTTGACGGCTTACGGGAAGGAACTTCAGAAGGAGGATATCAATGTTGCGGCGCGGTGGAGTGATGCAGAGTTGATGAATCTTGGACGGATGGTCGCGCGCGCGATTGAGGATGGTCCGGAAGACGCGGGAAGTTTTTTTATGAGCCGAGGGGCAACAGGTGAGTTTTATCGTGACCCTAGCTCTTACTTGCCGTTCTTGCGAGCGATTGTCGACAGTGAATCGGTTGTTGGAGGGCTAGAGCAAGATTTACGATTGAAAATTATGGATGCATCGGGGCTGAAATATGACTGGGAGGAAGTTATGCGGCAGACAGATATTTTGTTGAGTCAGGACATTGAACTGGCCCGGTTAGGGCGAGTTTATTTTGGTCGTTCGTTTGCGTTGTTCCAAGTGCGGGATTATGCTGGAGCACTGGATGCGATTCGTAAATCAATTGCCGTTTATGAAGATCTGGGTGATCCGGTAAGAGTTGTGAATAGTCGAGCGGTTGAAGCCTCCTATCGTTGGCATGGAGGGGAGTATGAAACGGCAATTAGGATGTATGCGGAGGCGCGTGAGTATTTGAAGACTCAGGATACGCCGATTTCACGGGGAAATATCTCTATCGGATGGGCGAATACAGCTTCAGTTAATGTCGTCACGGGGGATTGGGCAAAGGCACTTGATTCAGTGAATAACTGTTTTGATGCGATGGGTTCTGAGCTGAACGAAAATATGTTTGCGATGTTTTATACGCTTGCGGGGGTCGTGTATGTCCGGAATAAGGAATTCGTCAGAGGCATTGATTTGTTGGTTGATGGCTTGAAGAGGAGCTATCGAAGGGATAGTTCACGCGAGATGCAGATCGGGCTTGAGTGGGCAGCGGGGGCATTAATTGAATTGGGTGAGAGCGGTCATGCGATTGCGGTGTTGAACTGGGTTGGGCTGTGGCGAGAGAAGGTTGGACATACACGTTCGGTGGCAGAACAGGCTTATGCGGATCGTATGTTGGGAGAGGGTCTTGGTCGTGAATGGCAAGCAATTGATCCGGACGAGAGTGCTCAGCGCGTTATCACGTTTGTGATTCAGCAGATGCGTAGTGCCATGTTGGTTTTACGTGCGAGTTGATTTGGACTTAATTTAAGCAACGTAAGTTAAGGCTGACGGGTAGATTGAATTCATGGATGCAAAGAAAGAGATTGAGATTTTAGTACGGGCGAAGTACCCGATCTTATTTGTGAGTAGTTGGGAAGAGCGGCGGGTTGAGGAAGCGGTGCGTGAGGTTTCGCAGAAATTGAATAGGCAGTTGCACACTTGGAGTGTTACTCAGGGGATGCAACCTGCGGTGAAGAGAGCAAGTGGGCCGGTGAAGGCTTCAAGTTTGCCGGGGGAATTGGAGGCATTAGCGCAGATCCACGAGAGCGCGGAATTTACGGTTTTCTTGATGAAGGATTTCCATCCTTACATGAAGGACACGCGGGTTGTGCGGTTGCTGAGGGATTTGGCAAGTCGCCTGAGAGGTAAAGCGCAAACGCTTATTTTTGTGAGTCCGACTTTGACTTTGCCGACTGAGCTTGAGAAGGATATTACGGTTTTGGAGTATCCGTTGCCGGAACAGGCGGAAATTTCTGAGCAACTCGATGAGATTTTAGAGGCGGTTAAAGATACACCGCTCGTCGATACAACTTTGACGGATGAGATGCGGGAGTCGATTGTTCGAAGCGCACAAGGTTTGACAGCCGATGAAATTGAGAGTGCTTTGGCGCGGAGTCTGGTTGAAGATCGGAAATTGACCGTTGATAAGATTATTGAGGAGAAAAAGCAGATTGTTAGAAAGACAGGAATGCTTGAGTTTTATCCTAGTTCGAGCTCGATGAAGGATGTTGGTGG
>JAPUDU010000330.1 GCA_027492935.1 Fimbriimonadaceae bacterium
GACGCGTCACAGTGAAACTGTTAACGAGGTCTCGATTAGGCGGACGAGCAGTCCGCGTTGGCGCCCTTTTAGTGGTTGCCGCGACATTTGGTTTAGTCGTTCCGGCGGCGGCCCAGATCACAAAGACTGACCGATATGCGGTTACAGACTTTGCGGTTAAGGTGCCGAGCGCTGATGCCGACTTAGGGGCAGAAGCACGAGATAAGGTGCGTGAAGCACTTGCTCAAGTTTTCTCGAGAGATCGAGAAACCGTGCCAACCGATCAAGTAACCCGTGCTATGCGCGAACTTGGTTTGGTGCCACCAGTAACCCGAGCTGCCGATTTGCTTCGTTTAGGCGATGCAGTTGATGCGCAGTACGTTGTTACCGGTACGGTAGAAAACTGGCGCGTAGTCGAAGTGGCTACGGGTAAGCAAGCTCAGATTTTGATGAGTGTGCAAATCCGAAATGTTTCGGGTGGGGTATCGGTTAATGCTGCAGTGGTGACTGGTAAGTCAGCTCCGCGTGCTGGTGATACGTCAGTCGCAACAATGCTCACCGACGCTATGGTAGATGGTGCATTCCAATCGGTTTCCAAGATGGAATCGAACATTCTGCCGAAAGCAACAATTTTGAATACGGGTGAAGAAACTGCGATTGCGAATCAGGGCGCACGTTCTGGTTTTAAGGTTGGCATGAAGGTTATCTTTATGCGTGGGGCCGAGCAGGTTGCTGAAGGTTCGGTTACCAACGTAGACCCCGATTCTTCCTTTATCCGCATTACGCGCGCATCAAAAGGTGTTCGCCCGGGCGATAAAGTTCAAACAGTTGTCGATGTGCCTGCGCTTGCTGGTACTGGCTGGAACGCTGATGGTGCTCCGAAGACTCGATCTTCAAAGGGTAGCGGCGGCAATCAGGCTTTGTTCTCATTGGTGCTTTTGTTGGTTATCCTTGGATTCTTGTTCTTGGGTGGCCGCGGTAGCAGCAACGAGGTTGTGGGCAACGTTAACGCAGAAGCCGTCACGAGTGGCTTGGTACCTGCAGTTAAGGTGAGCTGGACGCTTGACGCGTTTGCTCGTGGAAATAACGAAGGTCCATTCCGATGGCAAGTCTGGCGCGACGATGTTGCAACAGGCCCGGTAGCGGTCGTATTGGCTCCTGCTTCATCTGTTCTAGATGACACTGCGCTCACCAATGCTCAGGCATGGGATGACTTTGGTGGAATCACTGGTGGTAACAGCTGTACAAATTCTTCACCTCCGGGTGGTGGTGCGGCAGCAACTGTTCCGATTGCTCCTGGTGTTGGTCACCGATACAGTGTAGAAATGGTTTATCGGGTTGATCCTAACTCGTTGCCGTTCCCACCGAACAATGGTGGAAGCTCTGGTACGACTGGCACAACCGGAACGACCGGTACGACTGGCACAACCGGAACGACGGGAACGACCGGTACCACTGGTACGACAGGTACAACCGGAACGACCGGTACGACGGGAACGACCGGTACAACCGGTACAACCGGAACGACGGGCGGCGGAGCGCAGTATTGCTACTTCGTTTCAGTTCGAGTTCCTTCAAAGGGTCAAGCTACGGCATTCAACCGCCCGACGCTTAACGCTCCGACCGATCCTTCCACGGATACTGGTAGCACAAGCTTCAGCTTCCAATCAGTGCGTGGTCTTGATCCATCAATTCGAATCGAATATGCGGTTCAGTTGTCATCCGATCCGCTCTTTGGTTCACAGGCTGTGACGTTGGGTCAATTCATTGACACCTCTACACCGGCTGGAACTGTATTGGCTACACCGCCAGTAGCGACTGGAACTCTGTTCCCAACGTCAACAGTTCTTTACTGGAGAATTGGTGCGCGAAACGTCGAAGACGTGCCGGGCCCGGTGGCTGATGCCTCTGGGAAGCGATACATCTGGAGCGGCGCGCGGCGGTTGAATCGCTAGGGGAACTAAACCATCCCCCCGACACGTCCCACATGTGGGCTTGGTATCAAATATCAAGCCCACACCTCAATAAGAAAGAAAAGATTTGGCCATGAGAATGATTCATAGAAGCAGTTTAACTTTGGGGCTAGCAGCGCTGGCTTTCGGAGTCGCCCACGCTCAGGGTAGTTGGGCAGGTGAGTGTATCGATCCAGCGAACATGACGCCGTTTTCTACTGACTACGTTGGTGACAGTGTTATATTCACTGAATTAATGGGTATCAACTACGGTGTTAGTGGTACAGCTACATACGGTGGTATGGGTGGCCCTTGCTATGCTCCGACTGCGAGAACGTTAGATGCTGCGGGACGGTTTGCTTTTGGTGTCCCATTTGGTGGATCAGCTCAGACGCCGTTTGATGATGGTTTGGCGCTAACGATGGGTTGGTTTGGCGAACCGGTTGGGGACTACACTTACGCTTTAATCACAACTCCTGATGGGGCGGCGCCTGAACTCTTCTGTACTGATGGCGTCCAGACCACATTTGTTGGTGCGAGTAACCGTTATGCTGTAATCATTTCTGCACAGGCTGCAGGTGAAGTTCAACTTGAAATGCGCGTTTTGGCTGATGCTGTGCGCATGAAATGGAAGTTTGTTGACACAACCGCTGTTGGTGGATTTGGCTTGATCTGGGTTATGTCACCATGGATGAGAAGCGCAGCTACCGATTACCAAGGTTTTAATCAAGCAAACACGTTGCTCCCATCAGCTTCTGGTAGTCCGAAGTTTACGGCTGATCGCTATGTTGGATTTGTCGCTTTTGACGATGGTCGACCGATTCGCACTGAGAAGAAGCGCGAACAAACAGATTCAAACTTCCCTAAGTTTGTCCGAGCACTCTGGGGTCAAAGCGATGCTTATGGTATCCAACTTGATAACCAGGCTAACCCGAGCACTCCTGACGCATCGACTGTAGATACGATCAAGGTTGGTGGTTGGGGAGATACTGCTCAAGGCAATGCCGGCAAGATTCCTCTTTTTGGTGATGCCTCCGGCACGGTTGATGACAATGATATCTTGATCGGAAATATGTCGATCCTTCAACGATTTGCTACCGTCTCAACTGGCGTTAGTGGATCGGCTGAAATCATTCATTACATCCGTTCCTCGTGGAGCGTTGGTTCTTACAATGACCCGTACACGACGATCTTGGATGCTCCTCGATCAGTCAACTACAATGGTCCTGCGGGTGGCGGTGGTTCAACACCCAATCCGATGACCGTTCGTCTTTGGATTGATAACCAATATGCGACGATTGATAAGGAAGTTGCCCTTAACAACGTTACAGCGCAAATTAACTTGCCAGCTGGCTTGACTTTGTCGCCGGGTGAAACTCAGGTTAAGACGATTACTAAGGTTCAACCGAATGAAATTACCAACATCGAGTGGGAAGTCGTTTCTGATGGCGAGACCTTTGGTAATTTGCCTATCACGGTTACGATGAGTACTGTTCCTGGCCCGACCAAGACTTTGACTCGAGTTGTGCGCGTTAGCGCGGCGCCGATAATGAGCCTTGAGCAAGGTCCGAACATGTTGGCGTTCCCTTACCAATTTGGTGACTCCAGCTTTGATGGAATTCTTGGTTTGACTACTGGTTCGGATTACGTGGCTTATCAATGGGATCCTAATCTCCGAGCCTACGTTCCAACGACGAGTGCTCAACGTGGTATTGGTTACTGGGTGATTCCAAATACAGCTTTGCCATCACACGAATTGCAAAATGCTGATGTTCCTTCGGACACGGGTGAAGGTGGACTTCTTGTTAACCTGCAACCAGGTTGGAACTTGATTGGTAATCCTTACAACTACGCTGTGCCCATCCGACAACTTATTGGGGTTGCTGAAGACAATAACTCAAATTCGATGACATGGACTCAGTTGGTTCAACAAGACTTCATCTCAAGTACTTTGACTTACTTCGTGCCGAATTCTTCACTTCCTGGTGGCGGTAGCTACGCTCTGCAACCGGATGACGGTGAAATTCGACCTCACTTGGCTTACTGGATCTTCGTTAAGGCTTCAAAGCCGGTTCGACTGGTCTGGCCACCGTTGTTCGAAGAAACGATTCCGAATTCGGGTCGGGCAGTGGACAGCTTTGCTCAAAACGACCGAGAGTGGAGACTTCAACTCTCAGCACGTTCAACCTTTGGTGTAGATAACAACAACTTCGTTGGATCGGTTTCTGATCGAAACCGCGCTAAGAAGCTGCAAGTCATGAAGGCTCCGGAAGCTCCTGGTTCCAAGCTCGAATTGGCGGTTATCGACGAAGTTGATGGTCAACCAACACGAATGGCGCAAGCGATTGCTAACCGAGGCGGACGACAAGAATTTAAGGTTCAAGTCAACGCTAAGGAAGCAGGCGACGTCACTGTTACCTGGCCGAACTTGGCAAGCTTGCCGCGCAACCTCCGAGTGAAGTTGACGGATAATGCTTCCGGCGAAAAGCGCGATCTTCGGGCTTCCAGTGGCTATACATTCCGTGTCGACCAACCGGGTACCCGAGAGTTCACGGTTTCGATTGAACAAGCTGGATCAGCTCGACCTGTGATTGGAAACGTGATTGTTTCGACCGACGGTCGCGACGTTCGCAACAGTCCGATCACGATCAATTACTCGCTCTCAGCTGATGCATTGGTTACAGTTCGCGTTCTTTCCTCTACAGGTAAGGAAGTGTTCACAGTAACTCGAAGCCGAAGCGACAATGCTGGCGATAACTCAGCCACATGGACATTGCGAGACAATGCGAACCGAGCGGTTGCACCGGGTAGCTACAAAGTAGAAATCCTGGCTGAAACCCCGAACGGTGAACGAGTACGCAAAATTGTTCCTGTAAACGTAATTCGCTAAATAAAACGAGCG
>JAPUDU010000331.1 GCA_027492935.1 Fimbriimonadaceae bacterium
ATTCTTCCTCGCTGTTGGTGGCGGGCTCATCGCCATCAGCCGCATGAGCGAAAAGAACCCCAACATCAAACGCCTCATCGACGGAACGCCGGAACCGGAAGTCGTCACCGATGCAATCGAAGATGCGCCGCTCCCGACTGGCCCCGAGCAAGTTATGGCCCTCGTCAATGTCGATCCAATCGAAATTGAAATCGGCTACAGCCTTACCAAACTCGCTGACGTCCGTGCCGGCGGTGACCTCGCCGACCGAGTAGGTGCCACTCGACGCCAAATCGCAACCGAACTTGGTTACGTCATGCCGAGCGTTCGCATCCGCGACAATGCCGTTCTCAAGCCGAACGAATATGTCTTCAAAATCCGTGGCGAAATCGTTGCGCAAGCAACCGCTTTCCCCAACGAATACCTTGCTATTGATAGTGGAACCGTCATCCAGCCGGTGGCCGGAACCCCAACCACCGAACCCGTTTTCAAACTCCCTGCTCTCTGGATCGAGCCAGGTCAACGTGAAATGGCCGAGCGCAACGGCTACACCGTTGTAGAAGCCGCCGCAATGATGACAACCCACCTCACCGAAGTCATCAAAAATCACGCCGCTGAACTCCTATCCCGACAAGAAACCGCCAAACTCGTCGACCACACCAAAGCCCTTAACGAAAGCGTCGTCGCCGAAATCGAACCTGCTGGCCTCGGCACCGGAGACATTCAAAAGGTTCTTCAACATCTTCTCCGCGAACGAGTTCCCATCCGCGACATGGTCTCAATCCTAGAAACCATGACCGAATTTGCTGGACGAATCAAGGATATGGAGCAAATGAGCGAGCTTGTTCGATCCGCCATTTCCCGAACCATCACCCGTCAATTTTCTGATGATGGCGGCGCCCTCCACTGCATTACTCTCGAGCCACCTCTCGAACAAGAAATTACAAACTCGATTCAGCACACGGCTGCCGGATCAGCTCTTGCTCTGGAACCAAATGTCGCCCGTCAGCTGATAGACGATATCCAAAGCGCAACCGATCAAGCCAACGCCTCCGGTGTCCAACCCGTACTGATCTGCAGCACCCAAGTTCGTCTACCCCTCCGCAAACAACTGGAACGCAACGGAATCTCTCTTCCCGTAATGGCTTATAACGAAGTCGCATCAACTGCTGAAGTCAACTTTGTCGGTCAAATCAGCCTCGATTCCGACCAATCCACCGCCGCAATTGCTTAAACTACCTTTGCAATAAGTGTGATTGATCTGTCTTTTTCGCTGAAAAGAAGGAAACTCAAACATTCACCATTCCATGCAAGCCTTCCCGTGAAATCGGGATTCTGCAACCTGTCTTGCCCTCCAAACAACTCAAGACCCGCCTTAACCGAACCCATAAAATAGTTTGCTCTTCTAATAGCATTTAGCCGTATACTAATCTAGGCATGTATGTATGAGGAGCGCAGAATGAACCGCATCCTCTTTTTATCAGATCAAACCCAAGACGATCCTGAATCCAAGATATTTGTCCGCCGAACAAATAGATGCCTGATTTGGTTTTTAGCAGTCCCATTATTCACATTTATCATCGGCCTATTACTCTTTCTCCTCTTTGGAACAAATTGCGCTCCCACACCTTACACCCATTCTCTATCCAATATAAAGCAAATCGCAACCTCAACAGTAATCTACACATCCGATTACGATGATGTCCACCCAAATGCAACTTCGATGCCATCTTTGCGAGCAATGGTTTATCCATATTTAAAGAACCGTAATCTATTCCTGCCGATACACCAAAAATCCGCCTCTCCCTCATTCAATTTCAACGTCGCCGGTGTCGAAAACTTCGCAATCCCAATCGGTCAAATAGAACCGCTTCAATCATTTCAATCCGTCGTCTGGTATGCGACAGTCACTTCTTCTAATTCTTACGGTGTCGTCATGTCCAGTTTCGATACTGGTAGCCGCCATGTCTCAACAGATAAGTTCCTCAAATACTGCCAACCGCAATTCTTGCGAAAAGCCACTCTAGCTCCCGCTAACTACCTCAACGACCAAGATCCTGTCAACGGAGATAAAAATGAATAGCAACTCAGCACTCAAGGCTATCGGAAGACTCATTGCCGTTATCATCTCGCTTGGGATAATCGCCCTTGTTCTCTATCCTGTATATGTTCAACCACGCCAAAATGATCATCGCACAACCGCCTTGTCTAACATTAAGCAACTCGGAACATCCATCATTATCTACCAATCAGATAACGATGATCGCTTCCCTCACTCCACCACAATGCCTGGACTTCGGGCTTCAATAATGCCCTATTGCAAGAATATTTCTCTCTTCCAACCCAACCACCAATCAACGGCCGCACAATTCAACTTCAACTATGCCGGGGTTGTCCTTAGCCAAAAACCACTAGGCTCTAACGAAGCCCTCGAACCAAACCAAACCACCGTTTGGTACGCTCAATCCATCATCAAAGCCAAGCCAGGAGTATTTCGGGCGATGACAGACGGATCAGTTAAGCACACCCTTCTTGAGCCTTTGCTCGATTCTCTCAATTACCAATTCGACCGTTCCAAAGTCACCCTCGCACCTGCCGACTATCTCGTTAATGAAGATCCCTTGAAAGACCAACCCTTACAAACCCGAAGCGGAATCAAATGAACTCGAAATTTTGTCAATCATGATACAGGGCTACAAAATGAAATCTGCTCGGTCCACAACCTCAACCCTATTGATTCTCGCGGTAATTCTAATTGCTCTGTGCATAGGATGTTTTATTTTTAATCCCTTCTATTATTATTCCTATGCCATCCCAAACAAAACTCGAATGCTCGTCCAACTTAAACAAATTGGCTCGGCAACAAACCTCTATGTCGAAGATAACGACAACCGATTACCTCACGCTTCTTCAATGCCAACATACCGGGCACAAGTCGTTGTCTACACGTCCAACGATGGCAAGCAAACCCCAGATATTTTCCGAGAGATTCCGGATCTATTCACCTCCCCTCAATTCAATTTTAACCTTGCAGGAGTTAAGTTAGACGGTTATGACATTCCTCTCATCCCTGATGGAGTAATGCCCACCGAAAAAGCGGCACTAGCGTTCTCTATCCCTCTAGTTAATGAGATAAATTCATCCGCCATTGTCGTATATGTCAACGGCGGTGCCCGGTCAATAAGAGGCAACAGTTCGACCACCTACTCAGACATTTTTGAACCGCAGTTTGATCGTTCAAAAGCTACCCTTGCCCCCGCCAACTACCTCGCCGACAGGGATCCTCTTAAAAAATCAAAATGAATTCCAAACAGACTATTACTTGGCAATATATCTTAGGGGGTGGCGGAACGCTCTTATTCACTTCCTTGCTTGGTTTATCGATCTGGCCAGTGTTCTGCACCTATGAATATCCACATAAAACTGAACTCATGATGAACATGAAACAAATAGGCACCGGATATATGATATATACGGATGACAACAATGGATTCCTTCCCCCATTTTTCAACCAAGCTGATGTTCGCCGTGCTGTAAAGCCATATATCAAGAACTCAACCCTTTACGACTCCCTCCCCGAAAATTACAACGAACCCATTCAATTCAATCTAAACCTCACCGGGGTCAAAGTCGACGACCAAAAGGGCATCCTTCTCGCCGATAAACTCAACTACATCCCTCAATCTGAAGTTGTCATGCTTTATTCAATAATCAATAAAAAAGACGAACCACCAGCCGTTCTCACTTATGTCGACACCTCAACAAAAGCGATCCCCAAAGGCAAGTCTTTCAACCCCGCCGAGATTTTCACCTACCAATTCGATCCCAAAAGCACCCCGACCAAATAACTTCTCCGTCTCAAAGTAACATAGCCTCATCAAACCCCTCCGCCTCTACCGGGCTCTCCTCTTCACCGACGGAATCCTTAACAGCACAATCGGCACTCTCATGGCCGTCTACTTTATCAAGGTCGCCCACCTCGAAATCTTCCAACTCGTTATCCTCGGCACTATTTTCGAAATCACAATCTTCCTCGGCGAAATCCCAACCGGAGTCGTCGCCGATGTATACAGTCGCAAGCTCAGCGTTACTCTCAGTTATCTCCTCGCTGGCATCGCGTTTCTCATCACCGGCCTCACAACCCCATTCATTGCTCTCGCCTTCGGGGCCGTTGTCTGGGGAATCTCCGAAACCTTCCTCTCCGGTGCCCGAGAAGCATGGATCGCCGATGAACTCACCGCCGTTCAGCCCGAAGTCTCCGCCGATCAAGCCTTTATCACTGGCGACCAATACTCACTTTGCGGAAGATTTATCGGTGTCTGGTTCGCCTTTGCCATCAGCTTTATTTCAATCCGAGCCAGCATCCTCGCCGGAGCAATCGGGTTTCTCTTTCTTGCCTTCGCTTACCATCTTCTTGCCACCGAAAAAGGGTTCCACCGCGCGCCTAACCACACTCACAACCTCGGCGATCTCAAACAAACCCTTGTCGATGGATTCAAGCTCATTAAAGCCCGCGCCGCCCTTGTCGCTGTAGTCTTCACCACCTTCTTCATCGGGTTCAGCTCCGAAGCAATGGATCGCCTCTGGCAAAAGCGATTCCTTGATTCCTTCACCCTGCCAACCATCCTGAATAACCCCGAAGGAATCTGGGCCATCCTACAAAGTGGGGTCATGCTCGGCACAATAATCGTGCTCACCATCGTCAACCGCGCCAAGGTCGAGCTCCCGCCTCTCAAACTCCTCAGCATCATCACCTTCCTCGTTATCAGCATTGCTGGTGGCATGATCTGGTTCGGTGTCGCTCCTACGCTCC
>JAPUDU010000332.1 GCA_027492935.1 Fimbriimonadaceae bacterium
ACCAGCCCGCCAACGGCTCGCCCGCGAGCGTCATCACCCCCGGAACTGCTAAACCGTCAGTCTCATAGAACTCCTTTGCAAACCGCTCAAACCGCGCTTTGCGATTCCACAAAAAGTCTAAATAACTCAATCCAGAGTCAAAATTTCCTGCCGCCTGATAACCCATGTAGGTCATCTGCGTATTCAAATCGTTATGATAATCCCCTTTCCAAGGCGGCAAGTTCCCCGCATCCGCTGTCCACACTCCCTGGAGCGGCAAAGGCGGAGCACCACGTCGACTCCCTGCCCCATACAGATACCGAACAAATGCATAGTGATTAGTAAGTGCTTCATCCGGTAGCGCAATAGCCGACTTCTCCGTAAACGATTTCCACCACTTCAGGTGCGGCTTCTCAATCGCTTCTCTAGATTGAGCCAAGGCTTTCTCAACTCGCTCCTTTGCAACAGCGACTGGATCCTTTCCATCCGCAGTCGATGTCACCGTAACGACTAATCTCTGGTTCTCACCAAACTTTTTCCAACCGGCAGCCACAACATAACGTAAACCCAGCGCCGCCGTCTGCTCATACCATTCAAACCCCGGCTCATGACCAAATGTCGCCTCGGGATAACCCAGTTTCCCCACCCCATAACTATCCGGCCCTCCATCTTTTGCTCCGTTCAGTGTTGCCACCATGCCTGGTGTCAAAAGCTTCACTCCAACCAATTCATGTCCTGGAATCTCAAACACCCCTGCTTGATATTCCCCACTCCATAACGCCGTGATCGCCTTACCTTCAACCAAATGCACCTGCGACTCGGCCCGCGTCATGTTCAAATCAAAACTCTTTATTGACCGATTCCCCAAATCCAAAACCATCCGCCCACCTGGCAACTTAGTCGGATGAACATCATAATAAGCCCGCTCAAAAATGTCATCAATTCCCGCCTGATCCCCCCGCTTCACCATGTCGACCAAGCTGCGATACTTAAACTTTTCCCATTGCATCCCCTTTGCCGGACGCTCATCCCACAAGTCTCCACGATCAAGTGAAACATTCAGGGTTGAGCCCCCGCCCCATAAAATGCCTCCCAATAATCCATTCCCAAGCGGAACCCCTTCATCCCACGAAGTCATCGGTGCAACCAACGACATCTTCTTTTCCGACACTAATTGTTCACCCCATCTCTGAGTCAAAAACCCCGCCGCAATGAGTTGAGAAATCATTTCATCTCCTTTGGCAACCATTCCGGATAACGACTCGCTTTAGCCGCTGCATCTGCCGAAACCTCAATCCCCCACATCCGACAGTACTTCGTCAAATCCCGACCAATTATCCGGCTCATTTCTGCAACAAACGCATCCTTCTTGTCCTTTTCCGAACGCAAATTCTGACCCTTACACCAAGCAAAGTACTCCGTCAGTTTCTCAAAACCATATTCCCGCCGAATCATTGTCCAGAACGTCAATCCATACCACGGATCCTTGTTATAGAACTTTTCCGACCCCGGAGCGGCCTTCACAATCGCCAACCGCTTCGCGACTTCTTCAGATGTCATCGCCCCATGGCCAACAACTTGGTCATTAAAATGAATCTGCCCATACTCTGAGAACAGATTGTTTGTCGTCTCACCCCAGCCATCCCAAGTCCAATTCGATAATTGGTAGTTGTGACCAAGCTCGTGATAGAACCCCCAAAGCGGCCCGCCCTCTTTGCCACGCAGAACCGAAATATCAACAAATCGTTTTGTTACATCGAGCCAGGTCATGATCGGATACCCCGCATGCATATAGCCCGCAACAATCTGCCGATCCGCCTGATACCGATGCTCCGTCGTCCCCGGATCAACCGCATAAAACTTCTCCGCCTCCCGCACCATTTCGTCGAAATACTCCGCCACCGCCTTCGGATCATCCAATGTCTTCAAAACATCCGATGGCACACTGATAGCGCTCTGCAAACCAACGATTTCACCCCACGGTGCTCCCGATCGACGAATCCGTTTCCAGTCACTATCACTCGTCGATCCCAAGAAGTAAACCGGAGCCTCAACCGTGCCATCAAACACCGCTGTACCTGCTGGCAAGGCTTCATTACAAACCAGATAAACCACTCCCCCAAACGGATTCGATGCCTTAGCCTGACCCGCAATAATCGGCTTTTCTAATGTAATCGAAGGCCATCGCTCCCAACTCTCAAGCCCCCAATTGTCATCGTTATGCCCGCCAATCCGTAACGAGATTTTTTTATCCGCCCATCCCATGCTTAACTGAACAGAAATCAATTGCCCCGGTGCCGCATATCGACCCGTCGAAATCCATTTCCGCTTCTGCGCCGGAAAACTCACAACTGCCCGATCACGCGCTTCATACTGCCCCACTTCACCCGGAAAATCTTTCGCTACCGCATGCGCCGTTACCTTCTCGGGTGGCAATGATCGCCACTCCAAATCATAAGCCACCATCCCCAACCGCACCCGGAAATCTCCTGGCCCCACCGGACGATCTTTAACCGGATAACCCAATGCAGCACCAGATTTCACCGCCCGCAAAACCTTCTCTTTAAATACCGACTTATCTCGCCCATCACGTAACACAGAAGTTAAAACGTCGCTTACTACTGAAGCTACCGCCCCGTCAACTTTCTCCGTGCTTTCAAAAATCCGCAGAGCTTCCGCCGCATGATGAGCCGGAACCGGAACCTCCAAAGTCACCGCATTTCCCGGAGTTTCAAGCATTCCGCTCGCAAACCCAATCCCCATATCAGCCAAAAACTTCTGCCCGGGGTGATCCACTGAAACCGTCTTCCCCGGGTTCAACTGTAACCAACCCCAAGTAGTGTCCATCACCAGCAAACCCCCGCCATTCTCCACAAACTGCCGCAACGCCGTCGATTCGGCCCCTTCCTTAATCGCTGTCGCCCCTAAAATAATCGCCGAGCATTCTCGCATTGCCTGGCTCAACTGCCCACCAGAATAAGAAGTACCGACTAATCCATCGGGCAAACCTCCAATCATCCCCAGCGGCTTACTTGATGACCCCTTCAACCAACCTAAAAGCTTTTTCACCGGGCCAGCATTCCGTAGCATCGCCCCATGTCCCATCGCCGCGACCCTGCCCTTTCCAAAATCTGCCCCTACAATCGCAGAAGTCGTCGACCTCCCATTCTTAGCCACCGCCAAAACAATCGCCCGATCCCCAAATGCAACCACATTCGCCGGAATCCCGCCCCCAACCTCAATCTTTGCCCCATCCCCCAACAACCCATCTCGTAAAGCTAACAATTGCGAACTTGGTGTATTCGACTGTGTCCCCGTCAACCCAATTACCAGTGCAATTCCTGCTGCAAACAACATTTCGTTAGTCTACACCGTTAATCCCTTGGCTCTCGCTGGTAACCTCGACCTACCAACCCTTTGCGAGTCAAATCCATGAATTGGCCCATTTCAATCTTCGCCGACGAAGCCGCAGAATCATTCCAAGATCAACTCAACTTTGTCAAATCGGAAGGTTTCGACGCTATCGAAATCCGCCACGCCAACGGCCGGAATATCGTCGATTTCACCCCGGACGACATCAAGGAAATCAACGACTCAGGATTCCCCGTCCACTGCATTGGTAGCCCCGTCAATAAGATTAAATACGACCCCGCCCAACATCAAAACGAACTCGACAAGCTAAAAACTACGATCGAAATCGCTCAACAAATCAACTGCAAGCGCATACGAATTTTCTCCCCCGAACCCCCAAGTCGTCCTGTTCAAAACTCCGAAGACTACATCGCCTGGCTCGCTCCAATGGCCGAGCTCGGAGCCAAGAATGAAGTCACTATCCTCCATGAAAATGATGGCCTTTTCTACGGTGCGTACCCCGACGAAGCCAAACACATTTTTGCCGAACTAGGTAGCCCCCACTTCAAAGCCATATTTGATTTTAGCAACTGCATCTTGATCGGCGGCAATCCATACAATGAATGGTTCCCCTGGATCATCCCTCACCTCGACGTTCTCCATATCAAAGATGCCATTCACGCCACCAACGAAATCGTGCCTGCTGGTAAAGGCGAAGGAAGAATTCTCGACACGTTCAAGCTACTCACCCAGAACAATTGGAAAGGAACCCTCTCTATCGAGCCCCACCTACAAAATCGTGGCCCATACGGTGCTTTCAGTGGGCTCGAATTCTGCCAGCTCGCCCACAAGTCATTAAAGGAAGTTCTCGCTCAAGCCAATCTCGAGGTCGCACAATGAGCGAACCCATCCGTTTCGGGCTCGTCGGCTGCGGTGCCATCTCCGGTGTCCACGCCAACGCAATAACCGCCGAACCAAACCGTGTTCTCGCCGGTGTGTGCGATATTGTTGAAGATAAATCCGCCCCGCTCGCGACCAAACATAATGTTCCCAGTTTCACCAACTTTGCCGATATGCTCCCGCATGTCGATGCCGTCGCAATCTGCGTTCCCTCTGGGCTACACGGCGAACTGAGCATCCAAGCCGCCCGAGCAGGAAAACACATCCTTGTCGAAAAACCTGTTGAAATCAGCATCGCCGCCGCAAATCTCCTGGTCGAAGAATGCAATGCCGCAAACCTAAAAAACACCTGCATTAGCCAGCACCGCTTCGCCCCCGATATCCAAAAAGCCAAACGATCAATCGAAGCTCAAGAATTCGGTCGCCTTATCCAAGCCGACTGCTACAACAAATGGTACCGATCCCAAAGCTACTACGATTCCGGCGACTGGCGTGGAACATGGGCCCTTGATGGCGGAGGCTGCCTTATGAACCAAGGCGTTCAT
>JAPUDU010000333.1 GCA_027492935.1 Fimbriimonadaceae bacterium
TCAAAACCGGTTTGGGGTGATTCAGATATTCTTCTGCAAGCTTCTGAAAGCTTTATCCTTATGAGAAATTACCATCGCGACGAAAGGCAGGATAAACCAGGCTCCACAAACTAAACCGAGCCGTAACATATCTCTCGTGAACAAAACGATAACTAAAGTCGCTTCCAAAGTCAAACCGCATCCAGCTTTCTGACCAATCTGCATAATGCGACCCTCACGCTCCGCCGCGAGAACTAACTTCTCATACTCTTCCGGCTCCATAAGCTACTTCTCCCTAAACAATAGCTTAAGTCAAACAAAGATTAATCAGCTATCGCTTTTTACGTCGTTTCAAAATAAATGCCAATCCAGCGCCAAGCCCAATTAACGTCACCGGCTCAGGCACAACCCCGTTTGTGACTACTTCTTCAATTTCTTCATCTGTCAAAGCATGATTCCAAATTGCAAGGTCATCCAGAGAAGTAAGCCTTGCAGCATAGGCTGTCTGCCCAGCTACCGCCCCAATAAACAACTCAGGAAAATTAATCGCATCAAGCGAGGAGAAAGCCGCCACCGCAACTAAATTGGAATCAACGTATTGACGCATTTCTCCAGCTTGCCGATCTAAAACTAAGAAGCTCCATTTCCATGCTCCATCTGTCACCACCATATTCGGATTACTAGCCGCAAATGGTTGAGTTGTAACCGCCTGAGAAGAGTTATCCATTAACTGACCATAAGCTCCCGGCACAGTTTGAGCGTTGTAATCAAAAACTATCTGAGCGCCCCCAAACCCACCACCAAACAAACGACCGTTCAATTGGGAATTGTCTGTCACTGACATATAAAAACCGACCGTAAAGGAACTCGTCTCTAAGGAACGAATTGAAACGCTATTCGGAATCTTTCCATAATGTGTGGCCGCAACATTACCAATCGCGTTATCAAAGCGAATCGCTTGACCATGCGCCGAGCTAACATAATTTTGTGACCCCACCCATGTCACATGATTTCCAAAACCACTTTTATCCAGTCCATTACCTTCAAAGTCAGAGTAAAACACCAGCCCTGCATGTGCCTGGCAGGTAAGAATTACGAGTAACGAACAAGACTGAATGCTTCTTTTCATAGTAAAAAGTTCCTCACATTTAACAGTGTACAGCAGTTC
Source organism: Fimbriimonadaceae bacterium (assembly GCA_027492935.1). Taxonomy (GTDB): domain Bacteria; phylum Armatimonadota; class Fimbriimonadia; order Fimbriimonadales; family Fimbriimonadaceae; genus UphvI-Ar2. The sequence continues at coordinate 1,148 of JAPUDU010000333.1, forward strand.
CACGCAATTCGATAAAAACGTGAATTAAGTATCCTAAACGCCATGCACCGAATCTGGATGGTTGACCTTGCCCGCGAACAAAGCCCGACCCTTGACCACCTCTACCAATACGCCGCCACCGCCCAAAACGCCGGCTACACCGCCCTCGGCCTTTATCTCGAACATCGATTCGCCACGAAATCAACCCCCTGGAGTCACGGAAAAGGTGCCGTAACTGCCGCCCAAATCCAATCCCTCCAAAGCGAATTCCCCTCTCTCCAGATCATCCCATTCATCAACCTCCTCGGTCACTTCGAAGGATTCTTCAATGTCGAAGAAGGCCGCCACTTCCGTGAAGAACCATTCACCGGCCTCCAAGCCTGCCCCAGTTGCCACGAATTTGTAACCCTCTGCCAAAACCTCATCGATGAAACCATCGAAGTCTTCAAGTCCGAAATCATCCACATCGGCGGAGACGAAACGGCCCAACTCGGAAAATGCTACCGTTGCGCCAACCGCATGAAAGGTAAAGCCGAAGACGAAAAAGCTTGGCTCTACAATGACCATTTTGCTCCCCTCATCGACCGTGTCATCAAAGCCGGAAGAAGGCCAGCCATGTGGGGCGATATGTTCCTAGAGCACCCCGCTGCACTCGAAAACCTCCCCAAACAAACCCTCATTTTCGACTGGCACTACGTCAACGGCGTTAAAGAAACCGCCCCAAAATTCGTCGGACACGAAGTTATCGCATGTCCCACAACCGCTGTCTACAACGCCGCCTGGATGCACGTCGAACGCACCGAGCATAACATCCGTCAATGCGCTCTCGATGCCCAAGAACTCGACCTTGCCGGATTCTGCCTCACCACGTGGGAACAAATTCTCCTCAACCCCTTCGACAGCATCTTCCCCGCCGTCGAATGGGCCGCCCGGATCAGCATCAACCCCGCAAGCACAGAATCTCTTCCCGAAGCATTCGGCGAAGCCGAACAATGGGCCCGCACTCTCGGCATAGAACTCGCTTGCATGGGCGGCGTCTGGACTCCATCAGGACATCGTCACAAGCTCAAATGTCGACTCCTCCTTGCCGGAAACCCATTCCTCGCCTGGCTCCATCACCGCGACGAAATTCTTGATGGTCGCGCGCGTCAGCTCCTTCTCATCATAGAAAAATCCATCAAACAAGCACCCAACGAACAATGTAAAAATGTCTCGTTCGGTCTGCGTGGAATGGTCGAAGCCCTCACCATGATGGAAGCCGCCCACACCCACTATTCCGACCGAGAACCAGATGCCGCCATCTCCAAGCTCGCCCCCATGCGATTCCTCTTCGATACCCTCGCCAAACTCGCAAAAGAAAACCACGAAAGAATCGGTGGCTCCCTCGCCGATATCGAACGGTGCCACATCGCCAAACAACATATAGAAGTCGTTATTAACCGCATCCGCAAATACGGCAATGCCGAGCTCGGCTACCTTCCCGCCTTCGAAATCATCACCAACCACCGCTTCACCCCCCACGACCAAGCGTGCTGGTGGCTCGTCAACAAATGGGCCAACGATTAGCCATTCTCCACGGTATCGAAAGAAACCACGATCAAGGTTTAGGTAGGGCTTCAACCAGCGAACGGAACCAAAAACCAGCCAAAATCATTAACAACTGCTGATGCTCGCCATCATTCCGACCATCAGCCAACCCGCATCCAAAAACGGCATGGGCTTATTCACACGCAAAAATCCCCGTGACTTTGAAAGAGAAGTCTCCGGTGAACTCGCAGTTCTTTTCCGAGTTGCGCGTCGCCTAGGATGTGGACACGAAGAAGCCGAAGATCTGGTCCAAACCGCCCTCATCAAAGCCTACAAAGCTTGGGATCGATTCGATGGCAATCACCTCCGATCCTGGCTCATCAAAATCCTCCGCAACGAGCGCCTCATGGTTATCCGCTCCCAAAAGGAAACCATTTCCCTCGATGAACACGAAGAAATAGAAGTTGTACAAGAAGGATTCTGGAGCGAACTCGATGGCAAACTCGAAGCTGAACGCATCCTCAATGCCCTCGAAAAACTTTCACCCCCCTACCGAATGGCAATACACCTCTGCGACGTCGAAGAACTTACCTACGAAGAAGCAGCAGAAATCATGGATGTTCCCATCGGCACCGTTAGATCAAGACTTTCACGCGCCCGACAAATTCTTCGCGAGCAACTCCTCGCCGAAGCAAAGGCGGAGGCTAAATCATGAACAATAATCTCATCCAAGATTTTCTCGATAACCGACTTACCGCCGAAGAACGCATAAAGTTCGAAGCGCAACTCGCCAACGATCCGGCTCTCGCCCAAGAAGTAGCGGCTCTCAATCACTTTAAGTCTTCGATCCAAAAAGCTGCATTCACGGAAGTCACGCCGAACCTCCAACCCATCCTTTCCGATATCGCCCGCCCTCGGCCTACCAGTTGGTTAACAAAGAGCGCTCCTATTGCGGTCGCAGGATTCGCAATTTTCGGCATCGGCATGGCGGTTAACCGTGTGGTTAATGACCGAACCAACCCAACACTCGCTAACGCCAAAACGCTCCCCGCCGAAGCAAAATTCCGAACAAAATCCCCTCTCGTCATGCACTGGGATGGCACGGATCCAATCCAAGGTGCAGAAAAAATTCGTAACCACTTCAGTCGCAAGATTCCAACGATTGCACTGTCCGATCTGGAAGGAGCTAACTTCACCGCCGCAGAGTGCGGAAGTTGCTGGATCAGTTTCCACTATCAATATCAAAATCAAAACTACGCGATCTATGGTCGTTGTGAAAAAGGCAGCATCGATTCCGGTCTACAGCACTCATCTGGCAACCAAACCTTCTACGAATTTCAAGATGCCGTCGGCTGGTACGACAGTGGTGACATGACATATGTCTGTACTGGCGGAAACTCAAGCGGTCGTTTCAAAGTGGCACAATTCGCCAGCAAGCGCACATCTGATATCCATTAACCTCGAATCATCCGTACAGATTCCAAATATTCTGCGTGACTCCAAGTCAATGGGCAAACGCTCAAAGGCTCGCGCGTATCCGGATGATATTGCTCAGAAAGCATTCCGCTCTTACTCGCCAAACCCTCGCACCAAACCAACAGTTTCTCCGCCTCATCCTTACGGCCTTGCATCGAATAGGCACGCGCTAACCACATGGTGCATATCACCCATGGATTGCCCGGATACCCTTCTCGAACTCGGCAATAATAATCTCCTTCATAGCGTGCGACGCCTCCACAAAGAGTATCCATGAGCAAATGTTTCTCAACCATTTCGACCGCTTTGTTCAAAAACACATTGCGCACTTCATAAGACCACAAACACCCTGCAAGTACACTCGCATCGGCGGTAAAGTCACCGCGAAGCTCACCATCCTCGATAACACCACGTCTTGGAATACGACCATCAACTGCAGAAAATTTTTCAATCAAAAAACCCGTTAAAGCATCTGCTTTCCAATTACACTCATCACCCCAAATTCCTTTCCCCTCGGCATCTCGTAACGCTTCAATCACGGTCGCAACTGTCCAAAAGTGAATCCCAAATCGCTCTTCCCACAAATCCCAACTTTGTTGTCTAATCCCGTCCCCATCAACCAAATCC
>JAPUDU010000334.1 GCA_027492935.1 Fimbriimonadaceae bacterium
CAATGGCACAACTGATCGGTACTGCAGGGCACGTTGATCACGGGAAAACCACCTTGATCAAAGCCCTGACGGGGGTTGATACTGATCGGTTGCCGGAAGAGAAGAAGCGTGGCCTTACTATAGATATAGGGTTTGCGGCAATTGAACTCCCTGAGGCGGGGCGGGTTTCGATTGTTGATGTTCCGGGGCATGAACGATTTATTGGAAACATGCTCGTCGGCGCGCTTGGGATGGATGTTGTTCTGCTTTGTGTGGCGGCGGATCAGGGGGTTATGCCGCAAACAGAAGAACATTTTGCGGTTGTGAAGTTGTTGCCCGTCGAGAAATTGGTCGTGGCTATGACTCGCGCTGATCTTGCTGATCCGGACACGATTGAACTTGCGCAGATGCAAATTGGGGAGATGCTGGCAGGAACAAGGTTTGAAGGATCTTTGATGATTCCCGTTTCGGCATTGACAGGTGATGGACTTGAGGAACTACGAGGAGAGTTAGTTCGGCTTTTGAAGCATGGGAACAGGGAAAAAGCGGGGAAGTGGTATTTGCCGGTTGATCGAGTTTTTTCGCGGCCGGGGCATGGAACCGTGGTGACGGGGACATTGGCACGGGGGTCATTGAAGGTTGGGGAATCTTGTGTGGTTTTGCCGAAAGGAGTTAAGACGCGTGCGAAAGCGGTTCATTGGCATGGAGAATCTTCGGGCCAGGTTGTGGCGGGACAGCGTGTTGCTTTGAATTTAGCGGGGGTTGATTTGGATGAAGTGGAGCGGGGAGATGTGGTTTGTGAGAGTGGAGCGAGTTTTGCGACGGAACTCTTTGATGCACAGATTGAGTGGATAGAGAAACCGAAGCACGGGGCGCGGGTTCGGGTGAGCGTGGGGGCAGATGAGGTGATGGCAAAGGTCATTCATAATGACTCGGACGAATCGCTGGAGCAGTTTCGGGTTGAGCGCGTGTGCGTGGTGGCGAAGGATCAGCCGTTGATTGTTAGGAGCTATTCTCCGCCACGAGTTCTGGGAGGCGGTAAAGTTCTTGTTCCTGAAGCTATGAAGCGGCGCAAAAACGCGGCGATGGCGGAAGGCGTGGGGGGTGGAAGTGGCATGGTTGAGATTATTCAGAGAGCACCCAAAGGGATTTTGGCAACAGAAATTGCGCGACTAATGGGGTCAACGGTGCAAGGTATTGGGGATGAGATTGAGGATCTTAAGAGTAAAGGTGAGATTCTGGGGTTTGCGGGGCTGTGGTTTACGAGTGAGAATTTTGGGGCAGGAACCGAGCAGTTTTTAGTTGCTTTGAGAGGGGAGCATGAGAAGAATCCGGAGAAAGCATTACTGCCAAGAGAGCAGATTATTAAGGTTGCCCGGTTGCCTTGGCGGGAAAAACCGCTTGATCGGATGGTCACGTATTGGACTCAGCATGGTTTGATTCGAAGTGATGGAACAAGCGTTGCGGCGTTTGAGCATCGACCGAAGTTGGGGAATCGGCAGCGGGCTTTGCTTGATCGGGTGAAAGCTCTGCTTGATGCGGGCGGTGTGAGTGCGCCGAACGGGCATGAGTTAACCTTGTCTTTGCAGGTGCCGAAGCAGGCAGTGGCGGATATTTTGCGTGTCGGAGTGGATGCGGGTGAGCTTTTGCGAGTGGTAGACGGGATTTGGTATACCGAAGAGTTTTTGAAGGGATTTGAATCTGTTTTTCGGGCGGAGTTTGAGGGGAAGCGGTTTTCAGCGGCGGAGTTTAAGGATCAGTTTGGGACGAGTCGGAAGTACGCGATTCCGTTGTTGGAGTACTTTGATTCGGTTGGGGTTACGATGCGTCAGGGTGACGTTCGGGTTTTGCAGTAGGGTTTATTAGTCGGTTCCCAGAAGTTTGGTGGGGCGCATTTTCTTGCCGAAGAACCATTTTTCTCGAAGCTGGACTTGCTCGTCGGTGGCTTTGGTGTAGAAGGAGACGACTGTTCTATTGCCTTCGGTTGAGACTTGCAGACCTACTTTGGCGAGGGTTTGTTCGACGGGGAGTTCGCCGGGTTGCATTACCCATTTATCAAAGAGCGATGCCATTTCTGACCCACCAAACTTAATGATTTGGCGGCGGAGTTCGCCTTCCTCAAAGCCAGGTTTGTCGTCTTTGCATAGCTCGAAGAGAGCGAATTCTACATCATCTAGGGAGTGAGCGTTGTTTGTGCGGGCGCGGATTTCGATGTCTAAAAGCATTCCGAGCACCCAGCCGGTGGGGTAGTAATCGACGCCAAATCCGTTACTGTTTCCGCGGCCGTTGCTGGTTTCGGCGACTCGGTTGCTGGATTCAAATGGGCTGACGGTGAGCCGTTCTTTTCGCGAACGGATTGCACTTATGTTGCTGGCAATGTCGGTGAGATATTCTTCGTCGCCGTACCAACCGTATCGGTGAGGGATAAGGCTGGCGTAATAGTCGGTGACGCCTTCGAGCCACCAGAGAGCACCGGTTCGAGGGAGTTGGCTGTAATCAAACGGGCCTAAGGCGGCGGATCTGATCCGCTTGACGTTCCAGAGGTGGAAGTATTCGTGGGTCATGCCGCGTACGGAGGCGGGGCCTTGGACGATGGATAGAAAATCTTGACTGCTGGTGGCGTGTTCTAATCCACCGGCACCATCGCGGGTATCGGCAGCCCAGATGTGCCAAACGTATCGTGAATAGGGGGCAGTTCCGCCTAAGAAATCGGTGGCACTCTCAGTAATAAACTGAGTCATTTTGAGCGTCTTTGTAAGATCAAGTTTGTCGCGGGCGGGGCCACGGACGGCGAGGAGATGATCGACGGAACGCGCTTGGTAGTTTGCGGTTCGGAAGTTGCCCATTGTTACGGGGTTGTCGGCGAGAGCATCGTAATTTTTGGCGATGAAGGTTGTGGGGGTTATGGGGTCGAGTCCGACGGAGATTTTCCAGTCAGGGGGCAGTTTAAATTCAACGGTACATGGGTTTTGATTGCGACCAGATACGTAGAGATAGGTTGAAGGGCCGCCGTAGTGAATGGTTTCTGAGTCAGAACTGAACATTCCGATTGGGCCGGTTTGGTGGGCGACGGCGCGGGTGTAAGAAACGGTTATGGATTGGGCTCCTAGGGTATCGATGTGCCAGGTGTCGGGTTTTGGGTGGGAAATTGGGCGTTGTTCGCCATCCTCTCCAGCGGCAGTTAAGTTATCGAGGGTTTGGCCGTAGTTTTCGAGGACGTAATAACCGGGTGTCCAGTTCGGCATGATGACATCGATGGTTTCTCCGGAACAGGGGACGGTGATGTCGATTTTAACGGAATTGAAGTCGGAGGCGGGGGTGACTTGATACTGGATTGGCTCAGGGTTACGGTTGCTTTGGGTGAGGGCGGTGAGAAGGAGCAACGTGCATGAGAGCATTCAGGGAGTTTACAATATCTGTTTGGTTATATATATGCAATTTAATGAATGTATCGAATCTTACAATCGATTAGGATTTGAGATTTTTGAGGGCGTCGCGGAGGGTTGGTTCGGCGACGGTGACGGCTTGGACGGTGCCGTAGCCGTGGGTGAGGAGTTTTGCGGCGAGGGCTTGGTTGCGGTGAGTGGTGAAGATGATTTTGCCGGGGGCTTTTTTTATATTGAGAGCAAAGGGTTCGACCATAGCGGCGACGGTTGATTGATCGTCGCATTCAACGGTGAATTGCGCGGGGGCGGTTTCTGCGATGAGTTGGGGGATCGACCCGGCGAAGATCATGCTTTGGTCTTTTATGACAACGAGTTGATCACACCGTTCTGCGAGCGCAGGTTGGTGGGTGGCGAACACGTACGATTTGCCGAGTTCGAGGTCGCCTTGGATGACTTTGAAGATTGCTTCGAGCGTCCAAGGGTCGAGGAGATCAAGGAGGCCGTCAATGACGGTGAGTCCGTGTTCGGGCATGAGGCCATCTATTAGGGCGCAGGCGATCATTTGCGATTGCGTGAGCTTTGTGACGGCGGTGTCGCGAATATCGGTGAGTCCGAGGGCGTTGAGCACGATGACGATTCGCTGCGTGTTTTCGGTATCGAGAGCGGACTTGGCGAGACTGAGGGGAGTGGCTCGGCGGGGAAATACGGGGTCACCGCAGAAGTGTTGATCGACTTCGCAGTTGATCTTGCCGGAGTGGGGTTTGGTTTCACCGGCGATGATTTCGAGGAGATGAGATTTTCCGCTCCCGGCCTGTCCCATTACGGCGATGAGTTCGCCGGGATTGATCGGAAGGCTGAGGCTCTTTGCGTTAGCTCGGAGAGCGATCCGATCAAGTTGGGCGAGAGCGGTTGGCATCTTTAGAGAATGGTGAGTTCTTTGGGGTAACTGGTGAGAATTTCTGGCTCTCCGTTGGTTACGAGGACATCATCTTCGATACGCACACCACCGAATCCTTCGATGTAGACACCGGGTTCGACAGTGAAGACCATGCCTTCTTGGATGGGTTGATCGACAGCGGAACTGAGGCTACCGGGATCGTGGACATCCATTCCGAGACCGTGGCCGAGGCCGTGACCAAAATATTTGGCGAGGTCTTTTTGATCAAGAATCGTTCGAGCGTGACCGTCGATTTCTTTACCATTACTCCCGGCTTTGAGGAGGTGGCAGCACTCATTTTCAGCTTGGAGAACGAGGTTATAGACTTCTTTGTGGCGGTCGGAGGCTTCGCCGATAACGAACGTTCGGGTGATATCACTGCAGTAACCG
>JAPUDU010000335.1:0-1926 GCA_027492935.1 Fimbriimonadaceae bacterium
CGAATCCGGCGAGTTTGCATTTTACTCGTACGAGGTATGCGTCTACTTCAGGCGTGGTTATCTTTGCCGTGATATCAGTGGTTTCGTAGAGGCCTTCGTCAGAAATTTCTCGTGGAGAGTACTTTGAGGTTTCGTGCATATAAAGTTGCATCAAATTACTAAGAATTTGAGCTTCTTCTTTTGTCACGAATTTCAACGTCAACGGCATGCGATAGTTCCTCTGATACTCCCAACTTTGGGTTAGGACTGAATTGAATCAAGTTTTGTTCCATTATTCGGAAATTTTTCTTTTTAATTTTTAAATGCGACATCTAATGCTTCTTCGAGATCGCGGAGAATATCCCGAACATCTTCCAGGCCGAGAGATAGACGAACACCCCCGGGGGAGATCCCGGCTTTGAGTTGGTCTTCGGGAGGCACGACCGCATGAGTCATGGAAGCGGGGTGTTCGATGAGTGAACGGATTTGTCCAAGGGATACGGCTAAGGTTATGCTGAGTGAGTTTTGTGCGATGTGATCAATGAGCTTTTTAGCTCGTTCATAGCTTTGCTGTGGTGTTCCGGATACTTCGAAATAGATCATTGCTCCGGGGGCAAAATCGCCATCAATATCTCGCATTTGGGCGTGAGCAAGTGCTTTTTGTGGAAATGAATCGAGGCCGGGGTAGGCAACACGAGCTACTTTAGAATTTGTATCGAGAAATTCGGCCACTCTGGTGGCAGAAGCTTGCTGTCGTTCCATGCGGACAGCGAGGGTAGGGATTCCGTAGGTGAGGATATGCCAAGCGGCATCCGGGGAGAGTGATCCACCGAAGTCTTTGCGGTAGAGCAGAAGGCTTGTTTCGGCGGTTTTGGGGCCAACTACAACGCCGCCCATTGTTGCGCCAAAGCCGCCGATGTGCTTCGTTAAACTGTGAACCACAAAGTCAACGCCCATTTCAATTGGTCGCTGACCGTAGGGGGAGGCGAATGTGTTATCGACGATGGTTACAATTTGGTCTGTCGTATTACGGTTTTGATTGATCTCTTTGACAAGGCTCACGATCGCCTTGATGTCAACGAGTTCCATAGTGGGGTTGGAGGGAGTTTCGAAATAGAGGACACGGGTTTCGGGTTGGATTTCGTTTCTGAGTGTCTCTAAGTCGTTGAAATTGACGCTTGAGTTTTTAACGCCAAACCGTTTTAGCCAGTGGGTGATATGTCCGTGTGTGCATCCGTAGATCGCAGGATGAAAGATGAGATGGTCGCCAGCTTTGACATGGGTATCGATGGCGGCGGCAATGGCAGCCATTCCCGTGGCAAAGCTCACGGCACATTCGCCTTTTTCGCTGAAGGCAAGAGTTTCTTCGAGTAGTCCTTGACAGGGTTCATCAAGACGTTCGTAGATGTAGATTGGCTCGGTGGTTGAGCGGTCGATATCGGGGTTGGCGAATTGCTGGAAACCTTGTGCCCCACGGTCGGCGGATCGGAGACGGAATGAGACGGCAGTGGTGATGGGGGGAAGGATATGGTCTTGGAAGTCCCATTTTTCTGATCGGAACTTGCCGTGGATGAGTACGGATCGATCGCGGTAGATGTCTTCGCGTGCCATGGCTTGATTATTGGATAAATATTGTTCGGCTTGCAAATCGCCACCAGTCTTTTCGTTATCAGAGATGGCTCTTAAGAGAAAGATTCGTTGTTGAAAATAGTGTATTGATTAATTAAATAAGCCGCGAGACTCATTGAGTCACGCGGCTTGAAATGACCGACTAATTTGAAGAAAGTTTTTACTTCTTGACGTTGGCGTAGCGTCGCATGAATTTTTCGACGCGACCAGCAGTGTCAACAATTTTCTTTTGTCCGGTGTAGAAGGGGTGGCTGAATGCGCTGATTTCGACTTTAACTACGTAGTGATCTACTCCGTCGATGCTTCGCGTTTCGTTGC
>JAPUDU010000335.1:1940-4661 GCA_027492935.1 Fimbriimonadaceae bacterium
ATTCATTTTCACCGTCTACAAACAGAACGGGATGGTTTACTGGGTGGGTATCGATTTTCATTTGGATATCTCCTCGTCGGTCAAGGCTTTCTATTATGGCTCAGAGTTACGGTTGATCGCAGATGTATTGGGACCGGAAAATAGTTGTACCTGGAAATTTTAGGCCTTAGCGTTATGAAATCGTTATAACTATCCGAAATTGTACTAGGAGAAATCGTGCCACTGAATTTGTCAAACAGCAAAATACTTATCATAGATGATTCATTTGTTGGTCATTCTCCCATCGAAGAGCATCTTGCTTTAGAGGATGCTGAGTTTGTTATTGAGCCTGATCCGAAGAAAGGGCTGGCGTTGATCTTGCAGGATATGCCTGACTTGGTCATTATTGATGTGGCTTATGCTGGGATTGATGCATGGGCTTTGATTGACAATATTCGTAGAACGAAATCGATCGAAGACTTGCCCGTTGTTATGGTGACGGGGATTGCGGATGTGGAACTGCGGATTCGGTCTTTTGAGATGGGTGCGGATTCAGTTGTTCAGAAGCCGTACAACAAAGCTGAGCTGGTTGCGATGGTTCGCAACGTTACGAAGTTAAACCGATTTAGGAAATTGGCTGATCAACGCCATGAGATTCAGCGGTCGTTGTTGGGAATAAAGCAGGCTTACGATAAGACCATTCAAGGTTGGGTGAAAGCGTTAGACCTTCGGGATCATGAGACAGAAGGGCACTCGGTTCGGGTCGCTCAGATGTCAATTCATATGGCGCGGGCTTTTGGGGTGCCTCAGTCGGAACTGGAGCATATTTGGCGCGGGGCGTTGTTGCACGATATTGGTAAGTTGGGGGTGCCGGACTCGATTTTGAGAAAGGCTGGCCCATTGACGGTTGAGGAGCGACGGATTATGGAGAAGCACCCCATGCACGCGCATGAGATGCTTTATTCAATTGAATATCTGCGCCCGGCTTTACCTATTCCGGTTTATCACCACGAAAAGTTTAATGGTACGGGTTATCCGTTTAAGATTGGAGGCGAAAGTATTCCTTTTGCAGCACGGATGTTTTCGGTTGTTGATGTTTGGGATGCTTTGAGCTTTAACAGACCTTATCGAAAGGCGTATCCGCAATCGAAGGTGCGTGAGATGTTGGAGGCAGATAAGGGGACTCACTTTGACCCTGATTGCGTAGATATGTACTTGGAGTTACTCGAGTATTTCGATCGGAATGTGCCTTCGATTTCGTCGATTTGGCGAGATGCTTGCAATGAGGAAGTTCCGATTCCTGAGCCTGTAGAGGCATCTGCGGATTTGGTTGAACCTTGGGAAAACGGCGGACAGGACGCGGCATAAAAAAAGCCCTCGGTAAAAACCGAGGGCTTTTTGCTTTCTAGATGAAAGCGACTTACTTGCGCTTGCGGCGAATAGCTGCTACTGCGAGGCCACCGAGGACAACCATGGTTGCCGGTTCGGGAACTGCATCGGTGTAGCTGACGGTGTCAATACCCATGAAGTCTGAGTTGGTTCCAGCAGGGCCACCATTTTCAACGAAGTAGCGGAATGCCAATCGACCAGAAGTCGGAGCACCGAGGCCACTGATAACGACATTGAATTGAGTCCAAGTGTTAGGATAGCTGGTAGCAACGTAGGTTGGGTTGATGTCAAGCAACAGGGTTGTGAAGTCGCCCAGGCCAGTTGCACCGGCTCCGGTGTTGGTGCTTGCACCATTGGTGCTCATTCGCACTTGAAGTCGATCAGAGAATGACGGAGCAGAAACTGTTCGGGTCCAGAATGAAAATGTTGAACCGTTGCTCAAAGATGTTTGTTGAGTTACGAGCCAGTTGCTAATCGTGTTTGTACCGGTTGTGTTATTGAAGTTAGCACCGATGTAAGAATTTGTTGCACCAGAGTGTGCAACAAATACATCTGGGTTGCCTTGGAACCAGTTGGTTGTACCAATAGTGGTTGATTGGTTTGATGTTGACCAACCGCTACCAGCGAGGGTGGTGATGTCATCAAAATTTTGTGTAAAGTCTGCAGATGCGAATACACTGCATCCAGCGAGCGCTAGGATTGTGAGCTTTTTCATTTTTATCTCTCGAAACGATTGAGGAACAAATCCAGTTGATTTGATCACTCGTGTAGTGAACTATATCACGCTTATTCGAAAAATAGCGTTGCCGAATACATGCAATTGTGGAAAGACTGGTATTTTTACATGTTTGTTAAGGCCGTGGGTTGTCCTGGCTTTTAATCAAGTGGGTGGATATACTCGTTATTCAAGTTCCCACCGTTTTGTCAGCGGCGCCAGAGCGAGTGGGCATTCCAGTTGAGATACAGGAATCACCCATGAGCGAAAAAAGAGTTTATTTGTTCCGAGAAGGGAACCAGACGATGCGCGACTTGCTTGGCGGTAAGGGCGCAAACCTTGCAGAAATGACCAATATTGGACTTCCGGTTCCTCCGGGGTTCACCATTACTACCGCTGTTTGCGGCGAGTATTACGACAACGGCAAGCAGTTGCCCACCGCTCTCCGTGCGGAATTGGAAGTAGCGATTGCAGATGTTGAAAAGCAAATGGGCCGCACGTTTGGCGGTTCTGAAAAGCCACTTTTGGTTTCGGTTCGCTCCGGTTCTAAGTTCTCCATGCCGGGGATGATGGATACGGTTTTGAATCTCGGTTTGAATGAGACAACCGTTGAAGCACTGATTAAAGAAACCGGGAAT
>JAPUDU010000336.1 GCA_027492935.1 Fimbriimonadaceae bacterium
GTCGAAGGAAAAAATTATCTCGCATACCTAACTGAAGAATCGGGTGGTGTTTATCTCAAAGTTTCCGATGCAAGCTTCTTGAGAAATCGTTTTATTGCCAAAGAAGATAACGCCAAGCTGGGTATCTGGCTAGTACGCAAATTCCTTCCTCCTGGTGGAACGCTTATCATCGCGGAGGCAAGCGTCGGTAACCAAGAATCTCGAACCGCTTTAGATGAAGTCGGCAAGTGGGCAACCGCCGCTTTTTGGCAGGCACTTATTCTGGGAGCTGTGATCGTTTTCACGCTCAATCGACGCTTTGGCGTAGCAAGCCGGGAAATCACAAAAGCACGCGGCGCCAAAGAGTTGATGGATGCGATGAGCGTGACGCTTCAACGTGCCAACCGCCGCGACCACGCACTTCTTATCCTTCGATCTTCAGCCTTAGATCGTGTCCGAAAAGCTCATCGCCTTTCCATTGGCCTTTCTGAGCAAGAAGTCATTTCCCGTATGCACCCCGATGCTCAAGCGGTTATGTCTACAATCATCCGCTTGCAAGGTCATCCCGTTCCTCGTAAGCAAGCCCTCAGCATTGCTCAGTCACTTGAACTCCACCTCCGCGATCTTGAGCAAGAAACGAAAGCTAGCCGAGCACCAGTGCAATCAGGATAAACTAACCTCATGATTTCAGCTCTCGTGGCGGCAATTCTATTTGCCCCAAATCCAGAAGTATCAGCCCAATCTCCGGTTGAGCAAGCTGAATCTGAACTCGCTTCAGCAAAACAAGCTTTTCTCGATGCCCGAAAAAACAAGTCGAACCTTGAGGAAGCAACGTTCAAATATGGCGAAGTAGTCGTCAACTCTCCGGCCCTCGGCGCAAAAGAAAAGTATCCACTTGCTCTCGCGCTATTCCGGCAAACCCTTGCCATCAATCCAAAAAATCAAGCCGCCAAGGACTGGGAAAATCAAATCGTATCAATCTACAGTAGCTTAGGCAGGGAGCCTTCCGAAGTTGACCTCAGCACGATTAAGTAGTCCGCACCACACCGAATCATAAAATGCCCGAAAACGAACCGCTCGACTACAACATTAATCTGCGCCGCTTCACGCTAAGGCTCGCGATTGTCATTACTATCATCGCTGCTATTCCATGGATTCTTGCCGCTCAATCCGGCCCTTCTGGATCATTTTATATTGGTAGCCAATTCAGTACCGACGACCAAATGGTCTATGCCGCTTGGATTCGCCAAGCGATGAATGGTTCGTTTATGTTTGACAACCGGTTTGCGGTGGAAGCCCAACCCGGACTAACCGTTCACATCTATTTCTGGATACTCGGCATTCTCGCGAACCTGTTCAAGAGCATGGGCGCTTGGATAGCTATTCCTCTCATCAGCAACCTTGCCCGCCTCGCATTTACTTTCCTCTTCATCGTTTTGCTCGGTCGATTTGTCCGCAAGATTGAGCTTCCAATATTCGTCGCAAAAGCCGGAATGATACTCGCCACGTTAGGGGGTGGACTCGGGTTCATGATGTGGCAAGCGTTCGGCCGGATTGCAGACCCGCCAAAAGCGCTCGGCGGATTAACCGATCAACGACTGCCCATTGACGTTTGGCAACCGGAAGCGTTTGTTTTTGCTTCTAGCCTTGTAAACGGCTTGTTCATGGTCAGTTTGTGCCTCATCATCACAGTACTAACCCAAATCTGGGATGCACAAAAAGGTTGGCGGGCTGTTCCTTTAGGCGCAGCTGCAATGCTCCTTTTAATGAACATTCACAGCTACGATGTCCTCATTATCGCCTTTACACTGGTTGCGTTCGGTGCCGTTCTGGTTGCCCAAAAATCGATCGATTGGAAATGGGCTTTGCGCGCCGCTGTAATCGGATTAGGAGCAATCCCAGCCGCTTTGTGGTTCCTCTACGTGATGCGGAACGATCCGGTCTTTCAAGCCCGTGCCGCAACCCTGACTTACTCCGGAACCTTCCGACAGCTTCTCTTCGGCATCCTCCCTCTCTTCCTTCTTGGGGCAGTTTCATTCCGCGGTGAATCAGAATCCAACAAAAAATGGTACGCACCCGCTGGCCTGGTTTCCGTATCATTCCTGCTTTTCATCGCTGGGTCAGGCTACGACGTTGAAAAAAGCTATTTCCTTGAACCGATCACTTGGCTTCTTGCTTTTGCCGCGGTTACAGCCACCGTCTATCTAGGGCCGAAAGATAAAAAATGGCAATTCCTTGCCGCGTGGGCAGCGGTCGGACTTGTGCTTCCCTATTTCCCTCAGTTATTCCAACGCAAGCTGGCTATGGGTCTGGTGATCCCTTGGGGATTCATGGCCGCATACGGATTCGATTGGCTTGCCAATCATGCCGTGCCCAAAGCAGATGTTAATTCCGAATCGTTTCGTGTACGCCGGAACTTAGTGACTGGCGTCGTCTTTTTGCTCTGCTGCGCCAGCAGCCTTTACTGGTTCCAACGTGAGTTTCTTTTCATCCGCAACAACGTCTCGGTGACGACAATGCAACCGATCTATTTGTCGTCCGATGTCAGTCAAATCATCAAAAAATTGGATGAAACACCGGGCCGCAAAATTCTCGTGGCGAGACCAGGCATAGCCTCCAATTCAGCTGATCCCAGCTTCAAATTTACGTCCCCATACTTGCCCGATTTGAATGCAATCTTTTCCGGATACGCTGGGGTTTACACTTACGCTGGTCACTGGAGCGAAACTCCCGAATATGATAAGCGCCGGTACGTTGCCGATGGGATATTTCAGGTTCAAGACCCGATCAAGCTAAACGAATTCTTAAGAGAATCACAGGCTGATTATCTTGTTGAACCCATCGCGGCAACCTTCCCCGAATTAAGGAGTAATGACCTCTCCACAGTTGGAGAGGTCATCTTCGAAGGTACTCAATACCGACTGATCAAGGTCGATAAATCGAGACTTTAACTATTCACCGGAGCTAACCGGAAGGCTAGGAACCGGAGTGTCGGTTTTCACTTCCGTTTTGGTGGATTTACGCTTCGCCGATTTGTTCATCGCAATGATTCTCGGTCCACCAGAATAAGTGCTGTCACCCATGTTGACCTTCTTAACCAGCTTGCCATCTTTGTAGATAAGCTTCCAAGTCCGCACTTTACGGCCCGAACCTCCGGAATCCATCACTTTACGAACGCCATATCCTAAAGCTGGGTTATGAACAATCTTCTCGCCTCGAGACCAAGATGAAATCAGCTGAGATTCAAATTTGTAGGTGTATTCGGACTTGCTTGCGCCTAGAATTCTGAAAGTCAACTGTGATTTTTCCGGAGTTGCCGCCAAAGCAATCGGAAATTCATGATCATTTGTAATCTTCAAATCAGGGTTTGGAAAACTAACCGCCGCATCTTGACCAAGCGGAACATACGGCACCGGAAGTGAGTGCGGATAACGCTTGTCAATCTTCACTTCTCCTCGAACAGCCGCATTGTAAAGCGTCGTGCTGACCTGGCAAATACCCCCTCCAACGTCAACATCGTGCCGACCAGAAACGTAAACCCCCGCAACGTGAAATCCTTTCGCCTGGGTGCGTTGCCCAAGATAATCGTTAAAACTAAACGATTCTCCCGGCATTAAAATCAACCCGTTGATCCGAGTTGCTGCCAACCGAATGTTTGCCGATCGTGCAATGTTGCCAGCGCTGAAAGTCGTTTTAAATTCCGACATGACCGTCGTAATTTTTTCTAATTCTTCGTCTGGCACTTTCTTCGGTGCATGCGTAAATGGCAACTCACCTACTTTTTCGCTTTTCGCCGCCTCAATCAGGGCCGCTTGAACTTTTGATTCATCCAACTCGTTCGAAACTTGTTCGTACGTAAGCTGAACCTTTCCACCCGCATAAGTTGCCTTAGCTGCTCCAATTTCGGGTTTATACTTCTTCACGAACGCTTTGAGATCGTCGATTTTCGTGAGTTCGCAGCGCATCTCTGGCTCAACTTCAACAGTGGATCCTTTGTAATTTTTGTATCCGCCGATGAGATTCGTAAAGAAGTCTTGATAGCCAACACGGTTTGCTTCTTTTGTCGCGTCAATCGTGCAGCCCATGTCGTTCAAGGTCGTAGCAAATTTATTTTTGCCGTACCCTTTACCGGTCATTTCAATTTTTCTATTGCTGTAATCAGCAAACCATTCATCAACTGAGCGTTTGACCGATGCTTTGTTTCCGGTTAGTTCTTTACCCGCCAAAAAGTAAGAATTAGGCACCACTTCGGCATCATAATTGGCATAGAGAACACCTAATGTTCCCCCGCCAAGAACGACTACCCCGCCCGTCATCCATAAAAAAATCTTTGCTCCTGCTTTCACTTTTTTGTTCCTCTTGAGTATTTAGGGAAAAGCCCCTACCTATTATGACGTCGAACAGGCCCAAAAGCCGCGAACCATTGGCAAGGGTCACAGCGGTGGCCCGGTAAAATCCCACCTTATGCAAAAGCTCGTTTGGTTTAACGGCGAAGTCAGCCCCCTTGAAACTGCGACTGTTCCCGCTGCCGATCACGCCCACCTCTATGGTGATGGCTTGTTCGAAGGGATTCGTATTTATGGCGGCAATGTCTTCAAACTTGATGAGCACCTTAGCCGGCTTTACTTTGGTTGTAGGTTCCTCGGGTTCAAGATGGAACT
>JAPUDU010000337.1:0-1455 GCA_027492935.1 Fimbriimonadaceae bacterium
GATCGGATACAACTTCGGCAGATGCGGGCCTTGATTCGCGGACGGGTTGCTTTTCTGGCTCGGGGGTGCGCTCTTGTTGGTTTCGAGTGCGCGGCTCTCTTCGCTGACGCGGTTCACGTGGTTCGCGTTGTTCACGGTTGGTTTGTGAATCGCGGTTATCTCGTGACTTTTGATTGTCGCGTTTTGGCGCGGCAGATCGTGAGCGGAATGACACCGGAATGTCGTCGAGTTCGGCAAATTCTTTAGGTGCTGTTTCTGGTTTTGGAGCGGCGACGGAAGTGGGCTCGGTAACTGGAGTTGCGGTTGTGCGGATACGAGGTGCGCGTGGCGTGCGGGTAGCTCGTGCGGGCTTTGACTCTTCCGTGAGAACTGGTTGAACGGGGGCGATTTCTTCTTTTACTTTAGCTTTTGAAGCTGCGACGCGCTTTGGTTTGGGGGCGGCGGCTTCTTCGGCGAGTTCTTCAGCAAGTGTTTTTGGCTTCTTAGCTGGAGTCTTGGGAGGAGCAATTTGTGGTGGCTCGTTGACAGATGAGAGGATATCGTCGGCGGTTCTGCGCCGTCGGGGAGTTGCGACCGTAGCTTTGGTTGTCGCGGTCGTTTTGACAGATTCTTTTTGACCAGCTTGGGTCAAATTTTCGGATTCAGTTTTCTTTTTGGGCATTAGTTGAACGCCAGACGAAAAATCGTTTTTGGGTTTCCGGTGAAACCGAGAGTTTTGGGGTTGGGAACAAGGAGTTTTATATTCTCGATGCTACGACCAGCCTTTTATAGACTCCAACAAAATGTTTTGTTAGCGCAAAGTATGGCAGAGATTGCAATGGGTTCGCGGGTCGGATTGAGGTCTGGTTGAGGACTTTTTGAAATATTGCCTGTAAAAAGTGCGGGTGTGTGCCGAAGATTGAACACAAGCCCCGGAACGAGGCGCGAAATGGAAATGATTCAATTGATGGGAACACCATCGGTTGATCGGCAATCGCAGGCATCGTTAGGTAAGCAGAGTTCGGCAGAAGTGCTGGACGGAGGCGTGGACACAGAGTTCGCATCTCATCTGGATACCGCGATCTCTGTTGGTCAGGAAAAGGAAGTTAACCCGGACGAGCTGATTGCTCAGTTGGTTGTACTGGACCTTAATTCTGGCTTGAAGCCGACTCAATTGGTGAGTGAAGGTGCGGAATACGAATTCGATTTGTCGGTGGGGCAAATCGGACGAGCCGTTGTTGATGGGGAAGTCGAAGTTGAAATTGAAACTTCGGAAGCACCGCTCATTTTTGGAAGCAAGAATCCTTTGAGTAAGGATGATGCGGCGGCTTACATTGGTGCAAGCAATACTTTTACTGACAGTTCGATTTATGGGGAACGCCCGAAACCAGTTGATGCAGATCGCGATTTAAGTAATCCAAATGATGGGGATGTTCGTGGCCCGGCGATTTGTTATATTGATCCTCAATTTGGTGG
>JAPUDU010000337.1:1465-4626 GCA_027492935.1 Fimbriimonadaceae bacterium
GGCTTGCCGAAGGGAATTGTAAAGGTTCCTAGTGCGGATGTTGATTTAGCTCAAGCGATTAAGAATGGGGTTCGCGATTGGGTTATTAAGCAAACAGGGACGAAGGAAACGCTGAGCGTTTCGTTGAATCCTGGTCTGGAAGCAAATGATTTAGTTGCAGCGGATGTTGCGATTCCGGTGCCTGCGGCAGTTGTTAACGACATTGCTCCGATTGCAGGCATGGTTGAGGCAGCGATTGCTCAGAATGCGAGCGCGACGGGGACGAAGAGCGCAGTTGTTCCTGGATCGGATGACCGAGATGCGGAAACGCGAATCGTACCGACTTCGGCTCACGCCAGCGAGCGACAACTCACGATTGATTTTCGCGGGAAAGCGGTTGACCCGTCGAAAGATCAGATGATTTCTGGTTTAAGTAAGTCCGGTATTCCGTTGCCGAACATAACAGCTCATGATCCGGCTCAGGCGACACCTGCAATAGATGCTCGGGATTTGAACAAATTGGCTCCGACTCGGGCTGAAGTGGTTGAAACCGCATCGGCAATCATCGAAGGGCTGGCTGGTCGATTGACTCGGGAAAGTTTTGCGGTGAAACCGACGGTAGTTGCGACTCCGCAAGTGCAGTCAATTGATGCGAATCAGATTAACGCGGCGACGGTTGCGGGCACTGCTGCGGTGCAAGTTGTGACTCCGGAATCGGCGAAGCCAACTCCCCGAGCCAAAGTAAGCGAGGAAGTCGTTGCGGAAGCAGAATCTAAAACTTCTGCGGCCATCGGAACGAAGACAGTTGCACCCGCCGAACAGAGCGTGATGGCGGCGAACTTGGCACCGGAATTTGAAGAAAGCGATTTGATTGATAAGAAAGAGGGCGATTCAAGCCCGGCGGAATCGGTTGAATCAGGATTCCGTGCTGATATGGCGAAGAGCACCCAGCGTGCGGACGAAAGTAAGGCTTTGACGGCAACACAACAAGATGCCGAAAAAGCGGTTGATGGTGCGCGTGAGAAGATTGCTCAGGCCGTTATGGATTTAGCGGCAGCTCGAAGACCACAGACAATCAAGATTCATTTGACCCCGCATGATTTGGGGACGATTGATGTAACTGTGCGTACGATGGGTGGACGAGTTGATGTTGATTTGCGAGCGAGTGACGAGGGAGTTCGTCATAGCCTTGCGGCGAACCGTGCTGATTTAGTGCGGACGATTGAGTCTGGCGGCACGAGCGTGAGCTCGATGAATGTCGGTCAGCATTTGGGCCAAGATGCCGGTCAGGCCGGACATCGTGGCGGTGATCAGGCGACGCGGGAAGATTTTCAGCACGCCGTGAATATGGGACAAGTTTCGACGAATGCCGAGACTCTGGCGGTTGGTACGACGTCTTACGGGACGACGGGCAATGGTCGAGTTGATATGGCAGCTTAAATAAAGAAGGTGAATGACTAATGAACGCGATTGATCCGACCGGTGCTAACACTTATTCAAACATGGGTGGCAAAGCGGCAGCAAAAGGTGAACTGAATATGGACACTTTTCTGCGATTGCTGACTGTCCAGTTAGCAAACCAAAATCCTTTGGAACCGATGAACGACCGTGACTTCTTTGCGCAGATGGCGCAACTTGGTCAGGTTGAAGGTATGGATGGCTTGCAAGAAAGCTTGAATACATTGAATGGTGCGGCAATGATTGGTAAAACTGTTACGGCAGTACGCCCTATGACCGACGCTGATTCTGGTGGCGTTAACAGTCTTGTAACTGGTACAGTTACGCGAATTACGGTTCGAGACGGAAAGCAAATCTTAGGACTCAAAGAAGCCAATGGTGGCATCGTTGAAGTTGAGATGGGCGGTATCCGAGAAATTTCAGGGTAAGTAAATCAATGAGTAGTCCGATTCAGAATAACAAGGTTGCGGATCTATTACAGAACCGTAATGTTGTTCAGCCAAAGTCAACGGGTAGTCCGTCGGCGGCGGCAGATTTTCAGGCGGTACTTGCCGATCGTTTGAAGGTGAGTAACCATGCTCAGACAAGGTTGCAGAGCCGTGATATTCAGATGGATTCGGCGCAATGGGAACGTGTCTTGGACGGGGTTGAGAAAGCAGCTCAGAAAGGCGCGAAAGAAAGTTTGGTGATGATTGATGACATCGCTTTAGTGGTAAGTGTTCGTAATCGAACAGTTATTACGGCGGTGGATCAAGAGCACTTAAAAGAAAATGTTTTTACAAACATTGATTCTGCAGTGATTGTTTAATTTTCACTAAAAGTGGAAAGAAAACATACCGATAATTAAATAGATCGCACGGGTTATGAAAGGTGGTCGCAACTTGCAAAGGTTGCGAGCTTTGACAAAGCAAGAATGGCTGAGTCTTCCCCTTGTGATCGAAACGGAACAAGTAAAGGAAGAAAAATTATGCTACAGGCCATGCTTGCTGGGGTTGCCAGCATCAAAGCGCAGCAAACGCGCATGAACGTGATTGGGAACAATTTGGCGAACGTCAACACGACTGCTTACAAGGGTAGCCGGGTTACGTTCCAAGACATGCTTGCACAGACGGTTCGAGGGGCGAGTCGCCCGACCGGTGCACTTGGTGGTACCAACGCGATTCAGTTTGGTCTCGGGGTTTTGGTTGCCGGTACGGATATTAATACCGAACAAGGTTCTTTGAACGCGACCAACCGACCGACTGACTTTGCAATCCAAGGTAACGGATTCTTTATGGTCTCGAATGGTGAGCAAATTGCTTACACCCGAGATGGATCGTTTGACCTTGACGCTAATGGTGACTTGGTTCACCGTGCGACGGGTGAGCGATTGATGGGTTGGCTGGCTGATCCGGCATCGGGCCAAGTTGATACAAACCGCCCAATCACTCCGGCGAGTGCTTTGACGATTCCGATTGGGGCTCGAACTGCGGTTCAAGAAACAACTGACATTACTTGGGCAGGAAACCTTGATAGCCGAGAATTTCAACTTCCTGGTACGGCAACTACATCAAGCGTAGTTCGGGTTTACGATTCGCTTGGTGCAGCTCATGATATTAACTTGACTTTGACCGAATCGGCAACGCCTAATGAATGGACTTGGTCAGTTAGCTCATCAAACGGAACGACAGTTACCGGTGGCGGTACTTTGACTTTTGATCCGACGAACGGACAGTTGTCGCTTG
>JAPUDU010000338.1 GCA_027492935.1 Fimbriimonadaceae bacterium
CCCGTGATACGAAGACGAAAGTTATCTCAATTTCGGCAGAAACCAAATCCCCTGAGCTGTCTAGATTGGTTGTGCAGCGTGCCTCGAAGCTGCTTGAAGTCTTTCTGCAAGAGAAGGGTCGCACTCGCGGGGGCGCCAAGGCACTGTTTGCCGAAGCGCGGTTGGCTGATGCACGCATTGAAATGGATTTGGCCGAGGAGGCTTTTCGCCGGTTCCTGGAAGTCAATCGCAATTTCCAGAGCAGTGCTGACCCGGGCATTCGATTGAAAGGGACTCGATTCGAGACAGAGCTGAGACTGCGCCAGCAGTTGGTAACAACCTTGGCAATGAATCGTGAGCAGGCGCTCTTGGAAGAAAAAAATGATATCCCAATACTTAACGTGCTTGATTCCGGGAATCTCCCAATAGAAAAGAGCAGGCCGTCTCGGGCCATGATCGTTATTGCGGCCTTTTTTGTGGTTGCGATTTCATCTGTTGCCTGGACTTTCCGCGAGTCATTGGTGTCCTTCTTTCGTGCGGAGTGAGGGTAACCATTATTAATTCGGACGTCTGCCAAAGGCGAAGGGGCAAACATGTTCAAGAATAAAACGTTACTGATTACGGGAGGCACCGGGTCCTTTGGGAATGCCGTACTAGACCGCTTTCTCCACTCTGAGATTGGTGAAATTCGCATTTTTAGCCGTGACGAGAAGAAACAAGACGACATGCGGCATCGGTATCATAGCGAAAAGTTGAAATTCTATGTTGGAGACGTGAGAGATTACGACAGCGTTCATTCAGCCATGCGCGGGGTGGATTATGTTTTTAGCGCTGCAGCTCTGAAACAAGTTCCGTCTTGTGAATTCTATCCATTGGAGGCCGTAAAAACGAATGTGCTCGGAACCGAGAATACATTGCGAGCGGCCGTTGAGCACGGAGTCAAGCGGGTGGTGGTGCTGAGTACCGACAAGGCCGTATATCCAATCAATGCAATGGGTATGAGTAAGGCATTGATGGAGAAAGTCACAATTGCAATGGGTCGGAATGTAAGTGTCGAAAGGACTTGTCTGTGCAATACCCGATACGGCAATGTCATGGCGAGCCGGGGATCTGTGATTCCTTTGTTTGCGCGACAAATTATGGCCGGTAAGCCGCTGACGATTACGGATCCCGACATGACCCGTTTCATGATGTCGCTACCGGAGGCGGTAGACCTCGTTCTGTTCGCATTTGAACATGCGAATCAGGGAGAGACCTTTGTCCAGAAGGCCCCAGCTGCCACGATCCTGGTCTTGGCGGAGGCCATGAAGCAGGTGTTGCAGTCAGACATTGAAATTCAGGTTGTGGGAACGCGTCATGGCGAAAAGAAACATGAGTGTCTCGTCAACCGAGAAGAAATGGCGCGCGCTCGGGATTTGGGGGGGTACTATTCCATCTCGTCTGACAGCCGGGACTTAAATTACAGTCAGTACTTCAGTCAAGGTGAAACGTCCATTTCGTCAGGGGCTGATTACACTTCAGAGAACACGCGCCGCCTGGATGTGGATGGGATGGTTGAACTGCTTCGCAAGCTGCAATTCATTCAGGATCTACTGGTGAGTGGCCGCGTCGAAGATGTGGGCTGACCAGTTACAACTCCGAACGGGAAAATCATGAAAGTCGCCGTGTTAGGTGCTTCTGGTATGTTGGGCTCGACTGTGCTCGACGTGTTCAAGACTGCTCCAGATCTTGAATTGATCGCAACTGCTCGCAAGCAGGCTGTAGAGAGCGTGGCATCAACTGCCCAGGTGGTGCTTCTCGATGCAGAAACCTGCACCCAAGACGAAATTGTTCGGGTGCTGACTGGGTGCGATTGGGCTGTGAATTGCATTGGCCTTATCAAACACCATATGGTCGACCACCAGGCGGCGTCCTCAGAGCGTGCCATTCGAATTAACGCTCTCTTTCCCCACATCCTGTCTCGTGCGGCGGAGGAGTCTGGTTGCAGGGTTATCCAGATTGCCACCGATTGCGTTTACTCCGGTGCCAGGGGTTCCTATCGTGAAAGTGATCCACATGATGCCTTAGATGTTTATGGAAAATCCAAAAGTCTTGGTGAGGTCCACGCCCAGCAGTTGCATCATCTGCGGTGTTCCATCATTGGGCCTGAGTTGAAGGACCGGCTATCGCTTCTGGAATGGTTTCTGGGGCACCCCCAGGGAGCCCTTGTGCGGGGCTTTTCGAACCATTACTGGAATGGCTTGACTACGCTTCACTTCGCCAAAATTTGTATGGGCGTTATGAGGGATAACATCATCCTTCCCAATCTCTGTCATATAACCCCAGGTGATGTTCTCACCAAGGGTGAATTGCTTGAGACATTCCAACGGTCCTTTGGCAGGGCGGACATTCGGGTTGATATACAACCTGCTCCACAGGCTGTGGATCGGTCCTTGGCAACCTCCAATCCAGAGTTGAATGAAGCGCTTTGGGTGGCAGCTGGATATTCCGAACCCCCAACGCTTGCACAGATGGTTAAAGAGCTTGCGGAGTGGGCAAAATCTTCGAGGAGACGATACGCATGAAAGTGATGACGGTACTTGGCACAAGACCTGAAATTATTCGATTAAGTCGTGTCATATCCAAGCTTGATAAACACGTTTCCCACACCCTGGTTCATACCGGGCAGAATTTTGATCACAGGCTCAATGAGCTGTTTTTTGAAGAACTTAAGGTTCGAAATCCCGATCACATCCTGGGCGCCCATGGGACCTTTGGAGACCAGGTCGGGGTGATTCTGAATCACACTGAGCGTCTAATTCGAGAGATCTGCCCTGACAGGATGCTTATTCTAGGAGACACCACAAGTGGTCTAGCTGCCATTGTGGCCAAACGCCTAGGTGTGCCCGTCTTCCACATGGAGGCTGGCAATCGGTGCTATGACGACCGTGTGCCAGAAGAGGTCAACCGCCGCATCATCGACCACTCCAGTGATGTCTTGCTGCCATACACCGAGCGGAGCCGACAAAACCTCTTGCGGGAGGGGATTCCGGGGAATCAAATTTATGTCACCGGCAATCCAATCCTCGAAGTCATTAATTACCATGCGGCTGAAATTCAGCAGTCGAGGGTATTGGACAACCTTGGCATCAAGGAGAAGGCCTTTTTCCTGGTGACCATGCATCGTGCCGAGAACGTGGATGTCGAAGATCGGCTGCGATCATTCGCCACCACATTTGACCGCTTGCACCGCGAGTATGGCTTTCCTGTCATTGTCAGCACCCATCCTCGTACTCGTATTCGCATGCAAACGTTGGGCCTTGATCAGGGCGACCCAAATGTGCGGTTCCTGGAACCCTTTGGCTTCTTCGACTTCATCCGATTGGAGCAATCGGCCTTTTGCGTCCTCAGTGACAGCGGTACCGTTCAAGAAGAATGCGCCATCTTCAACGTCCCCAGCGTCACGATTCGAGATGTCACCGAGCGTCCTGAAACCATCGAATGCGGAAGCGCGGTGCTTAGTGGCGCCGACCCCGAGCAGATCATACAGCTGGTTAAACTCACAACGGGAGAGACTAAAGAGTGGGTTCCTCCAAGGGAGTATTTACAGCCTAACGTAAGCGACACCGTTTTACGAATTCTACTCGGCTACCTTCATCGCCCAAAAAATTGATCTTGGCTACAATACAGCCTGCTTCGGAGCTCGTGGTGATTCAATCACCAAAGCAAGACTTTGTTTACGTGAGTGAATGGTGTCATGCCGATGCTTCAAATGTTTTGGCATCTTGTTTTAATGAATAGGCTTAAATGAAATGATGATTTCGATCGAGTTGGTGAAAAATTGAATTTAGTCCATCAATGCAACTCAGCGATGCTTGCCAGCCGTTCCGTGAGAAACGTCTTTTGGAATCTTGCGGGTGGGCTGTGGGCAGGCATTCTGATCGTGCTTGCGACCCCCTGGTATATCTCACGGCTGGGCTTGGAGGGCTACGGCATCCTGGGTTTGTGGTTGATGATGCAGGTCATGATGGGGCTCTTGGATGTCGGAATGGGCGCCACATTGGTCAGGGAATTCGCCGATTCCCGGCAGGATCTGAACACCCATTCATTCAAACGGGATCTCCTTAGAACCTTGGAGACTGTCTACTGGACGGTCGCGATTTTCATGGCATTGGCCCTCGTGTTGTCAGCTGGATGGGTTGGTAGCCACTGGCTTAAATCACAAACAATTTCAAATGCTTCAATTGGTCATGCCATCCGCCTGATGGCGATCGCCCTGGGCTTTCAATTCCCTTGTGCCCTTTACTCGAACGGCCTGGCGGGTTTGCAGGAGCATGGGCGAATGAACGCTCTGCAGATCCTTGGAAACAGTCTCCGCTATGGTTGTGGCGCCGCAGTGTTGTTCTGGCGGGCAGACTTGGTCTGGTTTTTCGCGGTGCAGGCGATGGTTGCAGCCGTTCAGACCTTTGCAACTCGGAGGGTAGTTTGGAGCATGATCTCCGAGGCGGTCTCCCAGTCACCGGCATTTCGCTTGGCGTTGTTCCAGCGGTTGTGGCGCTTTTCACTAGGAATGGCGATGACGGC
>JAPUDU010000339.1 GCA_027492935.1 Fimbriimonadaceae bacterium
CGAACAGATTTTAAGTGGATTCGAACCGGAAACGATATTCGCGGGGAAATCGAAACATATGAAATTGAAGTTCGTAACCGCAAAGAAACGCCGGAGACTGTAACGGTCCTTGAACGGCATTGGTACGAGCATAAGATTTCGGATGCGAACATTGAACCAGTGAAGATTGATAGCAACACTTACGAATTCACAGTTCCTCTTAAAGCGAACGAAGTGAAGACGGTTAAGTACACCGTTACAACCCGCTGGTAGAAGGTTTCATCACCTGCCATACTGGTAGGTGATGGGTCGCCTTATTGCCGCTGCGGATTTGGGAAGCAACACCGCACACTTGTTGATTGGTCATTTGACTAATTCGGGGTTGAAGCGGTTGGTAAACCAAAGCGAGTGGCTTTCGCTGGGTGAAGTTGTTGGCCGGGAAGGAAAGATTCCACCGGCTAAGGTGAAGGAGCTTATGGAAACGATGGGGCGTTTCCGTTCTTTGCTTGATGAATACAAGGTTGATGCTTCATCGTTTTTTGCAACTGAGGCGATGCGAAAAGCTTCCAATCACGACGAGATTTTGGCGTTGATTAAGAAGCAACATGGCATTGAGATGGATGTCATTTCTCCACTACGGGAAGCGGAACTGAGCTATCGGAGTTCGCGGATGGACTGTAATGGGGATGAGCCGATGCTCATGGTTGAGGCTGGGGGCGGGAGCGTTCAGGTTGCTTTTTGTGTAGGCGGGAAGATCGAACGTTTAACAAGCTTGCCAATTGGATCGGGAACGCTCAAAGCGAGGAGTTTGATGGAGCAGCCTCCGCTTGAACATTCTCTTAACAAAGCTATGGAGATTATTCAGTTTGAATGTGATGTATTGGGAGATTATCCATCGGTGAAAAGGATTGTGGCGTGTGGGGGTGTGGCGCGAGGGCTTTGGCGTGCGATGCATCCGGATGGTGACAAGCATTTGCACGTTACGGAATTAGATTTTTTGGCGTGGGATTGTTCTCGGTTGGAGACAGAGGTTATCGTTGATCGCTATGACGTGAAAATCAACCGGGCTAGAACTTTGCTGGCGGGGTCTTTGGTATTACGGCACATCATGGGCTTGTTTGGAATGAGTGAAGCGCAGGTGAGTCAGTACGGTGTTCGGGAAGGTGCGATTTTGGAGATGGGCGATCGCATGGAGACGGATTGGATTACGGGGCAGGGTAAATGAGCGACGCGGGAAGATATATCAACCGTGAGCTAAGCTGGCTGCAGTTTAATCGACGGGTTTTGTTTGAGGCGGGGAATCAAGACAATCCCGTTTTGGAGCGAGTTAAATTTTTGGCGATATTTGAATCTAATTTGGATGAGTTTTATATGGTTCGAGTATCAGGCTTGATTGAACAAGAAGCCGCCGGGATGTCGAAGCTGACTCCGGATGGGTTGGATGCTTCTCAACAACTTGCAATGATTGCTCAGGAAGTGCGACCGTTGCGCGCGAAGGCGACAGAGATTTGGGAAGAACTGAAAGAGGATTTGCAAAAATCTGGCGTTAAGTTACATGCGGTTGAGGACTTAACAAAAGCGGAACGAAAAGAATTGACAGTGGTCTTTGAACGAGATATCTTTGTGCTTTTGACTCCGCTGATGATGGCGCCAACGATGACTTTTCCTTTTATTAGTAATCGGAGTTTGAACTTGGCAGTGGCTTTAGGCGAGGATGGTTCGACGCAGTGGGCGCGGATAAAGGTTCCGACGGTTTTGCCGAGGTTGATTCCGGTGCCGGGTCGGGTGAACGAATTTGTTTTGTTGGAAAGGCTGATTCAGGAGCATTTGGGGCATCTTTTCCCAGGGGTGCGCGTGCAGAGTTCGCACCTTTTCCGCGTTGTGCGTGATGCAGACATTGAGATTCGTGAACTCGAAGCGGCTGACTTGATCGATGCGATTGAGAAAACTTTGAGGATGCGGCGGTTTGGTGATCCAGTGTTTTTGGAAGTTGAAAAGGGAATGCCAACCGCGGGGATGAAGCTTTTGATGGAGAACTTAGAACTCCATGAAATGGATACGGTTTTGGTTGATGGGTTGGTAAGTTTTGATTTTATGTGGGAGTTAGCGGCGATCGATTTGCCGAGTTTGAAATTTGAGGCATTTTTGCCTTATCGCAATGATCGGTATTGTTCAAGTGAAAGCTTGTTTCATGAGATTCGCGCTCACGATGTTTTGATTCATCAGCCGTACGATGATTTTGAGCCGGTGCAGGAATTTATCCGGTCGGCAGCGACTGATCCGAAGGTTATTGGGATTAAGCAGACTCTTTATCGAGTTGGTTCGGAGTCACCAGTAGTTGAAAGTTTGTTGGCAGCTGCGGAGGCGGGGAAGCAAGTTGCGGTAATGGTTGAGCTGAAGGCTCGTTTTGATGAGAGTAATAACCTTGTTTGGTCGCGGGCTTTGGAGCGGAGCGGGGTTCATGTCACTTACGGCACCGTTGATATGAAGGTTCATTGTAAGTTGTGTTTGGTTGTTAGGAAAGATGAAGATGGCTTACGCAGTTATGCTCATATAGGAACCGGAAACTATAATCCGAGCACAGCACGACTTTATACTGATGTGGGATTGTTTACTTCTGATCCGGAAATTTGCCAAGACATTACTGAGTTGTTTAACTATTTAACGGGGATGAGTCGGCAGGTTAAGTACCGGAAGCTTTTAGTGGCTCCGCTGGATTTGCGTGAAGGGATAATCGATCGAATCGAACGCGAAATTGAAGTTTTTCGGCAAACCGGACGGGGAAGAATTGCGTTTAAATTGAATTCTTTGGTTGACACAGAAGTTATCGATGCGCTTTATGAAGCGAGTCAAGCCGGGATTTCTGTCGATTTGATCGTGCGGGGGATCTGTTGTTTGCGGCCAGGAGTTGAGGGGCTGAGCGAGAATATTCGGGTCGTAAGTGTGGTTGGACGGTTCCTTGAACACAGTCGTGTTTATTACTTTGAAAATGGCGGAGAAGAGGAAGCTTTGATTGGGAGCGCGGATATGATGCGTCGAAACTTGGATCGCCGGATTGAGGTTTTGGTTCCGGTGAGTGATCCGGATCAGATTGACTATTTGCGCGATGCGGTGATTGGATTGGCACTCGAAGACAATAAGAAGGCGTGGCAAGGTTTGCCGAACGGAGATTATCAACGGGTGGTGAGGGGGAGAGGGAAAGAGCGGGATTCGCAGGCTGAGCTGAAAAATATGTCGGCTACGCGAGTGTTATCGTCAAATTGATTGAGAGGCGGTGAACTTACGAAAAAAGCCTGCGCTACTGGAAAGTAACGCAGGCTTTTCTTTGCTAGTGGATTACTGAGTTCCGCCGAAAAGGTTCTTCAGCGGGCCATCAACTTTTGGTCGTTGTGGTTGGTTTGCGAACTCATATGCCAGTCCGTACAAGAGCTTGGCTGTCATGGTGAGTTTGTCGAAGTCGATGACTTCTACTTCATCACCTGGTTGGTGATAGAACTCATGGACACCACTGAACAAGAAGATTGCAGGAACACCTTTTTCGATGTAGCTGTAGTGATCGCTTCGGGTGTAGAAGGAGTTGGGGTCGGTGGTGGTGTCGTACTTTTCGTTGAGCTTCATTTTGACTGTCGCGTTGTTCACAGCAGTGAGGGTTCGCGTTATGTCGGTGCTGATTAACTTGGGGCCGATGACATAGATTTCATCGGTGGCTGTTAACTCAGCATTTGCTCGACTTGTGTCGCCAGGCTTCTTTGCCATTCCGATCATATCCATGTTGATTTGGATGATCAGATTTTTCAGGTTGATGGTTGGGTTGTTGGCAAAGAACCTTGAGCCAACGAGTCCTTTTTCTTCACCGCAGTGCCAGACGAAGACGGTTGACCGCTTTGGCCTGGTTCCAGTTGCGAGGACACGAGCAATTTCGATCATGGCAACGGTTCCTGATCCATCATCATCAGCACCGTTGTAGATTGTGTCGCCAGTGGCATCAGGCCGACCGATCCCAACGTGGTCGTAATGCGCGCCAAGGGCAACGTATTCTGCCTTTAAGGTTGGGTCGCTACCAGGAATGATTCCGATCACGTTGCTGGCGGTGGTTGTCTCGGTTTGAACATCGAGTTTGAGATTAACTGTTGGTGCGGGTGATGCTGAATTCGGCGAAGCGGCGTTGAGGGCAGCGGTCTTGATCGCGGCTCCTAGCTCTCGGGTGACTTGGATGACAGGAATTGACTTTTGGGTGTTGCCAGAAAGTGAATATCGAGCTTCGTTAGTCATTCGTTCTAATTGCCGTGTCCATTGCGGATTAGTCTCTGTGGTGGAAATTGTTATCACGGCAAGAGCACCATTATTCATCGCAGATGTTTGCGGGTTCACCCATGTGCGATCTTGGAAAGTGTCTCGCACCGTTACTCCTTCCGGCAGGGTGCTATCGGTAAGAACAATTTTGCCTTTGACATCAATACCGCTGTATGGATTGAGATTTTTAGAAGAGTTAGTCCATCCGGAAGGACCGAAAACGGTTTCGGCGGACTTGATATCGATTGCTTCGAGG
>JAPUDU010000340.1 GCA_027492935.1 Fimbriimonadaceae bacterium
CTCATGTTCAAACGAAAAATCAGGATCGAACGCCGAGCACGGAGCAATATGAGAAGCAAGCAGCTCTGGTAAAGAAAATTTATAATGATCTTTCTTTTGATGATGTAAAGAGCTTGCTTTATGTTGAGGAACGGATTGATTTTAAGAGTTCATTAGATTACACAAAGCGAGTGTTGGGCCGATACGATCTGGGCAAGTCGATTGCGGTTATCAATGTTCGAGGAGCATTGATGACTCAAGCAATCCAGTCGGTTCGCCTTAGACAAAAGCAGGGAAATTGGCCCGCGTCGCGTGATTTCGGTTTGACGCCGGTTCCAATGAAAATGATGGACAAAGATGGAGTTTTTAAGCTTGATTCAAGTTGGATGAGGATGCGCTCTGCAAGTGCAACGATGGGCTATGCGATTTTGACCTTACCAGAGGCAGAAAATCAGCAAGAACCTTTGACACTGACACTGTTTGATCAACCATGGAAGCAGATATGCAAGCGTTCGAATTATGTTTCGCCGTTCATGGTTGGGAATGGTCAGCTTGTGCCGTCAGAGTAATGTTTGATCGAGTGAACATTTAGAGAGTCGTGGCGCAGATTTAGATTGAATCGGGTAAACCTGGGAGGATATGAGCCGAGTTGGACATCAAGATATTCGCATTGGGACGTTGGCAAAGATGGAGGGTTGCGAGAACTATCTGCCACAGATTTTGGGGCACGGGTTTGAGAGTTTTCAGTTAACGAACTGGGCGAAATTGGCGGAGGGTCAGGATACGGTTGCGGGGCAGACGGAATTGGCGAATAAGGTCAAGGGTTTGTTGGGAGACAAGGCGATTATTAGTAGTATTGGGATTTATGGGAATCCGATGACCGACGAGGTGACTCGGCTGGGTTGGGAAACTTTGATTCAATCGGCGGGGGCTTGGGGAGCAACAACGGTTTGTGGATTTACGGGTTGCTTGCCGGATACTTCCGTGGGCGATACGATGGGGCGGTTTGGTGAAGTGTTTGGGCCGCTAACAAAGATGGCGGAAGACCATGGGGTGAAGATTGGTTTTGAGAACTGTGATATGGGCGGGAACTGGGATAAACCGAATTGGAATATCGCGCACTCACCACGCGGTTGGGAAATGATGTTTAACACAGTTGTTTCTGACCACATTGGACTTGAGTGGGAGCCGTGCCACCAAATGGTTAGTTTGATTGACCCGTTGCCGAACTTGCGAAAGTGGGTGGGCAAAGTCGTTCATGTTCATGGGAAGGATGCAACGATTGATTGGGACAAGGTGAAGCGCGATGGGATCCGATGCGGCGAATATTTGGTTCATCACCGAACACCGGGCTTCGGGGATACGAATTGGAGCGATGTGATTTCGATTTTGAGAATGAATGGTTGGACGGGTTCGATTGATATTGAAGGTTGGCATGACCCGGTTTATCGGGATGAACTCGAAATGACGGGCCAAGTTCATGGTCTTAATTACTTGAAGCGGTGTCGTGGCGGTGATTTTGTGGAGAATCCAACTTCATGATCGCGGGTTTGATTTTTATGACAATAGGACAGAGTTTTGTTTCCCCGGGAGCGGAGGTTGTTAAGCTTCCGGGGACATATCAATTTACGGAAGGGCCATGCTGGGTCAAGGGAGATCGGCTGATTTTTAGTGATATTCCGGCATCTAAGATTTATGTTTATGATGGTGAATCGGTAACGGTTTGGCGTGAAAAAACGGAACAAGCTAACGGTAATACGCTTGATTCAAATGGAGTTGTGTGGAGTTGCAAACATGGTTCACGCTCGGTTGACCTTTATGATGGAGATAAGGTTGTCAAGGTTTTGCTCATGGATTTTGATGGGAAGCGGTTGAACTCTCCCAATGACATTGCAATTCATAAGTCGGGTGCAGTGGTTTTTAGTGACCCAAGTTATGGGATTCGGGCTGACCAGATGGAATTGGACGGTAAATATGTTTATGAATATCTAGAAGGGAAGCTGCGGCAGATTTATAAAGGGCGGAATCAACCGAATGGTTTGGTTTTTTCACCGGATGGGAAAACACTTTACGTAGCGGACAGCGGGGATAGTGGGATTGACGTTTTTGAGTATAAACCAGGCGCGGAGTTGAAAAAGACTAAGAAGTTTGATTC
Organism: Fimbriimonadaceae bacterium; assembly: GCA_027492935.1. Classification (GTDB taxonomy): domain Bacteria; phylum Armatimonadota; class Fimbriimonadia; order Fimbriimonadales; family Fimbriimonadaceae; genus UphvI-Ar2. The sequence goes on from JAPUDU010000340.1 coordinate 2,135, forward strand.
GCCGGGGCCGGATGGGATACGGGTTGATAAGGAAGGTCGTATCTGGGCGGCTTGTTGGGATGGAGTGAATGTTTATTCGCCATCGGGTGAGTTACTAGAGAACATCAAGTTCCCGGAACAGCCAGCAAATCTTTGCTTTGGCGGAAAGGATGGGGATGTGCTTTATGTTACGGCTCGGAAAGGGGTCTATTCATTGAAGCTATCGGTTCGTGGGGTTATGCCCGGTTTTTGAAGTTGGTTTGTGCTGTTTGAAGAAAGGGGCAATCTTAAAGGATTGCCTTCTTTGAACCGAGCGCTTGGCCATTGCTTTCATAAGTGTGGCTCGGTTTAGAGCTTGGATTTATCAGCCGCCCGCATTTGCGATGGACATTATGAGAGTCGCTCAATCTTTTGGTGTTTGAGGCTTGTGCGTGCAGGTCATTTAGGGAAACGATCTGAACATCGTGTGAGTATTGGATTTGGAGTAAATTGAGAAATGCGCGTTTTGATGATGGGGGGAACCCAGTTTGTGGGTCGGTACTTTACGGAAGAGCTTTTAAAAGCTGGGCATGAGGTAACTCACTTTAATCGGGGAAAGACAAATCCTGGATTGTTTGACCAGGTGGAAACGATTGTTGGGGATCGAAATGAATCGCTGGATGCAATTGGAGCGCGGGAGTGGGATGTCGTGGTGGATGTCAACTCGTATTTGCTTCATCAGACGGAACGATTGAACGAGGTATTGAGCGATTCGATTCAGCAGTTTGTCTATGTGAGCACGATTAGTGTTTATGATCAGGGGGACACTCAAAAGCTGCCGGAGGATGGGCCGTTGAAGACTTTGCCGGACGGTATGGGAATTGACGAACCAGTGACGAACGAGAACTATGGGGCGTACAAGGTTCTGTGCGAAGAAGCCGTTTTGAAGCGATGGGGTGATAAAGCGACAATTCTTCGCCCGGGGGTGATAATTGGCCCGAACGATCATACTGATCGGTTTGCATATTGGCCCTTGCGGTTGAGCGAAGGCGGAGAAATGGCGATTCCTGGGGATCAGGATGGAGCGGCGATCACAGGTTTAGATGTTCGGGATTTCGCTGAGTTTTTTGGATTGTGCATTGAACGGCGATTAACCGGGGTCTACAACGTGGACAAATTTCGGGCGACGTTTGGTGATTTGCGTGCAGCGATGCGGACGTTTGTAGCTGAGATTGGGGTTGATGTTGATGAGATTGAAATTCCGGTTGATCAGATGGCGGATATGGGGGCATATCGATGGACGCATTTGCCAAGTTTGCTGCCGCCGGATGCGAGTTTGGGAGACACGACGAAGGCGGTCGGGGCAGGATTGAAAGAGCGTCCGTTGATTGATTCTATGCGGGATACATGGAAATGGATGCAAGAAACGGGGCGAGGGCGACCCATGAAGGGGGGTATGGACGTCGAACAAGAAAAGGAGATTATAGAAAAGTGGCGCGCGGGCTCGGTTTAGTTGCAGTTTTGCTGATGGGGGTGTTTGCTTCGGCAGACGTCGACCGGGTGCAGTACTCAATGAAATTTGATATGGAATCGGGTACGAGCTCGATCGAAATGAAGTTGCCAAGAGGGAAGACGGCAACAAAATTTTGGATGAGTGCATGGATTCCGGGGGATTATCAGCGATGGGATTTTGGGAAGACGATTACCGAGATTTCGTTTTTTAAGGAAGGGGAAGAGATCAAGCTTTCGGGCCGTGAGGGGTTGAACGGGTTTATTGGAGCGGAAAAATGGGATTCGGTTAAATACCGGGTGAAACAGAGTAGAGGGAATTTTAGCGACAATTTGTTGGTATCGAAGAATCAGATTTTTGTGAATCCGGCAGGGGTTTTGGGATTTGCAGATGGGATGCTGAACGAGCCAGTTGAGGTTGTGGCAGATGGCCCGGGGGGGTGGGATTTCCATGGAGCGATAGAGGATTTGGTTCGGGATGGAGGCCACGTGATGCTGGCGAAAAACCATGAAACAATGGGTGATTCTCCGTTTGTTTTTGCGCCTAAGATTGAGAAGGTTAAGTTTGTGGTGGATAAGATTCCACACTACTTTGTTGCAGTGGGGAGCATTGATGGAGTTAATGCTCAGGCGTTTGCGGATGTGTCTCAGAAAGCGGTTGAAGAAGGATTCAAGCAGTTTGGCGAATTGCCGTATCAGCGGGACACATTCTTTGGAATCTTTGGTGGATTTCCGGCGGGTTTAGAGCATGGTACGAGCAGCCGGCTTGGTTTTTGGGGCAAGAATCCGAACCAGATGGCGGGGTTGATTTTTCATGAGTATGTTCATGCTTTTAACGTGAAGGCGATTCGGCCAGAATCTTTGCGACCGATTGACCCTTTAAATTTGCCGAAGATTGAGTCGTTGTGGTGGT
>JAPUDU010000341.1:0-9674 GCA_027492935.1 Fimbriimonadaceae bacterium
GATGAGAGGTGCGGCGTTTACATAAGGGACGCATCCGACTCGAAATTTGGGCATTTGGTTATTTTACGATTTTGGTGGCAGTGATGTTTGGCTTTTGGGCCACACAGACGACACTTGACCCCCAAGGGAGGTTGAGAGATTGAAATAAGCGACTTTCAGCGCGCATCAGTTTAGTCAGGAGTTGATTTGTGCCGGCACTGAATTGTGGAAGCTTGACTTTTGCATCGCCCTTTTGAAATTTTTCTGTTAGTCGGCGAAGCATTACAGCGGGGAAAAGAAAGAACACACTGTAAGAGAGCTTTTCGATCTGGAATCCTTGCATTTCCAATAGTTCGCGAACCTTTTGGGTTGTGTAGCGGCGCTGGTGCATGAGGGCAACATCGTGTGGTCCCCAGAGCCAATTGAATGCGGGGACGTTCATGACAAAAACGCCACCAGGTTTGAGGACACGGTAGATCTCGGCGGCGGCAGATTCGTGATCGGGCACATGCTCGATGGTGTCGAGGCTTATGACGGCGTCGAATTGGGCGTTGCCAAAGGGTAGTTGTTCAGCATTAGCATAAACCAAATGGTTAAGTCCACGCTCTTTGGAAAACGTGAGCGCATCGTGGCTGAGGTCAACTCCGACAGCTTTACCGCGTTTTTCGAGTTCGGTGAGTACGGCTCCGGTGCCGCAACCGACATCGAGCATAGCGGATTTGGAAGATCGGAGGTGTTTATCTAAAAGGGTGAGGGCGAGTTCGCGACGCGAGATAAACCACCAATAGTGATCTTCGAGTTCGCGCATTTTTCGATACTCGTTAGGATTCATCTCGTTTTTGGAGGCGTTTCGATTTGCCCCACATCCTAATTTTGATAAGGTCTCGGAGCATTCGAGGGCCATCGCGAAGAAGGATTACTTTTGAGCCTTCTTGGTGTGACCACCGGATGGGAACCTCGGCGATGGTGTATCCGAGGTCGCGGGCGATGATGAGACTTTCAAAATCGAAACCGAATCCGTCTAATTTGCAACGCGAAAATATATCCTTAGCGATGTCGTTGCGGAAAATTTTGAATCCGCATTGAGTGTCATCGATACCTTTGACAGCGAGAAGTTGGACAGCTTTGTTAAAGGCTCGGCCGAGCATTTCTCGGTACCAAGGTTGACGGATTTCGAGAGTAGATTCTTTGAGAGGGCGGCTTCCTATCGCGATGCCTACTTTGTCGTTCAGAGCCGCTTGAAGTTTAGTGATTTCTTCGATGGGGGCCGCAAGATCGGCGTCGGAAAAGAGTATGAAATCGGCTTGAACCTGTAACATACCGTGACGAACAGCGTATCCTTTTCCTCGGTTGGGTGAATATGCCAAGAGGGCGAAGTTAGGATTGTTAGAAGCGAATTGTTCAACCACTTGGTTGGTGTTGTCGCTGCTGCCATCGCTAATGACAAAAACTTGCCATGTTTCGGGGTAGTTGGCGAAGTATTCGGCGACTCGGGTGAGGGTGGGGCCGATGCGTTCTTGTTCGTTATAAGCCGGAATAATCACGGCGAGCGATGGCTGATCCAATGCGCCGCGAGTCTACCTTTAGCGGGGAGTTGTGTAGGATGAGAGCACGCTTTGAAGGGCACCTCGGGTTTGGTTTTCGGAGATGCGGCTGAGATAGGATTTGAATTCGCTATCGAAGGCACTCTTCTTTTCGATGAGGAAGAGATTGCAGAGGCCCCGACTGGTACTAATTTTCAGATCGCCGTTGAAGTAAAGCATTGTGGAACCACCTCCATCAAGGGAGACGGCATCGACGGCACCTTGAGATTTAAAGGCTTTTCCGAGGGTCGAAAGGGTGACCTTGTTTGTGGTGGCGACGAGAATGATTTTTCCGCTTTTTGTGATCCCGACACCGGTACGGGCGGCTGAGCCCCAGATTGCAGGGTCAGTGAAGCCTTGGGCGCGAGGGTTTGGATTGACAACTCCCTTATCAACGACACGGACGCCGCCACGCATGGCGTATCGGTAAGAGATGTAGTCGAATGGTTTTCGGGTGATAGCGTCTTGGATGCTGACTTTGCCGTACCAGTCGATAGCAAGGATGGAGCCTCGGTAGCCAGTGGCTTTTTGTTCGCCGTTGATGACGATGTCGGCGACAGGTTGTTGGCTTTCGTAGGCGAAAAATGTCCCGGTGATGGCGGCCACGGGTTGGGTCTTGGAGATCATGTTCCAGACATTTGTGAGCCGGGGGTGAAATTGCGCGGTGGCAGTTATGGAATCAGAACTGGTGTCGGCGAGGATTGCGTGGAAGCCGGCTTTGCCATAGGAAAAAGTGTAATGGGCGGTGGCTCCGTCGGCGGTGGTTGAAAAGGCTTGCGCGGCCCCAATCATTGCCATCGCGGCGGTCGTTAAAAAAAATTTCACGACCATAGGATACTATTATCGGACGTTTGGGTTAGTTTTTTATTTTGGTAAATGTGCTGGTTCATTTGAATCTGTATTTTTTTGTCAGTTTTCTTGAAACCTGTATTTGATGGGCCAAGTAGGGAACTTTTTGCAGTTGTTTGTCGTTTGGTCCCCCTTCTTGCTTGACAGACCAAGGCACTTTGAAGTTAGATGGAGGTGAGCACATGGCATCTGACAGCGACCGTCGAGCCGAATTGGATACGAAGTCTTCAAAAAACCTCGTTGAAGGTGCAAATCATATCTCTTCTAAGCGGTTCGCAAATGGCTCTCTTGTGTTGCTCGTTTTAACGGTTGCGGTTATTCTTTTTGGTGCGTTTGTTCGAGCTTCGTTGAGTGGTGACGGTTGCGGTACCGGCTGGCCAATGTGTGAAAACACAATCGTTCCGGTTGGGGCTCAGCTTAAGACTTACATTGAAGCTTCGCACCGGATTTCCACGGAATTGCTTTGGTTGTTGGTGGTTGGGTTTGCGGTTTGGGCTTATCGGATTTTCCCTAAAGGTCATCCGGCTCGGAAAGCTTCAATGGCTTCCTTTATTTTCACTACGGTTTCAGGATTGATTGGAGCGATCCTGGTTATTTTCAAGTTAGTCACGCATGACACATCTTTAGCGCGGGCGATCACGATGCCGATGCATTTGCTCAATACATTTGCGTTGATGGCTTCGATGGCGTTTATGGCCTATTTTGCTCGCGGTGGTCGGGTACCAAGTTTGGCGGGGCATGGTGGTTTAGCGGCATCGTTCAAATGGACGATGGGTGCTTTCTTTGCATTGGGGATGACAGGTGCGATTTCGGCGATGGGGAAGACCGCTTATCACACCAAATTGGCCTCGGCGAACACTTTTATGGAGCGCGTGCAGATGCACGTTGGGAGCGACGCAAGTCCGATACTGAAGGGTGGTTTGTTGCATCCGCTGATGGCGATGGCGGCGGGTTTGATGTTGTTGTTGACCTGCCGGATGGCGATGGAGCAGCGAAAAGGGAACGAGGAAGTCGAGAACTGGGGTCGCTGGACAATTTGGCTTTACATTATCCAGATGGGTTTTGGGACGATGAACTTGGTGGCGAGTGCCCCGGTTTGGATGCAGCTTACGCACTTGGCGATTGCACTGGCGAACTGGATCGCGCTTGTGATGTTAGCGGTCTACACGATGCCCAAGCAACTCGAAGCTGTAGAGCATCAGCCGATGAGTGAAGAGCCGCGAGAAAAAATCTCGGGTCGAGATATGGTCAAGGCGTATATTGCGTTGACAAAGCCAAGGGTTATTTCGCTGTTGTTGTTTACGACAGTCGCGGCGATGTTTATTGGGGCGCGAGGGGCGCCCTCGTTCTTGCTGATTTTGATCGTTTGTGTCGGTGGATATATGTCTGCGGGGGCGGCGAATACGATCAATATGTTGGTCGAGAAAGATTTGGATGTTGCGATGGAGCGCACGGCTAAGCGGCCAACTATTACTCACGTAATTTCTGATCGGGCGGCGAGTATTTTTGCGGCGGTTTTGATTGTTGGTTCGACGGCTTTGCTTTGGTATGGGGCTCATCCTTTGGCGGCGATGATGGCTCTTTGTGGCTTGCTCTGTTACGTTTTTGTATACACGCTTTGGCTTAAGCGCCGAACTTGGCACAACATCGTTATTGGTGGGGCGGCGGGGGCATTCCCGCCGTTGGTTGGTTATGCGGCAGTCACCGGGGAGCTTAGTGCGTATGCATGGTTCCTTTTTGCGCTAATATTCACCTGGACGCCGGTTCACTTTTGGGCTTTGGCGATCTTAATCAAGGATGATTATGCAAAAGCAGGAGTGCCGATGTTGCCGGTTGTGAAAGGCGACCGTGTGACGGTTATGCAGATTGGGCTTTACGCCGTTATTACGGTGTTACTTTGTGTTTTGCCGCTGGTTCAAGGCGAGGCCGGTTGGATTTACGCGGTTGGGGCGGGTCTTTTGAACCTTGGTTTGTTGGTTCAGTGCGCGGGGCTTTGGCGCAACTTTGATAAAGACAAAGCTCGAGCCGTTTTCAAGTACTCAATGGTTTATTTGGCGTTGATTTTTGTGGTCATTGCACTGGATCGGGTGTGGACGATATGAAATCACGACCAAACTTTCCAGATTCACAGCCGGAAAAATCAGGCTCGAACATGCAACACTTAGGAGGTCGAATTCCGAATGGCACAACTCTTTAAACCTTACGCAAACTCAATTGCCACAATGAGTTTGATGATTGCAGCGGGTACGCCCGTTTTGTTAATCGTGACTGGGTCGTTGATTACCCGTTCGCCAGCCAATACTAAGGCGTTGGTTCCGATTGATCAGCCGGTTCCTTTTAGTCACAAGCACCACGTTAAGGAGCTTGGGATTGACTGTCGGTATTGCCACAACACTGTTGAGGAGCAAGCTAATGCTAGCGTTCCGGCAACGGAAGTTTGTATGAGCTGCCACTCGCAGATTTGGACGAATTCGCCGATGTTGGAGCCGGTGCGCAACAGTTACGAAACGGGTAAGCCGATCAAATGGACGAAGGTCAATGCGGTGCCTGACTTTGTTTACTTTGATCACTCGATTCACATTAATCGCGGGATTAGCTGTAATACGTGCCACGGTGCGGTTCAGGAGATGGCGATTACGTGGAAAGGTCGCCCATTTAGCATGGCTTGGTGCTTGGACTGCCATAAGCACCCAGAAAAGTACATGCTGGACATCAGCCCATCGAAGGTTGGTTCTCATGCTGATGGCGAGGCGGGCGAGCATGGTGAGGGCCACGACGAAAGTCACGCCGCGAACGTTTTGACCCCGCGCGAACAGGTCTTTGAGCTTTATCGAAAGATTGCTTCGGGCGAGAAGTTGACGGAGATGGAATGGCGATTGAGCCGAGGCCATACACAGCATTTGCCGAATGACCAAGTGCATGCGGGTTATAAGCGCATGGAAGAGAAGGGCATTAACGTATCGCAGTTGAGCGACTGCTGGGTTTGCCACCGGTAACGGAAGTTTTGAGGAAGGAAAGTTAGTTTAAGACATGGGTAAGTCGAACAGTAATCAGCGAGACGGAGGGGTGAAGATCTACAAGGGTCTTGACCACTTCGAAGCACCAGAGGTTTTTGAGCCTTTGGCAGCGGATGAGTTTCCGGATCGGGAGAGCCTTAAAGCTCTGCCGCGACGGGACGTTTTGAAGCTGATGGGTGGGGCAGCGGTTTTGGCCGGCTTGGTTGGATGTCGTTATCAGCCAGCGCGCAAGATTGTTCCGTTTGTTCAGCAACCTGAAGGGGCGGTTGCTGGCGTTCGTAAACAATACGCTTCGGCGATGGTGAAAGACGGATACTCGGTTTCCTTGCTGATTGATCAGGTTGATGGTCGTCCAATTCGGATTGATGGTAATCCGTTGCATGGCTCAACTTTGGGTTCGGTTGACTCGAAGCTTTCGGCAGAAATTTTGAACCTTTACGATCCGGATCGCATGAAGAATCCGGAGTTCCGTGGTGATCCAACAAGCTGGAATGACAGTTTGCTCAAATTGGAAGAGGCGATTAACTCGGCTGAGCGGGGGGCGGGAGTTGCAATTCTTTCGGAAACTCTGAACTCGCCTTCGCTTAATCGGATGGCGCAGAAGTTCCTGAAGAATTATCCTGGTTCTAAGTGGTATCAGTACGAGCCGGTCAATAGCGATTCTGCTCGGGCAGGTTCACGGATGGCGTTGGGCGAAAGTCGGGTTGCGGTTTACGACTTTACCAAGGCGGACGTTATTGTTTCGATTGACTCGGATGTTTTGCATGAAGGGCCGTTTAGTATTCGGTACAGTCGCGATGTTGCCAGTCGACGTAATCCCAACGGCGAAATGTCGCGGATTTATGCGTTTGAATCACAGCCGACTACGGTTGGTTTGGCATCGGATCACCGTGTTCGGTTGAAGCCGAGCGAAACCTTGGCTTTGGTGCAGGTAATTGCAAGTTCACTTGGTATGCCGGGTGCGACTTCGGCGACATTGCCCGCATCGGTTGAACAGAAAGTTGTTGATGCTGCAGTTGCGGATTTGAAGGGTGCTGGTTCCCGTGCGGTACTGGTTGCAGGTGGTCACCTGCCCGCGCAGGTTCAGGCGGCGGTCATTGCGATTAATATGTTCTTGAGTGGTGGCTCAAGTCAAGCGGTGACTTATGCTGTCGATCCGCAACCTCTCGCGGTTGACCAAGGGCAAAGCTTGAATGATTTGGTTGGTGCGATCAACGCGAATCAGGTTTCGACATTGATTATCTTGGGCGGTAATCCGGTTTATACGACTCCGGGAGATGTTAAGTTTGGGGATGCGCTGGCGAAAGTTAAGCTGAAAGCTCATTTGACGAGCCATCCTTGCGAAACTTCAAAGCTGGTTGACTATGCATTACCGTCGGCTCACTTTTTGGAGTCATGGGGTGATGGGGTGGCTTACGATGGCTCCTATACCGTTACCCAGCCATTGATTGAGCCCCTTTATGAAGGTCGGACTTCGCTTGAGATTATTGGCAAGTTCGTTGGGGCTTCGGCAGATGCTCAAGAGCTTGTTCGGGAAACGGCGAAGGGTTTTGGCGACTGGAATGAGTTGCTCGCGCGTGGATTTGCAGACGATGCGAAACTCGCTACTCCGGTCACGGTGACGGCGAACTTGATGAGTTCGCTTGCTCCGATTAAAACATCTGGAATTGAGCTTTTGGTTTTGCCTGATCCGATGATTGGTGATGGTCGGAACTCGAACAACATGTGGTTGCAAGAGACACCGAATCCCATTACAAATTTAACTTGGGATAACGCACTGTTGCTCAGCCAGAAAACGGCTGATTCGCTCGGAATTGTTGCGCCATACGATAAGAAATCTTTTGCAGGAACGCCTTACTACGGAAAGGCGGACATGGTTACGATTTCGGTTAGTGGTGAGTCGCTGGAGGTTCCGGTTTGGGTGAATCTTGGTCAGGCGGACGATGTCGCAATTTTGCACATGGGTTACGGTCGAACGACGGCTGGTGACTTTGGGACAAAACATAGCGAAGAAAAGGGTGGAGGCTTTGATGCCAATAAGCTCCGAACTTCAGCTAATCCGGTTTGGTTGAGTGGTGTGACATTGAAAAAGTCGCCGAATGAATACGTTCTGGCGAACACGCAACACCACAACACGATTGACTATAAAAAGGAAGATCGTGATCGCGAGATTTATAAGAGTACGACTGTAACGGCTCTCAAAAATGGGAAGCCGTTTGGTGAGCACGCTCATGAAGCGCACCACTCGGACCGCGATTACAATGAATTTGGTCACGGTACGGAGGCATCAATCTTCCCGGGTAATGATTTTAAGGATAACCCTAAAGATAATTACCAATGGGCGATGACGATTGATTTAAGTCTTTGCACGGGCTGTAATGCCTGTGTGACGGCTTGCCAGGCTGAGAACAACATTGCTACGGTTGGTAAGCAACAAGTTTTGCGTGGTCGGGAAATGCATTGGATTCGGGTAGACCGGTATTACAAGGGAACGGGCGAGACGCTGGATAAGAACAATCCGCCAATCATCGTTCAGCCGGTGACTTGTATGCACTGTGAGCAAGCTCCTTGCGAGCCGGTTTGTCCGGTTGCGGCAACGGTTCATAGCCATGAAGGCTTGAATCAGATGGTTTACAACCGATGCATTGGTACTCGGTACTGCTCAAACAACTGCCCTTACAAAGTGCGACGGTTTAACTTCTTCCACTTTAGCCAACGCGCGGACAATGTTCCGGTTTTGAAGATGTTGCAAAACCCAGACGTTACGGTTCGATACCGTGGGGTTATGGAGAAATGCACTTACTGCGTTCAACGAATCAATCACAGCCGTATCGTTGCGAAGAAGGAAGATCGCTTGATTAAGGATGGAGAAGTCGCAACGGCTTGTCAAGTCGCTTGTCCGAGCGGTGCGATCACTTTTGGTGATATGCGAAAGCCAGAAAATGCGGTTTCTAAGACTCGAGCAGAGTCGCGGAATTATCTGATGCTTGAAGAATTGAATACTCGACCTCGGACAAGCTATTTGAGCCGAGTTACGAATCCCAATCCAACTCTGGAGGAGGCTCACTAATGGCAGATATGCCCGTCGATAAGGATCTTTTAGTTGGTGAACATACGAATGCGTCGCTTGATGCGGCGATTGCTGACATTGTTCTTGTACCGGCTACTCACAATGAACCTCGTATTAAGACGCCAATCAAGGGGCTTTTCACTAACCCTTGGCAGATTGCGTTCGGTATCGGGTTCTTGTTTGTCAACATTCTGTTGCTTGCAATTACGATGCTCGTCTGGAACGGGATCGGGGTTTGGGGGAACAACCAGCCGGTTGGTTGGGGTTTTGACATTGTCAACTTTGTTTGGTGGATTGGTATTGGTCACGCCGGAACATTGATTTCAGCGGTTCTTTTGCTTCTTCGGCAGAAATGGCGTAACGCTATTAACCGAATGGCTGAGGCAATGACGATCTTCGCGGTTATGTGTGCGGGTCTTTACCCGCTTTTGCACACGGGGCGCCCTTGGCTGGCTTACTGGATGTTCCCTTACCCGAACTGGCTTGGTATGTGGCCGCAGTTCCGAAGTCCGCTGATTTGGGACGTTTTTGCGGTTTCAACCTACATGACAGTTTCAATTTTGTTCTGGTATGTCGGCTTGATTCCTGACTTTGCGACTTTGCGAGATCGAGCGAAGACTAAGTTTGCACAGTTTGCTTTTGCTGGCCTTTCGATGGGATGGCGAGGTAGTGCCAAGCATTGGCATCGCTACGAACATGCATCAATCATGCTTGCCGGGCTTTCCACTCCATTGGTTCTCTCGGTTCACACGATTGTTAGTTACGACTTTGCGATGGGTATTGTCCCCGGTTGGAACGTAACGATCTTCCCGCCCTACTTTGTTGCGGGTGCGGTCTTTGCTGGTTTTGCGATGGTTTTGACTTTTGCCATTCCTTTGAGGAAGTGGTACAAGCTAGAAAACTTAATCACGATGAAGCACATCGACTGGATGGCCAAGATTATGTTGGCGACCGGTTTGATCGTTTTTTACGGTTACTTCACAGAAGTCTTCTACGCTTACTACAGCGGTGTTCCGGCAGAAACAGCATTGCTCCACAACCGTATTGCTTATAAGGATGCTCCTTATAGTTGGGCGTTCTGGATTTTGATTCTGACGAACGGGATTATTCCGCAGTTGATGTGGTTCCCCAAACTGCGACAGAACATGGCGGCGTTGTTCTTGGTAACGACTAGCG
>JAPUDU010000341.1:9684-32484 GCA_027492935.1 Fimbriimonadaceae bacterium
ATTGGAATGTGGTTCGAACGGTACGTTATCATTCCGATTTCGTTGACTCGCGACTATGTACCGGGTGCGTTCGGTTTCTATTCTCCGACGCTTTGGGACTTCGCGATGTTTGTTGGAACGATTGGTTTGTTCCTCTTCCTGATGTTCCTCTTTATTCGGTTCTTGCCGTTAATCAACATTTTTGAAATGAAGGAGTTGTTGCATCAAATTGAGCATGACAAGAAGCACGCTGATGAGCATGCTGGACACGCAAAATTGGTTACAGCAACCGAGGAGAATGGGCAGTGAGTCACGGTCGCGATACTTCACCAAAGCAGTACGGAGTTGTTGCTGAGTTTGAAACTGCGGAGTCGCTTTTGGAAGCGGCGCAGAAAGTCAAGGAAGCTGGCTATCGAGACATGGATGCTTACACTCCGTTGCCGGTTCATGGCTTGACGGATGTGATGGAATGGAAAGACGACAAGCTCGGTTGGATTGTCTTCGTGATGGGTATTACCGGGTTTGCGGCGGGCTACTTTATTGAGTGGTGGTCGAGTGCTGGCCCAGACATTAGCAATACCGCTTTGCAGATGAACGGTTTGTTGCCTTATGTCATGAACGTTGGGGGTAAGCCTCACTTCAGTATTCCGGCGAATTTTCCTCCGGCTTACGAAATCACGATTCTCTTGGCGTCCTTTGGGGCAGTTTTTGGGATGCTTGGTTTGAACGGTTTGCCTAAGCCGCACCATCCGATTGCGAATGCGGCGATGATGGCGCGGGCGAGTAGCGATCGTTATGTTCTTTGCGTTGAAGCGAGCGACCCTCGCTATGACGAAGATGAGGTGTTTTCGTTCTTGAGTGGATTGGATGCATTGTCAGTTGAGCGGATTATGACTACGGAGGGTTACTAATGAAAGCGAGTTGGAAGTTTGGGCCGCTCTGTTTGGCTTCGCTGATTATGTTGGCGGGTTGTCATCTTGATATGTACATTCAGCCGAAGGTTAAGTCTCAGAGTGAGAACCAGTTTTATGCGGACGGTAAAGGGACTCGCATGCCGGTGGCAGGAACAATAGAGTTCGGCAAGCCCAAGAAAGATGTTGAGTTTTATACGGGATACAAGGCAGATGGTCGCTTAGCTACGGAAATGCCGATTAAGGTCACCGAAGCAGTGATCACCCGTGGTCAAGAACGCTTTGATATTTTCTGTCAGCACTGCCATGGGGCAGCTGGTGATGGAAAGGGCATGATTGCTCAACGTGGATTTGAATTGGCACGACCAGTTGGTAATTACCACACGAAACGATTGCGCGAGATGCCGGTTGGTCACTTCTTTGATGTGATTTCGAATGGCTACGGCACGATGTACGGTCATGCAAGTCGAATCAGTGCTTATGATCGATGGGCGATTGTTTCCTATGTTCGCGCTTTGCAGCTTAGCCAATCAGTTTTAGCGGAGGACATGGACGCTGAAAGTAAGGCGAAGTTTGGAATCAATTCAGCTTTGAAAACGGGACCGCTTTTTGTGCCGCCAGTGACGGCACCAACAATGGTTCCGAACCCGGGGCCAGTTGATGGGGTTACACCTCCGCAACAGCCAGATAGAAATGTGAGGACAGGAGAATGAGCGAAGTAGTGGAAGCGAAGCAGACAAAAATTCCGATGAGTTTTATGACCATCGGAGGAGCAATGCTTGTTGCTGGTGGAGCACTTGCGGCTATGGGGCTGGCGAGTGGGTTTGATGTAAAAACATTGGCTTCTTCGTTTATGTTCGGCGCAACGTTCTGGATAATGTTGACCATCGGCTGCCTTGGCTTGATGTTACTGTTCCACATCACTCGTGGTAGATGGGGAACTCCTCTGCTTCGGGTTTTTGAAGCAGGTGCTAGCCCGATCAACTTGATTTTCTGTTTTGTGCTCGTTATGGTTGCGGCGACGGTTTTCAAGATGCCCCTTTATGGGACTTGGATTGAACCGGCGGAAGGGGACATGCTTGTTCTCAATAAGGCCGCTTACTTGAACTACAACTTCTTCATGGTTCGGCAAGTGATCTATTTTGTGATCTTTATTGGCCTGAGCTTCTTGCTGAGTAGCTGGACGGTGAAGGAAGAGAAGTCGGGTGACAAGGTTTGGAGCGACCGACGGAACAACCTGGCCGCACCGGGCATGGTTTTGTTCTTCTTGATTTTCACGTTCTTTATCACTGACTTTTTGATGTCGGTTGACCCGCACTGGTACAGCACGGTTTGGGGTTTCTTGTTTGCTATTGGTGGCGCGCTTTCGGCCATGGCATTTGCCACGATGATCGTTGTTTCTCAGCGAAACAAAGCACCGTATGCAGGCAAGATCGATAAGTTGATGACCAACGACTGGGGCAACTTGCTTTTGATGCTGACGATGCTCTGGGCTTATCTCAGCTTTAGCCAGCTTTTGATTATCTGGTCGGGCAACTTGAAAGAGTTTATTCCTTACTACTTGAAGCGTTTGGTCGGAAACTTTAGCTACATTGGTATGGCGTTGGTTATCGGTCAGTTCCTTGGCCCATTTTTGCTGTTGCTCTCACCGCGATTGAAGCGGACAAGCGCACTTTTGATTCCAACGGCAATGCTCATTTTGATGATGCGAATTGTTGATATGTACTGGTTGGTGATGCCTTACTTCCGAGAAACGGTGAGTTTTGCTCCGGCAGACTTTGGAATGTTGTTGCTCTTTGGTGGAGTTTGGATGCTGATCTTTAGTGTTGGCTTACGGCGCGCGCCGCTCTTTGTAGTGGCTCATCCTTATCAAGCTAACGGATCTGCGGAATTGGAGGAAGCACATGTCTGATCATCACGATTACGTTGAGGAACGCCCACTTGAAGTTTTAGAAGAGATGGGTTATGAATACACCGACGAGGCGGCGAATAGCCCGGTCGGGAAGTACACGATCTGGCTTTTTGGCTTCCTTGCGGCGATGGTTGTGTTCTCGGCGGCTTTCTTTACGGTGGCAGACCGAGTTGACGGGTTTAAGTTTAAGCAGGAGCGAAAAGCTCGACGCATGCCTCCTGAGGGCACTCCTTTGTTGCAAGGAAACATTGCGGCGCAAGAGGACATGGTGACTCTCAGAAAAGAAGAGTTTGCGAAGTTGCATTCTTACTCAGAGAATAAAGAAGACGGGACTTATAAGGTTCCGATCAAAAAAGCGATGTCCATTGTAGTGGAGCGGGGATTACCTACTCGGCCTAATGCTGGTGTTCCGGAGGATTACAAGTGAGACTGGCACGGTTGATGTGCGGGATTGGATTGTTTAGCGCTTTGGTCGTTAATGCATCGGCTCAGTTCTACTCCCCACCTAGTCGCGATTTGCAGCCTGGTTCGGATCGGATTCCGGCGGCGGCACCTTCAACAATTCGTATTGATCAGCGGTTGAATTCTGTTGTGTCCCCCGATTGGACATTTACGGATCACGAAGGCAAGACGGTTACGACGGGCGAGCTGATGAATAAGCGACCGACGTTGTTGCTGATGATTTTTTACAAGTGCACTGGTGTTTGTGCGACTGAGTTAGAGAACGTCAAGAAACTTATTCGGGGGATGAAGAAAGACAACGCGGGTGAGCTATATGATCTCGTGGTTGTTTCGATTGACCCAACTGAAACTCCGGATTTGGCGAAAGCTAAGCGACAAGAGTTGCTTGATGATTACAATGGTAAGGGCGATGCGGGCAAACGCAAAGGGGCCGAATCAGGAATTCATTATCTTGTTGGTGATGAAAAAAACATTGAAGGCCTGGCGGATAATATTGGATTCCGTTATTACCGTGACCCAGCCAACAACCGTATTACTCACCCTGCGGGCTTGACCGTGGTTTCACCTAATCGAAGAATTACTCGCTACTTTATTAGCGATTCGTTTGAGGCTGAGCCGACAATTTTGGCGCTGAAAGATGCGCGTGATGAGAAGGTTGGATCGAAGGATGATCGACCATTTTTCCTTGCGTGTGTGAATGTCGACCCGCTTACGGGGCAACGGTCTTTGAACATTATGAATATTGTTCGAACGGCAGGAGTTGCAACGGTTTTGGTGTTGGCATGTTGGATCGTATCGATGAACCGAGCAACAAAGAAACAGATGATGACTAAATTTAAGGATGGTCAAGACTGATGGGTTGGGGGCCGTTCCAATACAACATCATGCCGGAGCCAGCTTCGGAGCATGCGCCGTATTACGATGCGTTGTTCATGACGATTACTGGTTTGGCGGTGTTCTTTACGATCACGGTTGTGGCAATGATTATCTTCTTTGCCGCTCGTTATCGACGCGGTACGAAGGTTAACCGTAAGAACATTCTTACTCACCATACAGGTCTTGAGCTGATCTGGATGGGTGTGCCGCTTGTGTTGGCGTTCTTGATGTTTGGATGGAGCACAAAGAACTACATGGCGGTGCGGACAATGCCGAAAGAAGCGACCGAGATTTTCTGCATTGGTAAGAAGTGGATGTGGCACTTCCAGCATATGAATGGGGTGCGAGAAAATAACGAATTGCACGTTGTGGTCGGGAAGCCGGTTAAGATCACAATGATTAGTCAGGATGTTATCCATGCGCTTTACCTGCCGGAAATGCGGGCTCAGTACATGGTTGTTCCTGGTCGTTATACAGAGCTTGCTTTTACACCAACCAAACCGGGTCGCTATAAGATTTTGTGTGCGATGCATTGCGGAACGCAGCACTCGGAAATGGTCGGACAACTTTATGTTATGAATCCGAGTGAATATGCAGATTGGGTCGATAAGGGCGGAAACAAATACAAGAACAAACCGCTTACGATTCAAGAAGCTGGCGCTCAGATTTACTCCGAAAAGGGTTGTGCAAACTGCCACACAGGCACCGACAATCCTCGGGCGCCGACGCTTGTGGGAATTTACGAAAAGACGCGTAAGTTCACTGATGGTACGTCGGCAGTTGCGGATCGAGAGTATTTGCGGGAAGCAATTAAGATGCCTCACAACCGCTTGACGGCAGGTTGGGAAAATACAATGCCGGTTTACGGTGGAACCCTCACTGAATTGCAGGTTCTGCAGTTGGCGGAATACATTAAGACTTTGACCCCAGGGAAAGGCGACTTTGTGCGCCAAGATGTGAAACACAGTACGCCCGGATCGGATGGAGACTCCTCTGCGGTGGATATTGCGAACAAAGGCGGTAGCGCCGGAAACGCACAATTCAGAACATCCGAGGAAAGACGATGAGCTCAACAGTAATTGAACAAGGAACGGTTGAAAAGCCGCATTCAGAGAAGAATTATCTGAATGCAGACCACACATTGAAGTCGTGGTTACTGACCGTAGACCACAAACGCATTGGGATTTTGTATCTCATTTCGGTTACCTTCTTCTTCTTCATTGGTGCCATTGCGGCGGCGATGATTCGTTACGAGTTGACTTCGCCGAAGGGGATTTTGCTGAGCAGTGAGGTCTATAACAAGACATTTTCTGCGCACGGCATTTACATGGTCTTCCAGTTTTTGGTTGTTGCCATTCCGGCGGTTCTTGGTAACTTCTTGATTCCAATCATGATTGGGGCCAGGGATATGGCCTTCCCTCGATTGAACTTGCTTTCTTGGTACATGTTCATTACGGGTGGGGCGTTAATTACGCTGTCGTTCATCTTAGGTGGGGTTGATGCAGGCTGGACATTCTACGTTCCGCTATCGACAATCTCAGAAAACCAGATCAGTCTTTGTCTTGTCGGAATCTTCATCACCGGGTTTAGCTCGATCTTTACCGGGGTGAACTTCATTGCGACGATTCACAAGATGCGTGCACCGGGTATGACCTGGTATCGCTTGCCACTCTTTATTTGGGCACACTATGCCACGGCAGTTGTTGTTATCCTCGGTACGCCGGTGGTTGCGATTACTCTGTTCTTGGTTGTAGTTGAACGCGGATTTGGATTCGGGATTTTCTCACCAGAACTTGGTGGTGACCCGGTTCTGTTCCAGCACTTGTTCTGGTTCTATTCGCACCCTGCGGTTTACATCATGATTTTGCCGGCGTTCGGGGTTGTGAGTGAAATTATCACTTGTTTCAGCCGACGTCCGATCTTTGGTTATCGCTTTATTGCTTATTCTAGTTTGGCGATTGCCTTCCTTGGATTTGCGGTTTGGGGACACCACATGTTCATTTCGAGCCAGTCGGCTTTCCAAGGGATTGTCTTCTCGATCATTACATGGGTGTTGGCGATTCCATCGGCGATTAAGATGTTTAACTGGGCGACGACGATGTATAAGGGATCGGTTCACTTTAGTACGCCGATGCTTTACGCACTTGGATTTATGGGCCTCTTCTTGATTGGTGGCTTGACCGGTTTGCACCTTGCATCACTTGATACGGACATTCACGTTACAGGAACTTACTTCATCGTTGCCCACTTCCACTATGTTATGGTGGGGGGGACGATTTTGGGTTACCTCGGTGGTATTCACTTCTGGTTCCCCAAGATGTTTGGGCGAACATATAGTGAAGTCTGGGGTCGTATGAGCGCGATGATCGTGTTTGTTGGGTTTAACCTGACATTCTTCCCGCAGTTCATGGTGGGTTACCTCGGGATGCCTCGACGATACCACTACTACTACTTTGCGCCGGAGTGGCAGATTTATCACGTTCTTTCAACGGCTGGTTCCTCGATTCTTGGTTTAGGTTTCTTGATGCCGGGGATTTACCTCACTTACGCCATCTTTAAGGGCAAGAAAGCGGGGGCAAATCCTTGGGGAGCTAAAGGTTTGGAATGGGAGAATTGTGATTCTCCGCCAATTACCGAGAACTTTGAAAAGCCGATTATCGTGACGGGTTCGGTTTATGACTACAACCCCGAAGAAGACTCAAAACTTTACGAAGATGAAGATACAGGAATGCTAGGAGGCAAGTACTAATGTCGGATCACGTAGCTAAGCATGGTGATGGACCAGAGGTCTATTTCCAGTACGAAGATATTGATCAACAACAGGAAAGTTATGTTGTTGGAATGTGGTCGTTCTTGGTTACCGAGGTTATGTTCTTTGGTGCCCTGTTCTTGATTTACACACTTTATCGATGGAAGTTTCACGGAACGTTCTTTGGTGCGCATGAGCAGTTGAACTGGAAGATGGGCGGATTGAACACGATGGTGTTGCTATTCAGCTCTGTTATGGTGGCTTTTGCAGTCCACTTTGCTCAAAAGGGAAAAACCAACAAACAGCTTGTGTGTTTGGGCGTGACGCTGCTTTGTGCCTTTGGATTCTTGGTGATTAAAACGTTTGAATATGGCGCGAAGTTTGATCACCATTTGTTCCCGAACCATTCGTTTAGCTACGCCGATCCTGAGCATCACGAGTCGAAGAGTTGGTGGGATGAAGCCTTACCGGCGGCCTTAAAGATTGAGAAACATGAGCAGGAAGGAAACCCTAAGAATGCTCGGTTGTTTTACAGCATTTACTTCACAATGACTGGCTTGCACGGTTTGCACGTGATCATTGGGATTATTGCGATTACGGCTTTGATGGTGCTCATTAAAATTCGTTCGCCTTTGATAACGGATTACATTCCGACTGAATTAGTCGGGCTGTATTGGCACTTTGTTGACTTGGTGTGGATCTTCTTGTATCCGCTCTTCTATTTGATTCCTAGGTAAAGAAATGGCAGATCACGGACACGATCATTCAGAAATGACAAAAGGTGGAGCACATGCTAACCACATTTTGTCGGAGCGCACAATTCTCATTGTTGCGGGAGGCTTGTTCTTCTTAATGGCTTTGACAATTGGTGCCGCCATTTATATGCCGGAACCATTTAAAGGCTGGACTATTCCGATGCAGTGCTTGGCACTTGCTATTGCGGTGGCTAAGGCTTGCTTGGTTGTTTATTACTACATGGGAGTCAAGTTTGGGACTCGGCTGATCAAGATCTTTGCATATGGCGGATTTGTGTGGTTCTTCATGCTGTTTATCATGATGATTGACTATACGACTCGTCCGATGGAGCCGGTACCGGGTTGGGAAAAGCAAACGAGCTCGGCATTGCCACGCGATACAGTTAAGAATCCGGAATAAGAGTCTTTACATACTGGGCAAAAAAGGGGTCGGTGCTGGGAAGCCGGCCCCACATTTTTTATTGATCGCTTAGTTTTTTGAGTTCGGTTTCGAGCCAGGTCATGAATTCTTCACGAGAATCGGCTCGGGTGAATTTTCTTGGCTCTCCCCAGGTTGCGGTGAGCCATGATTTTGCAAATTGGGGTGTGAGTTTGGGGTGGGGCATGAGTTTGTTGGTGCCTTTGAGCCCAACACAGATGCACGTGACTTCGGTGCGGCGAACAATGAGGTGTGCGCCGGGTAGAAGTTCGATTAAGTTTCCGTCTGGACTTAATTGTCCTTCAGGGAAGATGCAGACGGCGTTGCCTTCGTTAATCAAATCAATTGCGCGGCGGATTGCTTCGGTGTCGGCGGAAGATTGGGTGACAGGGAAGGCGCGCCACCATTTGAGGAATTTACCGAGGAATCGCCAGTCAAAGAGCTCGCGGCGGGCCATAAAGTGGAGGAGACGAGGACTGGAATACTGGACAAGAATTGGGTCGGTGTTAGACATATGGTTTGAGAGAACTAAGAGAGGGCCGTCCATTGGGACGTTCTTGGCTTTGCGGCGGCGCATCGGGGCACCTAAGCAAAGGAAGAGCACCCAGGCGAATGCGCGTAGAAATGGGTAGATGATGCGGAAACTGAGGGGATGTCTGCTCATTTATCGGTGAGGAGGTTAAAAATTGCTTCGGGGAAAGTGAGATGTTCTTGCTCGAGAACCCGTGCGGCAAGGGTTTCAGGAGTGTCTGTTGGTAATACGGCGCAGGTACGTTGGAGGATTATGTGGCCCTCGTCGTAACGTTCGCTGACGTAGTGAACCGTGCATCCTGACTGCTCTTCCTTGTTAGCGAGGACGGCTTCGTGAACAAATCGGCCATACATTCCTTTACCGCCATAGGATGGAAGGAGGGCAGGGTGGATGTTGAGGATTTGGAGGGGGTGATTGAGAACGACTTCTTTGGGGAAGAGGAGGGTGTAGCCGGCGAGACAAATGAGCTTGATATTGTGGGTCTGAATGAGGGCTTCGATGTCCGCGGAATAGGTTTCGGATTTTGGGTCGAGAATAACTACGGGGATGTTTAGATCGCGGGCGGTTTGCTCAGCAGCGGTATCTGGTTTGGGGGCGACAACACAGGCAACGGCGGCGGGAAACTCGGGATTTTGTGCGGCCCGGATGATTGCGGCCATGTTGGAGCCGCGTCCTTTGGATCCGGAGAAGATAACAATGTTGGATCGGCTCATTTGAGTTATAGGTTACTTGAAAATGAAAAACCGCCTGGCTTTTTGGAGCTAGGCGGTTTTGTTTTGTCTGAAGTAAATTACTTCTTGCGGCGCTTGAGGGCTGCGAGCGCAGCGGCACCAGCGAGAATTGTCATAGTTGCTGGTTCTGGAACCGGGTTTGTGTCGTAAAGGATGCCTTCCATTTGAACGTTGGTGCTCCACTCATCTGGCTTGTTGCCGGTCAAGGAGTCGGTCATGGTATCCGTGTTTCCGCCTGCGGTTGATACAGCATCAAAGAAGATGGTGTCGCCGAAGGTGAGGCCAAGATCAGCAAGATTTGCGGTGATTGATGTTGAGAATTGACCAAGAGTAACGGAGGCGTTTGAGGATGAACCCCATGAACCGTTGTAGGTCCAGTTTTGTGCACCGCCGCCGCCATCTACCCAGCTACCGATCCATGCGCTTGATCCACCAAGCAGGGTTCCATTTCGGCCCCAGCCGTTATTGCTTGTGTTGGTGTCTGTTGAGGCTGCGTTAGTGTCGCGGATTACGACGCCATATTTGCCCCAGTTGGTCGCGGCGATGTCACCGGTGAAGGTGAAATCAAAAGTGATGGTCGTTGCGGTGTTGGTTACTTGAACGCTAGCAATATCGAGGTGAGTGAAGCCTGATCCGCCGCCGTTTGTTGGGCCTTGGTCACCGATTGTATCGTTGTAAATCGTCGCATTTGCGATGCCTGCTCCTAGAGTAATGCTTGCGAGGAGCAAGAGTTTTGAACTGTTCATGTTTTCTGTAGTCTCCTATGACTGAATGAAGTGGATCCACACGATCCAAACCACACTTGTATCGTATCAGGAAAAATACGTATTCACAAGGTTTTCGGGCAAGTATAAATACTAGTTTGCATACGTATTCACGGTTCGGAAATTATCGAACTAGCGAATATACCGGGTGCCGGTTAGGGCTGGTAACCCGTGCCCCAGTTTGGAACTTCACCTTGCTTTTCAAGGTATGCGGATCGCCATCGGTGTACATCGGATGCAGTGGGGATAGGACGAGGGATGCGTTCCTCAATTGGTGGTAGAGCCTTGGGAGGTTTTGGGCTGAGAGTTTGATAATAGTAAGCGACGGTAGCGAGTTCGAGAGTAAGGCAGTTATCGTGACCGTGTTCGATGCTGAAATGGAGGGATTTTTGGAACCGGATTGGGTCGGTGGGGTGGAAACGGTAACAGTGCGTGCGGCCCATCCAGCCGAAGAATGGCTCGTCATTGTCAATTCCGGGGATTCGGGCAAGGCCGAAATTGGGATGGTCGTATCTTTCATTGGGAGACCAAGAAGTGTTGAAGTAGTCTTCGGTTCCGGTGCCATGGAGTCCGGGCCATGATTCACCGTCGATCATGAACATGTCGTCGCCTTCGCCGTACCACATGGGGCCGGGGTTGCTGACATAGTAGTTGACGCCGATGTAGTGTCCCGCTCCTTCGGTTTCTAGGATGAGATAGTTGTTTTTGTTGGAGGGGTTGTTGCCGTATGGTCGAAGGATGGCCCACTCGTTTTCGTCGCGTTCGGCGTTTTCGGGTTGGGTGAGTTCTTGGTTATAGAACGCGTGGAAGTAAGCGGTGTTTTCTGGTAGTGATTCTTGCTCTTCGTAGTCGACATAGTAGTAGAGTCGTTCGACGCCGTGTTCGGGGGATTGGTTGACGACTTCGATCTTGGCGGACTTTGCGAATGGCATGGGGAAGTAACACACTAGGGCGCGGCCATCTTTTGGCGCGCACGCGAGGAATAGGGAGCTGAAGTTATAGTTGAGCCCAAACCCATTGCCAAAAAAGTCACCGATTGGACATTCAACGCTGGGGTGGGAGTGGTCATCCCATGTCATGCGGATGACGAGGTTTTTTCTGTAGTGAGGGTCGAAACTATGGATGGTGATCCAGATGTGCTGAATTACACCGGTGCATTGGCAATTGAGGAGGGTGTGGGTTTCATTTGGGCCGAACTGGACACAATCGTGATTTCCTCCACTTGTATCGTAACTGGAAGATCGGCGGGATTTGCCGGTTGTGATTGTGGTTAAGTTTTGCCAGTCGTGCATCGCGCCTTTATTTTAGGCTCATTTGATAGCTGCCGTCCCAATCTTTTTCAGGTGGTTTTTTCATGAACTTGATGCATCGGGCGTGGAGAACAGCGCTGGGTCCGTCGCTGCGATGAACAGCGAGGATTTCTTCGTATGCCTTGGCGGCATCGGCGAATTCTCGGTTTTGGTAGAGAGCAAAAGCTTGGTTTGAGGCTTCGGCGAGCTTGATCATTTCTGGGTTCGCGTTGTTGGCGAATCCGAGGGGCTCATAAACTTGCTCAGATTCGAATCGTCCGAAGACTGAGACGGAGTCGACGAGACGCCAAACAAAGTCAGATTCACATTCCTTGAAGGTGCCTTGACTGGCGAGAATATGGGTGCTGTAGAATTTGTTTAATCCTTGGAGTCGGCTGGCGAGGTTGACGCTGTCGCCGATTACTGTGTAGGTCATGCGCTTTTTACTACCAACGTTGCCGACAATGACATCTCCGGTGGCAACCCCGAAACTTGCAGAGAGAATTGGCATGTTGTTTTGCCGGAGTTCTATATGGAGTTCGGTGATGGCGAGGAGGCTCTTGAGTGCGGCAGAGACTGCCGTCTTTGCGTGGTCGGTGGTGAGAGTTGGAGCACCCCAGAAGGCCATAACATCATCACCATTGAATTTATCGAGGGTTCCATCGTTGTCGAGCACCACATCGCTGAGAACATCGAGATATTCGGCAAGAATCTCGACGAGGTCTTCGGGTGGCAGTTCGTGACTTAGACGGGTAAATCCGATGATGTCGCCGAAATAGGTCGTGATGTGGCGGCGTTCGCCGCCTAGCCTTGCTTCTTGACCGCTGGCAATAAGTGACCGAGCGTAGTCGGCGGGAACAAGCTTTTCCATTGATCTCAGACCCGATTTGAGGGTTTCAAATGATTTGGAGAGGTCATCAATTTCGCGGATGTTGGATTCCAGGGGTTTTGTTTCCCCCCATTCAAATTGTTTGATGCGAACGGTTTCGGCGACAAGCTCTTGGAGTGGCCTCACGACTCGGTCGGCGAGAAGGAGGGCGACACCGGCGCCGACAGCAAGAGCCAACGCGGTGAATGTCAGGAAGAAGAGGTTGGTTTCACGTGACCAGTTGAGGAAGTCATTTTGAGGAAGGGCAACGGCAAGCACCCAAGGGGGGCGTTGCGCGCCAGTGATGCGGCGGAATCCGAGGAAATAGACTTCGTTGTTGAACTTAAATTTGCTGATGCGGGTTTCTGATTCGGCAAATCGGGGGATGCTTTCTACGGTTTGAGCGACAATTTTGAGTCGGGCATCGGGAAGTTCATCGATGTTAACCAGCCGCGGGCCAGTTGCATCGGAGGTCATCAATCTTTGAGGCTGAGGGTCGGCAATTACTTTGCTGCGGTCGCCAAGAAGCTCGATGAGGGTGGGGAATCCGTTTTCGCTGACCTTGACGGTTTGAAGAAATCGGCTGAGATCGGTGAGAGTGATGGAGATGCTGACTACGCCAAGGAATCTGCCTTCAGAATCAAAGATAGGGGCGGAGCAGATTGTGCCAAGTTGGGCACCGGAAGGAAGATTTTGGAGGAGGTCGGCGGTTGTCCAGGAGACGAGTTTTGAATTTTTAGCTTTTAGATAACTTTGCTGGCTTCGTTGATCGGTGAAGATGCCTGTTTCTTGGCTTGCAGGTTCTAGGCGATTGCCGTAAGGAACGTAGGTTTTTCGAACTTTTTTGCCATTGGCGATGACTTCTGTGGTGCGGATAATAGTGCCTCCGCTGGGGGTTTGAGAGACTTGAACATCCTCGCCAGTTCGATTGAGGGTTATGGTGATAGCGGCGTATTCGGGTTTGATCCGAATTAGCTCGACGACTTCGCTAGCTAGGGTGAGAAATTGTTTTGAGTTGAATGCGCCTTTGTTGGGGCCAGCAAAAGTTGGGCGAGCAATACCGGCGACGATTTTTGCTTGGTCTTCGGTATCGGTGAGAAGAGCATCAACACGTTGGTCGATCAGGCTACTGGTTTGGATAATAACTCGTTCGCTGAGTTCATTTGCAGTTTTGCCAACTTGCCATGAAGTGTAAAGGCCAGCCACCCCGAGAGATATGAGGAGGACAATTGTGAATCGTATGAGAAGGGCAGTTCGAAAAGACCAGGTCATCTATAGTTAGTTGCTTGCATGATGTTTTTCAAACAACAATGCGGCGACTAGGAATGATTCTGGCACAGCGAACTTCGCCCAAGTTGAAAAACGCGCTTGATCTGCTTCGGCGAGGGCAGCAAGAGCGTGGTGTTCCTCACCCGAAGAGTAGTATTCCAGTGCTTTTGCGAAGGTGGGATTTTTGCGGCTCAGGGCACGGTAATGACGAAGGAGCTCAGAATCTCTTGTGACTTGCTCAAGGGCGTAGAGGCGGTAGAGTTCGCGATCGAGATCGAATAACTTGGCTGCACCGAGAAGGCATCTTCGTTGTTTTGTCGAACTGACCGAGAGGCTAGCAGCTTGAAGAATTGAGTGAAGATCGGATTCTTCGCCGACGGTTCCTAATGCATAAGAAACTTCGCTGGCGGCCTCATCGGGGAACCATTCGAGGGAGTTGCGGAGATTTTCGGCGAGGTCTGGGATGTTGAGCTCGCTGATTGCTTCTGCCGCCGCAATGCGGACGCTCGGGTGACCTTCGTACAAGGCGTCAGCATAGAGTGATGGGTCGGTCGCTTCTAAGTTTCTGAGAGCTTGAAGGGCAGCGCGACGGATATCAGGATCTCCGGGTTCGGTAGCGGCTTGGCGGAGCGATTCGATAGCGCGTGAATCGCCGATTCGTCCGAGGGCTTTGGCGGCAGCTCGGCGGAGGATACTGCTCGGGTGCTGGAGGGTTTGGGTGAGAAATGGAAGGGCGACTATATGTCCGCAATCACCGAGGGCTTCGATTGATTCTTCTTCTATATGTTCGGGATGAGAATTCACGTAATCGAGGAGGGCTTCGGCGGCGGCTACTGTGCGGAGGCGTCCGAGGGCGTATGTTGCTTCGCGGCGGATTCGGGGGGATGTATCGAAAAGGGCATCGTGAAACTCGTTGGTGCCGAGGCTCATTTTTGTTTCACCCATCGACCGGATTGCATCGAGGCGGGTGGCTTCATCTGATCCTCGGCGTACGGCTCTGAGTGCGGCGAATGATCTTGGGCGAACTTCGGTGAGTTGACGGACAGTTTCTGTGAATGACTCGGCGCCTTTTTCTTTGACTCTTGTAAGAAGAAGGAGGGCGATAACTCTTTGGACTGCAACGGCTAGAAATACAAGCTTGTAGGCCCACTCGGCTCCTTGGAAGGGCCGGAGGGTTGCGAGCATCCAGCTACCGACGAGAGGTGAGATTGCGAGGGCGAGGCTGTTGACGGTGAGTGCCGCGGCGAGATAATTTGCACGGTTCGATGCGTTAGAGGACGCCAGGTAGAGGTTCATCTGGGAGATACCAACGCCTGACCAGAAGATTCCTACGAAGATATGTCCGATGCCGAGCACGAGTACGTTTTGTGTGATGTTGCCTGGTTGGCAGACCATCCACATGATGGGGGTGAATGTGACACCACCTGTCATCAGGAGGAGAAGTGGCTTGTTTCCGTAGCGGTCAGCAAGGAATCCGAAGATTTTGACACTGAGAAGCGTTCCGACAGCAGATGCGACGCTGGTGATTTGGAGAACCGTAAAGTTGATCTTGAGGGTTTCTAGCGCGAAAGCGGAGAACAGGTTGCCGGCAAAACCTTGGCTGATAGCAATCCAGGCGACAAAAGCCATGATGCGGCGGAAGTTTTTGTCGCGCATGGGTTCACTGACAACTTCCAGTGTCGATTTTAAGGTTGGTTTTACGACTTCTTCCCGAGTTGAATCGGACATGCGCTCGAAGAAGTATTGGCTGATCATGCCGAAAACCCAGCCAGTGCCGAAGATGAGGGCGAATCCGGCAGATTCGTTGACTGTGCCTTCAAAAACGTCGAGGAGCCGGGCTCCGATCAGACCAACAATCATGCCCGTGATGGTGGCGATGATCGTGCGTTGGCTGAAGTACCAGCCGCGAGATCGTTCTGGGACAATTTTGCCGATCCATTCTGTATATATAGGGTTGACCAGGTTTACCGAGAATGAGGCAATCCCCATGATGAGGATAAGAAGGAAGAGCTTTATCTCATTTGACACAGGTAGGAATGGTAGAAAAGCGATGGGGAAATAGAGGAGGCGCCAGATTAATCCGCCTCGGCGAACATACTTTTTGAAACTTGCGTGGCCACGACCGAATGCTGCCCCGGGGATTTGGGCGAGACCCATTAGAGCGGGAATGGCACCGAGGAGTCCGATCCAGTAATCGTTTCCGCCAAGGTGTTGGATGAAACCAACCATGAGCGACCCGCCAAAAAGGGTGCCAAAAGCGGTGGCGAATGCGACATCGAGATTGGCGACACGGAGCGTGTCGAGAGTTTCGAGCCGCGAGGGGGTCGCCATTAGTAGATTTTGAAGGTTTGAGATTTTTAGGTGTGGGGCTTTTATATGTAAGGTAGGGCCGCCAGTTAAATATGAGGTCAGGCAAGGTGGCAATCTTCGTTACTTCTTAATATAAGGAGCGACATCCTGGCTGTTTAGGGCAAGGATTGAAGTGTTGTCGGTTGTGAATAGCCCGGTGTTTGTTCATTTTTTTTAGAAGAAATAGAAGTTGTGCGCGTGGTTGCTGTTGCATTTTGGGGGTAATCGCATGATGAAGCCTGGTGTTGCTTGTTGTTTTGGATGATGAAGAGTGGTTGAGTGGGCAGAAAATGTGCTGATTGACGGGCGGGTGGCCGGGAGCGTTGGGGCTTTTGTGGTCCTTTTGCGCTTTGGTTAGGGATTGAGATGGTTGTTTTGAGGGGGCAAATGTGAGTGGATGGGACTGTTGCGCGGGTTATTGAGAGATTTGGCCGGGTTATTAGTGGGCCAAAGGCAGAAGTTGGTTGGGCCTGTTTTTAGGTGTTTGGGTAGGGCGGATAGAGTTAATACAGGCTAAAAGACGGCATTGGGGACACTTTCGGTGCTTTTTTTCACGAAATAGTCCGGGACCCGTTGACACTGGTGTAGGGACCGCCTATAATTTCACTCGCCCCTGTTCACAGAGGCAGCAACTTGAAAGCTCAATAAAAGTGAAGACGCAGCATTCAGTAGCAACGAATCGAAATTTATTTTGGTTCCGAGCAACATGCAAATAACTCCACAAGAGAATTTGTGTGTCCTGTAAAAACAATTCAGAAAACGCCAAACAGGCTTCTCTGGAAGAAAACATTTTCTTCGGAGAGTTTGATCATGGCTCAGGACGAACGCTGGCGGCGTGCCTAAAACATGCAAGTCGAACGAGATCTTCGGATCTAGTGGCGAACGGCGGAGTAAGACATGAGCAACGTGCCCCTATGACTGGGATATACAGAGGAAACTCTGGGTAATACCGGATGTGGCTATTCCATGGCATCTTGGAATAACTAAACGGATTTATTCGCATAGGGAGCGGCTCATGACCCATCAGGTAGTTGGTAGGGTAAAGGCCTACCAAGCCGACGACGGGTAGCGGGTCTGAGAGGATGATCCGCCCGAGTGGGACTGAGACACGGCCCACACACCTACGGGTGGCAGCAGTTGGGAATATTGCACAATGGGGGAAACCCTGATGCAGCGACGCCGCGTGGACGATGAAGGGTTTAGGCCTGTAAAGTCCTTTTGCTAGGAAAGACTTAGGACGGTACCTAGCGAATAAGCTCCGGCTAACTACGTGCCAGCAGCCGCGGTAATACGTAGGGAGCAAGCGTTGTCCGGATTTACTGGGCGTAAAGGGCGCGTAGGCGGCCTATTAAGTGTGGTGTGAAATCTCCAGGGCTCAACCCGGAAACTGCACCGCATACTGGTAGGCTGGAGGAAGGTAGAGGTAAGTAGAATTCCCCGTGTAACGGTGACATGTGTAGATATGGGGAGGAATACCGATAGCGAAGGCAGCTTACTGGGCCTTTCCTGACGCTGAGGCGCGAAAGCGTGGGTAGCAAACAGAATTAGATACTCTGGTAGTCCACGCCCTAAACGATGGATACTAGGCGTCAAGGGTATCGACCCCCTTGGTGCCGCAGCTAACGCATTAAGTATCCCGCCTGGGGAGTACGGCCGCAAGGTTGAAACTCAAATGAATTGACGGGACCCCGCACAAGCGGTGGAGCATGTGGTTTAATTCGATACTAACCGAAGAACCTTACCCAGGCTTGACATCGACGGAAAGCCCTTGAAAGAGGGCCCTCTACCCACAAGGTAGACCAGAAGACACCTGTTGCATGGCTGTCGTCAGCTCGTGCCGTGAGGTGTTTGGTTAAGTCCAGCAACGAGCGCAACCCTCGTCTAATGTTGCCAGCACATAATGGTGGGAACTCGTTAGAGACCGCCGGTGTAAACCGGAGGAAGGTGGGGATGACGTCAAGTCAGCATGGCGGTTACGCCTGGGGCTACACACATGCTACAATGGGTGAAACAAAGGGCAGCGATACCGCGAGGTGGAGCTAATCCCAAAAATACACCCTCAGTTCAGATTGTAGTCTGCAACTCGACTACATGAAGGCGGAATCGCTAGTAAACGCAGGTCAGCTATACTGCGTTGAATACGTTCCCGGGGTTTGTACACACCGCCCGTCAAGTGATCTGAATCGTCTGCACCCGAAGTCCGTGGCCTAACCGTAAGGAGGGAGCGGCCGAAGGTGCGGGGGGTAAGGAGCACTAAGTCGTAACAAGGTACCCGTACCGGAAGGTGTGGGTGGATCACCTCCTTAAAGAGTAAGCACTGTGAGCCTCAAGTTTAGGCTCGCACATACACTCAGGTCGACTGTTGTCTTCACTTTGAGCAATCAGGGATTAGCCCGAATCAGCAATGATTCGGGCTAATTGCGTTTAAGCACGAAATTTTTGCAGTAGCAGTTGATGATTGAGGCGGCTTTCGCTTAAAGAAAAAGACTAGATTAGCGAGAAGTTGACTGACGGTGGATGATATCCATGCTCAAAACGGTCATTTTTGGTGGGAGGGCAGGGTTAGCGATGCGCTCCATGAGCCATGTCCATGACTGTTCGATGACTCGTTCCAGGGGGAGTTGAAGGGTGCTGATGGGGACTTGGAAATCGGCGGCTTCAGGAAAGTCTCCGAGGCCGATAATCATGGTTTCTTCGGGGATTTTTGTTCCTAGTTCGAGAAGCGCGCGCGCGGCTCCGATTGCAATGGTGTCGGTAAAGCAAAAGAGGGCGTCGTATTGGTTTTCTTTTAAATGGTTTAGGAGGCTTTCCTTGACTTCAGCACTGGTATCACCCGAGCATGGAATTAGGATTGGTGTATTGCCAGATGACTCCATCGCTTCGGTGTATCCGCGTCGCCTCCGTTCGCGGGGGAAATCACTGATAATCCAGTGTGGTGTTATATGACCAATCTTCCTTGCTCCGCGTTCGATTAGATCGTAAGTTGCTCGTTTGGCGGCGCCATCCAGATCCCAGGCGATGGAATCGCCATATTCGACTTGCTCGAATCCGAGGACAGAGATGGGGATATGGTCGTTGCCTCTGATTTTGCGAAATTCTTGGATCGCCTTGCCCGCATCAATGCTGATAATTCCGTCGACGGGATAGAGAGTTGGGGGCTTTCCGCCTTCAATGAGAGCGTCGTCGCGTTGAAGGCAGTTGACCATGAGTTCATAGCCATCGCGTTTAGCGAGTTCGCTAATGCACTTGAGATAGCGCATGTAAGTCAAAATTGGACGGTCAACCGGCATCCAGACGCTGATGAGATTTGTTTTTCCGCCTCGAATTGCTTGTGCGTGTCGATTGGGTTGGTAACCGACTTTTTCGGCGGCGGCCTTCACTTTTGCGCGGGTAACTTCTGGGAGGGATACAGTTGGATTTCCGCTCAGCACATGGCTGACGGTTTGTATCGATACTCCGGCTTCGTGAGCGACATCTTTAAGAGTAATTCTTTTTGGTTTAGACGACGGATTAGACACTTTGAATTGTGAGATTACCGTTTTGGGATTGATTTGAATAGATTTCTTATACTGATAGGCCCTTAGATTCGGTATTTAGAACAATACCCAAAAACATTCTTAATTTTCAGAAATAATTGAAATTATGATAAACGCTCTTGCTATGACTGCGTTGAGTGAGTTGGTTAGAGATTTGCTGGAGACAACAGATTGGCAACGTTGGCAGTCTTTTATGATGACGCACTTTTATCCGCTAGTTGCGATTCATTTACCGCTGGCACATCAGCTTAATCTGCAAGTGCCTTCTGACAACTTGCCGAAATTGGCGCAGGGGTTGGAGCCTTGGTTAATACGAACTGGAGTTGAACCTATTCGTGTTCCCTAATGCTTAGGCAGTATAAGATTAGACAGGTACAACGAAGGAGATATTAGATGCGAGAACCCCGTGTAGATGACTTACGCATACGTCAAACCCGACCGCTGATACAGCCAGCGATTTTGACAGAGGAGATTGTGCGGACGGCGGAGCATTCGGATCGAATTTTTGATTGGCGGAACGAAGTCGAAGCGGTTATTCGGGGGGATGACAAGCGCATTCTTGTGATTGCGGGGCCTTGTTCGGTACACGATCCAGCGGCTTGTTTGGAGTTTGCGGATGGTTTGAAAGGGTTTGCGGAGCGATATTCGGATGATCTTTTGGTTCTGATGCGTTCTTACTTTGAGAAACCTCGTACGGTTGGGGGTTGGAAAGGCCTGATTAATGATCCTGAACTGGATGGTACGCACAAAATTAATCGCGGATTAAGGTTGGCGCGAGGGTTTTTGCGCGATCTTGCGGAGCTCGGTGTTCCGGCGGCGACAGAATTTTTGGATACGACAGTGCCACAGCATATAGCGGATTTGATTAGTTGGGGAGCGATTGGGGCACGGACGGTTGAAAGCCAAACGCACCGCGAATTGGCTAGTGGGCTATCGATGCCTATTGGTTTTAAGAATGCAACAGATGGGCGTATTCAGCCGGCAGTTGATGCGGTTTTAACGGCGGCGCGAAGTCACTGGTTCCCTTCAACGACAAAGGAAGGGGTTGCAGCGCTTTCGGAAACAACGGGGAATCCGGGGTGCCACATTATTTTGCGTGGGGGAGCATCAGGGACAAACTTCGAGACTTATCATGTTGCGGAGGCGTGCGAGCGGCTGAAGTCGGCCGATTTGCGTCCGAGTGTGATGGTTGATTGTTCGCATGGTAACTCGAACAAGGATTATCGCAATCAGCCGAAGGTTAATGAAGCAATTGCTCGGCAGATTGAGGCGGGTGATGGGCGGATTTTTGGTGTGATGATTGAGGCGCATTTGGTAGAGGGGCGCCAGGATTATGTTGAGGGTCGTGAGATGGTTTTTGGTCAGAGCATTACCGATAGTTGTGTTGATTTGAAGGTTTGTGAAGGGATGCTGGAGCGACTTGCAAAAGCGCGCGCATCAGTTCGGGTCTAGTTGATGATACAATCCTCAACATGAAAATAGACCTTAAGCCAGATCATGAAGTTAGCGATGCTTCTTGCAAGGCATCGACCGGTAAGACGTTTGCGGAGTGGTTTGCATGGATTGAATCTGAGCATCCAGGTCAGGGGCGTCGTGAGATTATTCGGGTGATTTATGAAGAGACTGGTCGTGGATCCGATGTTTGGTGGCCCACAACTATTTGGGTTGAATATGAAGCCCACAAAGGGGTTGTCAAAAAAGACGGATCGGCAGAGGGGTATACGATTTGTTCAACAAAAACAATAGCGGCTCCAGTTGATGCAATTTATGCTTTGATGGCGGGTACGGCTGCGGAGGGCGATAAATATTCTGATCCGGATGGTAATGCGGGAGAATGGTTGCGCTTAAGGCCAGGAAAAGATGTTCGTTTGGGCTGGAAAACGGCTGGTGTGGAGAGCGGGACGATGGTGGACTGTACTTTTGTAGATAAGGGCAAAGGGAAAACGCTTGTGACTTTGACTCACAGTAAGATTCAAACTCGGGCGGAGGCAGACGGTTTACGTAATGCTTGGGGCGGTTTTTTTGTTGATTTGAAAGATGGGCTCGAGAGTTAGCGGCTCGATTGTATGAGAATTGTTTGAATAATAGGAATAGCGACGAAAATGAGGAGCAGTATAAGGCATCCTCTTGTCCAGATAGGCGATGTACTTTCCGTTGCCCACCCCATACCCAACATATTGGATCTGCTCATTGAGGAAAAATCTTGCGCCCCATTCATGAGATCATCCTTAACTGATTCATCGGTTGCGCCGCAGTTTGAACAAGCTGGGCCTCGGTTTGTCTTGCCGCAGAGGCACAACCATGGATCATTTTTTTTCATTGCCGTAATCTTATACGGAATTTTTGGGACTAGGCTGCAACCTTGATCGAAATGTGCCGTAATATCATAGTGATATCACATTGATATCAGGAGTGATTCGATGAATGAAAAAGAAATTCGTGTGATGCCGGGGATGGTGATGCTGCTTCTGGTTCTGGGATGGATAGGCGGCGTGATTTGGTCTTTTGTACAGGCGGTTCAGACTGATAATGGAGGCATGGCGGCATTGGGTGTGCTGGCAATATTCATTTGGTTTGTGCTGATTTCGGGCTTTTTCGTTATTGAGCCAGGTGGAAGTAAAGTACTTTTGCTCTTTGGGAAGTATGTTGGTTCGGTTAAGGACGACGGGTTTCACTGGGCCAACCCGTTTTACACTAAGAGGAATTTGAGTTTGCGTGTGCGGACTTCGAATGGCGATCAGTTGAAAGTTAATGACCTGACCGGTAATCCGATTGAGATTGCAATTGTTTTGGTATGGCGGGTTGTTGATACTTATGGTGCCAGCTTTGCGGTCGATGATTACGAAAATTATGTTCGGATGCAATGCGAAACAGCGTTGCGGCATTCCGCAAGTAGCTATCCGTATGACGCGGAAGATCATGAGGAGAGCCTTCGACAGAATGCTGAGGAAGTCAGCGACCACATCAGGCAGGAATTGCAAGGCAAGTTGAAACTGGCAGGGGTTGAAGTTTTGGAAACTAAGATTGCCCACTTGGCTTATGCACCAGAAATTGCTGGGGCGATGCTGAGACGACAACAGGCCGCCGCAGTTATTGCGGCTCGGACGCGGATTGTGGATGGTGCGGTTGGCATGGTTGAGATGGCACTTGAGCGCATGGAACGTGAGAAGTTGATTGATCTTGACGCGGAACGCAAAGCGGCAATGGTTTCGAACTTGATGGTTGTGCTGTGTAGTGAGCAGACAGTGTCTCCGGTTTTGAACGCGGGCACATTGAACCCCTAGATGATTGATGGCTGAGAAAAAATCATTTCCGCTTCGGCTTCCGCCAGAACTGTACTCTTCGGTGCAGCGTTTGGCGGATGCCGAGTTACGGAGTGTAAATGCTCAGATTGAGGTGC
>JAPUDU010000342.1:0-7854 GCA_027492935.1 Fimbriimonadaceae bacterium
GGCAGCGTGACCAGCGGGCTTGACTTTTTCCCAAATTTCAGCGATCTTGCCATTGGCGTCAACGAGATAAGTTGTGCGATCAACGCCCATGTATTTTTTGCCGTACATAGATTTTTCAATCCAGAGACCACACGCTGAAATCAATGTTTTTTCCTCGTCAGCAAGGAGATCAAACCCTAATTCGTATTTGTTGACGAACTTCTTGTGTGACTTCACGCTGTCCGGGCTGACACCTAATATCGGCACATCCCCAAAGTCTTTTGTGATTCCGGTGAATTCGCACGCTTCGGTGGTGCACCCACTGGTGTCATCTTTCGGATAGAAATATATAACGTAGCTCTTCCCTTTGAAGTCCGAGGAAGAACGAACTTCCCCATCTTGATTAGGAAGGGAGAAACTTGGGAACAGATCGCCGACTTTAAGCATGATTCAGTTTACGCCTGACTTGAATTATTGAAATCAGATGCCTAGTGCTTTGACAATAACGCGTTTGCGACGCTGACCATCAAACTCGGCATAAAAAATCTGCTGCCATGGGCCGAGATCTAGTTGGCCGTTCGTGATCGGAACCATGACTTGGTGGTGCATGATGAGATTTTTGAGGTGAGCTTCCCCATTATCTTCGCCGGTCTGATGGTGGCGGTAGTTGCCTTTTGGGGCGAGCTGGTTAAGCCATTCGTGAATGTCGGCAATAAGGCCGCCTTCCCAATCATTGACGTACACCGCAGCCGTAATATGCATTGCGCTCACGAGGACAAATCCTTCCTGAATGCCCGATGTCTCGACAATATCAGCGACTTCATCGGTAATGCGAACAAACTCTTCGGGGCGGTCAGTTTCAAACCAAAGGTAATCGGTGTGGGCTTTCATTGCCTGAGAGTCTATCTCTTTGGGTAAAAGGTGATTGTATGTTCAGTTCGGTTGAGATCAGCGCGGCTCCCCATCCCGAAGCCATTGTTTACTGCGTTTTGCAGGGTGGTGAACCACCACTTTCGCTCCCCGATGAAGCGCGTCAGGCAATGCAACGCCCTGAGTTTAGAGGCAAACGTGGTCAGATTATAGAGGCGTTTTCTCCCTCGGGGCCAAGGGTCATCCTCCTAGGATTAGGATTAGAGAAGGATTTCACGGTTGACGGAATGCGAAAGGCGGCTTTGAAATTAGCGCAACACATCGATGTCTGCGAACTGGAAGTCGTTCATATTTCGGTTGATTCGGCGGCTGATACTCAGGCATTCGGTCAGGCGTTTGGGGTGTCGTTTGAATTGATGACTTGTTCTGCCCGGCAGATGCCAGGTTCACGCACGGATGCATCTCCCGAGCAAAATCTTAAGCTTAAGGGACTGGACGAAGAATTTGACAAAGGTTTGGCGCGGGGGGTTGCGATTGGTAAAGGAGTGAACTTCACTCGAACGCTCATCAATACGCCGCCTAATATTGCGAATCCACTTTGGATGGCGGCCCAGGCGGAAGAATTGGGCCAGCGTGTTTCCGGCTTGTCTGTCCGGGTTATTCAAGGTGATGAACTTGAGAAAGAGCATTTGATCGGGTTGATTAATGTTGGAAAAGCCAGCGAAAACCCTCCGTGCATGATTCGAATTGAGTGGAAACCAGAGGGTTCCGAAGGTAAAAAGCCGGTGATCCTCCTTGGCAAAACGATTACCTACGATACGGGTGGTTTATCGATCAAGACAAAAACCGGCATGCCGGGAATGAAATATGACAAATCTGGCGGATGTGCAGTTTTGGGAGCCATGCAAAATATCGCCGAGGTGGTGAAGCCCGGCTTTCCCGTAGTTGGGATATTGGTCGCCGCCGAGAACTCTATTAGTTCGAACGGTTATCGCCCAGACGATGTCATTACCTATCGAAATGGTGTGACGGTTGAAGTTACAAATACAGATGCTGAAGGACGGTTGGTGCTGGCCGATGGACTTTGCTGGGCGTGCGAGGTCGAAAGCCCAGATTGCATTATTGATATTGCGACGCTGACCGGTGCGGCACATGGAGCGCTTGGTGGAGTTTATGCGGCGGTCTTTGGTGAAATCTCCGAGATTGTTGATGAGGTTAAGCAAGCCGGAACGGATACAGGTGAGGAGATTTGGCATCTCCCGGTTAATGATGCTTACCGAGACATGATGAAAGGTACTGTGAGTGACGTTGTCAATAGTAATTTGAATCCGGGTGGGGCGGCGAGCGCGGCGGCGGCCTTTTTGACATTCTTCTGTGATCCGAACGTGCCTTATGCGCACATTGATATGGCGGGGGTTTCGCACACAAAACGAGATGAGTATGCGATTGAGGGCCCAAGTGGGTGGGGCGTGCGCCTCTTGACCCAGTTTGTCTCGTCTCGTATGGAGAATAAGTAGGAGAAAGCAATGGCAAGTGAATTTTCATTCGATATCGTAAGCGAAGTTGACAAGATGGAGGTCAAAAACGCATTCAATCAATCTGTAAAGGAGTTATCCAACCGATACGACTTTAAGGGGTCAGCGGCGGCAATTGAGGAAACCGGTGACGATCTAGTTTTGACCGCCGAAGATGATTTCCGATTGAGTCAGGTGCGGGACATCTTGTTTAGCAAGCTTGTCAAGCGCGAAATTAGCGCAAAGATGATTACCTACGGAACGATTGAACCCGCTAAAGGCACGACCGTTAAACAAACGGTTAAGTTCAAAATGGCGATGGAAATGGACGAAGCAAAGGCTTTGAGCAAAAAAATCAAGGATGAAAAATTCAAAGTCAATGCGCAGGTGCAGGGTGAGCAAGTCCGGATCAGCGCGAAGAGTAAAGATGATTTACAGAAGGTGATGGCTTACGTTAAGGGCTTGGATCTTCCCTATTCAGTCAAGTTCACGAATTACCGATAATGGCAAAAGAAATTCAGCCCATCGGCCCAAACGGTATGAACATTATCAATTGGGATGGAAACTATCGAAATGTTGGGGTAGGATTCATTTTGCTCCTGAGAGAGTGGTGACGAGTTTATGCCTCCGATGAAGATTTTGGTCTGCGACGATGAACGACACATTGTACGATTGATCCAGGTAAACCTGGAGCGTGAAGGGTTTACAGTGGTCACTGCTTACGACGGTAAAGATGGACTTGAGAAGGTCACGGCAGAAAAGCCTGACATGCTTGTCCTCGACGTTATGATGCCTTACATGGATGGATTTGAAGTGCTTAAGGCTCTTCGCAAGAATCCAGCCACAGAAAACCTCCCAGTCATCATGTTGACGGCTAAGGCACAGGACAAAGACGTTTTTGAAGGCTATCACTACGGTGCCGACATGTACTTGACCAAACCGTTCAACCCACGTGAGTTGATCAGCTTTGTTAAGCGCATTGCTCAAGGTGGTAGTGATTCAAGCGGTAGCGGTCGTTACGACCTGTAGGCCAAGTTCACTTATGAAAAGCGGTTCACTTCTGGTGAACCGCTTTTTTTGTTCGGGACTCTTATATTCGGCCTGATTCTTGCGCTAATATGAATTCTGAAAATGAACGAGACCGCAGAAAGCCTATTTAAGATTTTTGATCGTATGACTCCACTGGTTTACGCCGTGTTGCCTTCACTGATTGCGGTTGTTCTCTTCTTCTTAGGGAAAAAAATGGGCAAGCCTGCATTGAAGTGGGTTGCTTTTATTCCTTTAGCAATTGGAATTATTCTCGGCATTCTCGGCATGGGCCTTTTGAACGACTCTTTGTACGTTCAAATGAACTTACTGGGTGGTCGTTCTGAGATTCTTTATCGAGCGATTCCAATTATTCCTGTGGTTACAGGCATTGTCTTGATCCTGATTGACAAGCTTCGAAACCGGGAAATTAAGTCAGATCTTTGATCCTGGCGCCCGTAAAAAATTATTCTTGGCAAATATTCACAACAATTTGGAAGATATTGTGTTATTATCGTTTTAGTTGTGGATACGTATTCACAACTAAAACGTCTCAATGATGAGGAACGAAGAATGAGAGTTACGCAGCAAGATATTGCCCGCATCGCCGCCGTCAGTCAAGCGACGGTAAGTCGGGTGCTTGCTGGAGATACCAGAGTAGAACCAGAAACCCGCGACCGGGTTCTCGGGGTTATGGAAGAAGCGAACTACCGTCCCGATGTTCGTGCCCAATCGCTCCGCAAAAAGCGCACCGAGCTGATCGGTATTGTTCTCAAGCGCGAACGCAATGATGCTGCTGATGATCCATTTATTTCTGCATTGATCACAGAGATCACTCAATCACTTTCTTCGACTCAATATCACCTTTGTTTTGATATTGCTCATTCCAGCGATCACCAAAGTCAAGTTTATGATGAGATGTTAAGGAGCCGTCGAGTCGATGGATTGCTTCTTGTTGAACCTGAAGCTGAAGATGTTCGCCTGAAAATGCTCGACAAAGACAGTTTTCCTTTCGTTGTGATTGGTAACCCCAAAGTTGCCGCTTGGCATAGCGTTGACAACGATAACGTATTGGCGGCGCGAATGGCAGCCTTGCATTTGATCGAAGAAGGTCACAAGGACATCGTTTTCTTATCCGGCCCGCGGGGACTTGCCGTTTGTGAAGATCGAATTACGGGCTACGAGATGGCAATGCGTGAACACAATTTGGTTCCGCGAGTTGTTCCTTCTGATTTTGGTCATGAAGCGGCATATTGCCGTGCAGTTGAACTTGCAGATGCGCTTACTATGCCCGAAGCGATTCTGGCGATGGATGACTTCATGGCTACAGGAGTCATTCGGGCCGCAAACCAAGTTGGTCTCTCAGTTCCTGGCGATCTAGCGATGGCTTCGTTCAACAACTCCACAGTTTGCCAACTCGTTCCTACTGGCCTGACATCTGTGAATATGAATCTTTCTATTCTTATTCAGCAAGCAGTGAGAAAGCTGATTATCCTCATCGAATCAAAAGAAACGGTTGAGCCGAGTCGCTATGTTGTTCCGGCCGAATTGATTGTAAGAGGCTCATCTCGAAGGAGGACACATCTCTCTTGACTTCCCTTTTGCTGACAATTGCGCTCGCGCAAAACAATTTAACCGCTCATGAATTCGTATACATGGATGCATCGGCCAAATCTGTCAGCGTTGCGGGAACATTTAATAACTGGAATAAAGATGCTGACCCGATGCGGCTCTCTTCGGACGGGAAATCCTGGACTTTAACGAAGCAGCTTTCGGTTGGTAAGTACCAATACAAATTTGTTATTAATGGTCAAACATGGGTGCCTGACCCCAAAGGTGACAATAAAGATGATGGCTACGGCAACATTAACTCGTACCTCAATCTGCTGCCGGCCGACTTCTCTGCTCCGGCAAAGCGAGGCGATGGCGTTATAGCAAAGAGTGTTCTGCGACATGATGTTAAGTCAGGCGATCTTGTTTTTGATTCTGAATTAGGCACAGCACGGTTTCTTGCCCGTACCCGCAAGGGTGATGTGAAAACGGTTGAACTGCGACTTGGTGGTCAAGTTTTGCCAATGCACAGAGTCGGCGGCGATGATAGAGTTGATATTTATGCTTTGACGGTTAAAGTCGATAATCCTAAATCGGTTGAATACAGTATTCGGCTTGATGATGGGGCTGGCAGTTCATTTGCGATGTCTTCCGGAACCCCGGTAGACATGACTCAGTTTTCGGAACCTGAGATTCCGGCCTGGACTCGCTCTGCTGTTTATTATCAGATATTCCCTGATCGATTCAGCAACGGAAGTAAAGCAAACGATCCAGCTAGTGTAGAAAGCTGGAATGCAAATCCAACTTACTCCAACATTCTGGGTGGCGACCTTGCGGGAGTTTCTCAGCGCATCGATTATCTCGCCATATTGGGTGTGACGGGAATCTATTTCAATCCGATCTTTAAGGGACCAAGCAACCATGGCTACGAAACAACCGACTTTATGCAGATTGAGCCTCGGTTGGGTACGAACGCCGAGTTTTCTCAGCTCACCAAAGATTTAAAAGCCCGCGGGATTGGCGTGGTACTTGATGGAGTGTTTAACCACACTTCGGTTGACTTTGCTCCATTCAAAGAAATACGTGAGAAAGGCAAAGACGCTAAGACACTGGATTGGTACACGATCAAGTCTTTCCCCGTTGTACCAAAGGCGGATCCTCCCTACCTTGCATGGGCGAATTACGCTTCCATGCCTAAGTTGAACTTAGAAAATCAGGCAACGAAGCAATACATTTTTGATGTTGTTGAGTTCTGGGATAAGAATGCGGAAATCGCCGGCTGGCGCCTTGATGTGGCCAACGAAATCCCCATGCCGTTTTGGCGAGAATTCCGAAAGCATGTTAAAGGTGCTAGTCCAGATCGGTGGATTATTGGCGAAAATTGGACAGATAGCAGTCAATGGTTGAAAGGCGATCAGTGGGATTCAGCAATGAATTATCCGCTGAGGGGCGCAATTTTGAACCATGTTGCAATGGGGACGACCACAAGCACACAGTTTCTTGATGAACTCATGGCGAGCTATCTCATGTACGGCCCTCGCGTGAGCGGCAACATGCTGAACTCGTTGAGTACGCACGATGTGCCGCGCTTTAAGAATTTTGCCAAAGATAGTGATGCTCTCAATCACATGGGCGCAGTTGCCCTCTTTGCTTGGCCAGGCGTTCCTTGCATCTATTACGGCGATGAACTTGGCATGACGGGTGGGGTTGATCCTGATAATCGCCGCGGTATGCGGTGGGATCTCAACACTTCTGAAAATAAGACCCTTACACTCTATCAAAAACTCATCAAGGCACGTAAGGGGAGCGTTGCCTTGCAGTCCGGCGAACCGATTCCGTTGTTTGCTGATGATAAAAAACAGGTTTCGGCCTTTGCCCGTGTGGCATCGGCTGATGTGGCGATCGCTTGCTTCAATCGTTCCAATCAGGCTCAAACCATTGAGCTTGATCTGAGTGGTTTGAAAATGGCTTCAACCAAATCGCTGGTTGACGTCGTTTCCGGAAAGGAATTGGTCTTTTCCGGAGACGGTCGGCTCCGGCTTCACGTTCCTGCTCAATCGGCACTTTTGGCGATAAGCAGCACGAATAGTGAACCTTTCCAGGTTCAAAGAAATCAAAAACATTTGGTAATTCAATGATGAAACGAACTGCATTTACATTAATCGAACTGCTCGTCGTGATTGCGATCATCGCAATCCTCGCGGCAATCCTCTTCCCTGTTTTTGCTCAAGCTAAGGTAGCAGCAAAGAAAACAGCTGATCTTTCCAACCTCAAGCAAAACATGACGGCAGTATTGATTTATGCTGGCGACTATGATGACTTGATTGCTCCTTCGATTGAGTATGAGCCATATGTATTTGCGGCTCGCATTTTGCCATACACGAAGAACAAGCAAATTTTCCGTAATCCTGCAAGCTCGGCGAAAGAAGGAACCATTCAAAAGAAGCAAGCAGCCAACGGTGGACCTTACATGCTCAACCCGAATGATGGCTGTGTTGGTCTAGGTACATCAACGGTTGGAATTGGTCAATACTACAATGACATTTATCCACCGCTTGACTATGAAATCAACAAATACATTTTCGGATACAAGGGTGGCGAATGTGTTGGTGCGTATGGTTACTACGAGCCAGCCCCGAACACTTCAAGCGGCTCACCGGGTGGTGATGGTGTTACCGGTATTGGAACTGGTTCACTTACATTCTTGAACGTTGCAAACGTTGTTCTCTGGACTGATTTCCCTATCCATGGGTTACAGTATCCTGGCAATAACCTTGTACCATTTTGGGGTGGTAAGTTCGATGGCTTCTTTGCTGGATCAACGAATGTTTCATTCATGGATGGACACGCAAAATCATACAAATCATTGAAGCTTCTCCCTGGATTGAATGCCGACAACACATACAACTCTTGT
>JAPUDU010000342.1:7864-32383 GCA_027492935.1 Fimbriimonadaceae bacterium
CAGTGTTGAAGGTATTACACCACCAGACAACGCTTGGAACGGAGTTGGTGGTGCTTGCAACGGTAAGAGCTACAACTGGTGGGGCACCAACTACGCCGCTCCTGAATTCCAATAAGGATGACAAT
Source organism: Fimbriimonadaceae bacterium (assembly GCA_027492935.1). Taxonomy (GTDB): domain Bacteria; phylum Armatimonadota; class Fimbriimonadia; order Fimbriimonadales; family Fimbriimonadaceae; genus UphvI-Ar2. The sequence goes on from JAPUDU010000342.1 coordinate 7,990, forward strand.
CGAAAAGTATAGAAAATGAAGACTAAGAACCTTTTGATCGCCATTGTGCTGCTTTTGGTTTGTGTTGGCTGCAATGTAGGCAACGCTCCTGAGCCGATGAATGAAGACCAGCTGAAGAGTGCAATTGAAAAAATGCCTCCTGAAAAGCAAATTGAGTACATCAACTCAAGTCCAATGCCCGCTGATATGAAAGCTAAGCGGATAAAGGAAATCGAAGATAAAACCGGATACAAAGCTCCTGAGTCAACTCCAGGCGCTCCGAATACTGCAGGTCACTAAAGGTCATTTCACGATGATCGTTAGCCTGGCAATTGCGGTGGCGACAAAAGCACCAATTTCTATCAAGCTCGGATTACCCGAGCTTGATAGAATGGTGATCTATGAAGAAAATTTAAGAGCCGAAGGTGGTTCTCAAGCCTTTGTCAAATTTTCGAAGCGATTGCCTACTATTAAAAAATTAGGCGTTAATGTGATTTGGTTAATGCCGATATATCCTGTCGGTAAGTTGCGATCAGCCGGAGGTCTTGGATCACCTTATGCGGTCGCGGATTTTGATAGTGTTAGTCCAGAGTTTGGAACCGAAGCAGATGTGCGTAATCTTATTACCGCCATACACAAGCAAGATATGTTTGTCATTTTAGATTGGGTGCCTAACCATACGGCGTGGGATCATTCTTGGATCACCAAACATCCGGAATGGTACGCAAAGAATGAAAAAGGCGAGATGATCCCGCCTCCAGGAACAAATTGGAATGATGTCGCCGAACTCAATTACGACAGTTCCTCTTTGAGAGAAGCGATGACAACTTCGATGGTTGGTTGGGTTAAAAAGTTTGATATTGACGGATTTCGAGTTGATACGGCTGACTGGGTTCCCGACGATTACTGGAAGTCAGCAGTTCCAACCATACGTAAGTCCACAAACAAAAAATTATTGATGCTTGCAGAAGGATTTCGGAAGGAGCATTATGATGCAGGTTTTGAACTGACATACGCATGGCCTTTCTTTGATAAAGTTGCTGCGGTGTTCAAGGGTGAAGCTGCAACTCAAATCAATAAGGTGAGTCTTGACGAAACCAAAGGTTTACCCAAGGGGGCAAAGAGGCTCCGGTTTGTAACAAATCATGATAAGTCTGCTTGGGAGGGGTCACCGACAGAATTTTTCAGTTCACCCGCTGGTGTCCGGGCCGCATCGGTAATTACTTATCTCTATCCCAATGGGATACCCCTCATTTATAGTGGTCAAGAAGTAGCTTGGGAAAGCCGCATTCCGATTTTCGATTCATCGACAATCGATTGGAACGACAAAACGAGTGAAACTCAGTTCATCTCAAAGCTCATGGCGTTGAGAGCTAAATCACCCTTTAATGCGACCGCATGCACCGACTTCTCAAATAATGATGTAGTGGCATTTTCAGTTGGACAAGGCACCATATCTGGACTCACGTTAGTCAACGTACGGAACAAGCCGGTTACTTTCAAAGTGAGTAAGAGTTATAACGGCAAATGGATTGATAGCTTCACGCGTAAGCCTCTTTCAATTGGCAGTGAAGTAACTTTAAAGCCTTTCGAATTCAAAATAGTCACGCGTGATTGATAAAGCAATACCGTAGAATAAGGTTATGTCCAATGTAGTCGAAGCTGACTTTACACCTGGGATTGGGATGACCACGACCCAAGCTCCTTTTATTGAAAAAGCCCGTGAGAATGGCGAACTTTATATTGAACAGCCTTATTCCCTTTATTCTGAGGAGAACCACGAGACGTGGCGACAGCTTTATCACCGCATGCATCCGCAATGGGAAAAATACGCCAACGAGCATTTTTTGAAAGGGATCGAAAACCTTTGCCTTGATCCGAACAAGGTACCAAAGCTAGAAGATGTTAATAAATTTTTGAACCCGCTGACAGGATTTCGGGCCAAGCCAGTGAGCGGATACATCCCCGCATTTCAGTTTTTTGAGTGCTTGCGCAATCGTGACTTCCCTACAACCATCACGATGCGAATGGCCGAAAAACTTGACTATCTTCCTGAACCCGACATTTTCCACGACATCGCGGGCCATGTTCCTATGCACACGGATAAAGCGTTCGCGGAAACATTGGTGCGGTTTGGTGAGTGCGCCCACACCGCGGCTATGATCGGAAAGGATATTAAAGATAAAGAAGTTCAGAACCGCAAAGTGAACAGCATTATCAAGGCCATGGCTCGGTTTTTCTGGTTTACTATCGAGTTTGGGCTCATGAACGATCAGTCAACGGGGAGCATCAAAGCTTATGGTAGCGGCCTGCTTAGTAGCTATGGTGAGTTGGAATACGCGATCAAATCCCCCGATGTTCAACGGTATCCCGTTCAATTAGAGTGGGTTGTGAATCAATACTTTGAAATTGATACTTACCAACCGTTGCTCTTTGTGGTTGATGGCTTTGACCACTTGTTCTCGCTTGTCGATGAACTGGAATTGTGGATGAAAGAAGGCAAATTAGACAACGTCGCGTTTGGCGAGCCAGCGGTTGGTGGAGCGGATATTCGCAGTTTCCTTGATGCTTAACCGAGCTTATTGAATTCTGGAGGTGTAACCCGCTCGCTGAGGCTAGCGGGTTCATGCTCTCTGTTGAATTCAACTTGCAACATCAGTTGGTTTACTTTCTCGTTAAGATGAGCGACTTCATGCCGAAGGGCATTCACTTCGTCGTTGTTGAGCGGCCCTTTTTGCCGTGCCTCGTAAGCTTTTCTCATGTTGACTACAACAAGCGAAGCCAGAGTAATGATGGTTATGCAGCCGAATACAACAATGATGGATAGGGTTTCTCCGTCCAAGGCTTTATATCTCCTGGTTCAACCGATCGGCAACGTTCGATCGCGGCAATGATCGCAGATCGTCGACGGCCAGTGCTTGCTGGTTGACAATTTCTTTCAGATGAGCGACTTCTGCTCGCAACGCCTGTAATTCTTGGAGAATCGCTCCATTAACTTGGTTCTCTCCTTGGTTACCGTGAATCAACTTGGCCATTTTTTGCTGGTGATTCGTTAAGATCGCAATGATGGGAATCATAAAGATCAAAAACGGAATGATAAGAGCAGGCTCGAATGGGCGCATGATTTAATTAGTATCCCTCAATCGTTCGGCTTTTGGTGACCCCTGCGGTCCCTGCTGGCCATTGGTTTTCTTCAGCACTTGCGGTTGCTTACTCTGGCCGGGGTCACCTGTTCCGTTGATAAAACTTTACAATAAATCTCAACGTCACACAATACGAATGGGACTATTATTTAATGACATGGGTCTAATATCTTAAAATTCCTAAACTATAATCTTAGATATATTAATTCTCTAGGACATTCTGGGTTGGTTCAAAATTCTTTGAATCGTGAACTCGGCGAACTGCGTATACTAGGGTGAAGTAGAGGCAAATCCACACATGGGAATTTGGGACAAGATCAAAGGCGAGTTTATCGACATTATCGAGTGGACGGACAACACCACCGACACGATGGTCTATCGGTTTGAGCGCCATGGCAATGAAATCAAGTACGGCGCAAAGCTCACCGTTCGCGAAAGTCAGGTAGCGGTTTTTGTTGACGAAGGACAGTTTGCCGATGTGTTCGTCCCAGGCATGTACACCTTGGAAACATCCAACATGCCGATCTTGAGCACTTTGAAGGGTTGGAAACACGGCTTTAATTCCCCGTTCAAGAGCGAAGTCTATTTTGTTAACACCAAGCGATTCAACGATCAGAAATGGGGCACGATGAACCCCATCATGATGCGCGATGCCGATTTTGGAATGGTTCGCGTACGCGCTTTTGGGAGTTACTCTCTGCGGGTGAAAGATGCCAAGGTCTTTATGCAAGAAGTCGTGGGGACAAATTGGCAGTTCACCACCGAAGAGATTACGAACCAAGTTCGCAACTACATTGTGAGTGGATTTGCCGAAGCGATTGCTCAAACCCAAATGCCTGTACTTGACCTTTACAGTCAGTACGACAAGATGGGTGATTCCCTCGCCAAGCTCATGGGGCCAAAAATTGAAGCTCTTGGGCTGGAACTGATCGATCTGATGGTCGAGAACGTTTCTGTGCCACCCGAAGTTGAGCAAGCCATCGACACACGCAGCAAGATGGGTGCGGTTGGCAACTTGGATAACTACATGAAGTTTCAAGCGGCTGACGCCATGGTTAAAGGTGCAGAAAATACTGGCGGCATGGGCGGTGTCGGAGCGCAAATGGCCGCCGGCATGATGATGGGTCAACAGATGGGCAATATGATGCAGCCACCACCAGCTACTGCCCCAGTTGCACCGCCACCACCGGGTGGCGCGGGCGCGGCTCCACCACCACCAGCTCAAACAGGCCCTCAGTATCACATGGCAGTAAATGGTCAGCAGTACGGCCCTTATTCAATGGATCAGATCTCGGATTACATTAAAGAAGGTCGAATTCAACCCGATTCCATGCTGTGGATGAACGGTATGGCAAATTGGCAACCCGCTTCTACAATTGATGGCGTGAAAGAAATGTTCGGCGGAACACCACCCCCACCGCCTGCTCCTCCCATGGGTTAATTTCATAGACCTGCCATGGCTGAACAACGTTATCCATGTGCTCAGTGCGGGGCGCAACTTAATTATGCGCCCGGCACCACGCATTTAAAATGCCCTTATTGTGGTTTTGAAGAGGAAGTTCCCCTCAGTGAAGCTCAGATCGATGAACTCGACTTTCACGAGTATCTGAGTACGCATGCGCCAACTGTTGCAACCGAACCAGATCGAGTTCTGCACTGCAATCAATGTGGAGCGGAATTCACTTGGCCAGAAAACAAGGAATCGGGTTCATGCCCATTTTGTGGGAGCAATGTCGTAGTTCCGGCTAACCCTGAGAGCCGGATTGAACCGAAATCAGTCCTCCCGTTTGCGATTGATTTTCGCATGGCCAAGCAGAAATTCACGGTTTGGGTTGGGAGTCGGTTTTGGGCTCCGAACAATCTCAAACAACTTGCTTTAGTTGAAAATGGACTTCGGGGCTGTTACATTCCCTACTGGACGTACGATACATTTGCTACGACTGCCTATAGCGGCATGCAAGGGATTCATTATTACGAGACGGAATCGTATACCGACTCAGAGGGAAATCGCCAAACTCGCCAAGTGCAGAAAACGCGTTGGTATCCCGTTAGCGGAGTCGTTTTTGATGACTTTGATGATGTATTGGTTCTCGCCAGCGAGCACCTTCCTCCCCGCTATGCTCAAGCAATGTCGACCTGGAGCCTTGATAAACTTGCTCCTTACGATGGGAAGTATTTAACGGGGTTTGTGGCTATGCGCTACGACAAAGGCCTTGAAGAAGGTTTTGAAGATGCAAAGCGAATCATGGATCCGACGATACGGAGCACAATCTGCCGCGACATTGGCGGAGACGAGCAACAGATTACAAGCTATAACACTCAATACGACCGCTTGACCTTTAAGCATATCTTGCTTCCCATTTGGAGCGGTGCTTATCGCTATGGTGGTCGAAGCTGGGCTTACTTGGTGAACGGTCAAACTGGCGAAGTTCGAGGCGAGGCTCCCATTAGCAAATGGAAGGTGGCAATTGCCGTTATTCTTGGCTTGATTGTTCTCTCCCTCATTATTTACGGCATGACTCAAAAATAAATCGCCTGGCTCTTTCGAACCAGGCGATTAACAATTCAGTAATCAGATTGAATCTGGCTTACTTCTTTCGTCGTCGTGATGCCGCTGCAAGTGCTGCACCAGCAAGAACGACCATAGTTGCCGGTTCGGGAACCGCTTCTGTAAAGTTAAGGTTGTCAACACCAACCCAGTCGTTGAAGTCACCTGGCAAGACAACAACTTCAGTAACATTGAGTCCAGCTAGGTTAAGTGTAGCTTGACCGGTGCCAGCACCAACAACCGCACTTGCAACGACTGAACCGCCACTGATTGCGTAAAGGCCGCTTACGTTAGCTGTTGCAACACCGGCAAAGTCAAGGCTAACTGCTGAGATTGCATTTGTGAAGGTCATGGTGAACGAAGCATCTCCGTCTTCACTCAACCAACCAGAGAATCCACGAAGCAAATTGCCCGAAACGAGGGTTGGTGTACCAAGTCCACCTACGTTAGAACCCGTTGCTGAAACGATATCCATCGTAGTGTTGGTTGCAAATGCGCCAGTTGAACCCGTGGTCAAACCAGGGATCAATTGGTTATGACCAGCAGCAAAAGTTACTCCTTGGCCAGCATATTGGTTGCTAAGAATAGTGTCAACGGCAAGGTCGTCGAAGTTGATAAGGGTGGCAAATGCATTGCTCGCAAGCAAAGCACTCATTGAAATGAGCAGAATCTTTTTCATTTTCCTCTCCCAGTCACAATTGACCGAGTGAACATCAGTATAACCGGTTTATTGTGCGAAACGCCTGACAACTTTGCCAGTATCAATAGCATTTACTAAATTGGCCCAAAACCTGCATGGGTTTTGGGCCATAGATTTTAATCTTGTTTGATTAAAATTATTTCTTTCGTCGTCGAGCAGCTGCAGCAAGAGCGGCGCCACCGAGAATAACCATGGTTGCCGGTTCGGGAACAGCGTCGGTTACATCAACATCAAATGAGCTGAAGCTTCCAAGGTCTCCGTTTGACCAGTCAGTAACGGTCAGAGTCCAAGAGCCTGCACTGCCTGCACCAGCAAGAGCACTGTAGTTTGTAGCGGAATAGCCAGGAAGAGCGTTGGTTGATGGCTCGTATGTGCCGGGGTTAATTACACCACCGGTAACTACTGAGTTGATAACTGCGCCGCCAACAGCAAATGTGTAATCACCATTGAAGTCGTTGGCAGTCCCAAAGCTAGTTGGGCTTGTAGCTCCAGTTCGGTTCAAGATTGTTGAACTACCGAGGCCGTTTGACAAAACGAATGTCAAGTCACCAACAAATGTGTGGGTCAAACCACGGAATGTAACGCTGTTAACAGAACTGATATCAGCAAGAACATTCACGTTGAATACGCTAATGCCAGGAGCGGTAAAGCTCAAGTTTCCTCCGTCGGTGAACGAACCGCCGGTGCCCGTGTAAACGGTTGCGAATGCACTAGAAGCAACAACTGCGACGAGTGACGTAAAAAGCAATTTCTTCATTTTGATTCCTCTTCCAGTCTAAAAACTCAGACCGAGACAGAGACACTATATCAGAAAACAACAACTCTCCACACCGTATTTTTACCAGAATGAAAAAAATGGGAGAGATTGGCCGAACTAAATTACCAGGTGCAAAAAAAATCTAATCCTGACAGGGATTAGAACTCCCGTCAGGATTAGATTGTCCAATTTTGAAGCTAATTACTTATCTTCTTTAAAGTCGGCATCAATGACATCATCATCTGGTGCATTGCCACCGGCAGCATCTGCGGATTCGCCAGCCGACTGATTATCGGTGTTGCTTTGAGCATAAAGACTCTCCGCAAGTTTATGGCTTTCCTCCTCAAGTGCTGCTTTACCGGTTGCCATGGCTTCTAGATCTTGGCGTTCAATCGCTTGATTGAGTTCGGTGATCTTCTCTTCGATTCGACTTCGGTCACTTTCGCTAACCTTATCACCCAGATCTTTGATCATCTTTTGCGTACCCGAAACTAGCTTTTCGCATTCGTTCTTGAGTTCAGCCGCTTCTCGAGCTTTTTGGTCGATTTCAGCGTTAGCTTCCGCATCTTTAACCATGCCTTCAATCTCGGTTTTATCGAGGTTGCCTGATCCTGTAACCGTGATCTTTTGTTGACTTCCGGTCGCCTTATCTGTCGCTGTGACGTTCAAAATTCCGTTCGCGTCGATGTCAAAAGTAACTTCAACTTGCGGAACCCTTGCCGGTGCGGGCGGAATTCCACTCAAATTGAACTGACCGAGTGACTTATTGTCTTTAGAAAGACTTCGCTCACCTTGCAGGATGTGGATGGTTACTTCGGTTTGATTGTCTGCTGCAGTTGTGTAGACCCGGCTCTTCTTGGTCGGGATCGTTGTATTGCGCTCAATCAAAACGTCGGTGATGCCACCTTGGGTTTCAACGCCAAGGCTGAGGGGAGTGACGTCAAGCAAAAGAATATCGGTTTTGTCGCCGCTCAAAACTCCAGCTTGAATTGCCGCACCTAGAGCTACGACTTCATCCGGATTAACGCTTCGGTTAGGTTCTTTCTTGGCAAGTTCTTTGACCAAGTCTTGAACCATCGGAATTCTGGTGGAACCACCGACCAAAACAACTTCGTTCAAATCGCTGTAGCTGAGCTTTGCATCGCTGATCGCTTGCTTCATTGGCCCTTTGATTCGCTCAAGCAAATCCGAACACAAATCTTCAAATTTGCTTCGACTTAGCGTCTTCTCAAGGTGAATCGGCTCATTATCAACCGCAGTGATAAACGGCAAGCTGATATCTGTGCTTACGGAACTGGAAAGCTCAATTTTCGCTTTTTCAGCGGCTTCACGGAGTCTTTGAAGGGCTTTGCTATCCTTGCGCAGGTCGTGACCGTTTTCGGCGCTGAACTCGCTTGCAAGCCAATCAACGATTTTTTGATCAAAGTCATCACCACCCAAGTGGCTGTCGCCAGCAGTTGACTTAACTTCAATGACGCCATCTCCGACATCAAGGACAGAAACGTCAAACGTTCCTCCGCCAAGGTCAAAAACGAGGATCGTTTCGCTTGTCTTTTTGTCCAAGCCGTAGGCCAAACTTGCGGCAGTTGGTTCGTTAATGATCCGCAAGACTTCGAGTCCAGCAATTTCACCGGCGTTTTTAGTTGCGGTTCGTTGACTGTCATTGAAGTAAGCAGGAACGGTGATAACCGCTTTCGTTACTGGCTGGCCGAGGTAAGCCTCAGCATCAGCCTTCAACTTCTGAAGAATGATCGCACTAATTTCTTCTGGAGTGAAGTCTTTATCGACAGCTGGGATATGGACAGCGGCATTACCCCGTTTGTCCTTAATCACTTTGTAAGAGACACGGGTTCCTTCCTCCTTCACTTCATCGAGCTTGTGGCCCATGAACCGCTTGATACTAGCAACCGTGTTTCCAGGATTGGTCACGGCTTGTCGTTTTGCGGTAACACCAACCAATCGCTCCCCGTTCGCTTTAAAAGCAACGACACTGGGGAGCGTGCGCGCGCCTTCTGCGGTTGCAATAACCTTAGCTTCCCCACCTTCCATGACAGCGACAACGCTGTTTGTTGTTCCTAAGTCAATTCCTACTGTTCTCGACATGATTTTCTCTGACTACTTGCCTGATTAAGCATCAGGCCACTTAAGTCTTATACACTCAAGTGACGCAATCGGGGAATCTGAGGTTGCTTTCTCGCTAAATTTGGGGCCATGGGGTTCGGAAAAAGCGACCTGAGGATAACCTCAGGTCGCTGAACTACCTCTTGCCTACTTTTAAGCCGCAGTCTTAAAGTAACCAAGTGGTTGTTGGGAAATATTCTTCGATGGGAAGACGTAATCGGTATTCGCGTTTTGCAAACGGCAGTAAACGAGATCACCCAATACATCACGATAATCTTTAGTTGGCGCAAGATCGACGCCTTCATATCTGTTTTCGGGCTCTAATCCTGGCCAATCACAATGAATTCCACCGACAACGTTTGGCCCCATCGTCAGCATTGTTCCACCGGTTCCGTGGTCTGTTCCCATTGAGCCGTTTTCTTCGATTTGTCGCCCGAATTCACTCATGACGACAATTGTCCAGTTCTTAAATCCTGTGCTCTCCATGTCCGCATAGAATGCAGCGAGAGAATTGGCGAGATCCGCCATCATGTTTGAGAGCATGCCAGAACGACTTCCCTGGTGGCCGTGAGTGTCCCATCCGTAAGTATCTACACAAAGAACCTCGACTCCGATATCGGCTTTGAGCATTGCCGCCGTGGACTTCAATGAGTTGCCGATATAGGAATTGGGATAAGGCGTACTTGCTGCCGAGTTGTAACTTCCAACGTTAATTTCTTCAATCGTTTTGATGGCTCGACTGGAATCACGCACGATATCTCTTGATTCATCCCGCACGCGACTATACATGCGTCGGATAACGTCGGCAACAGCCGCATCGTCACTAAAACTGGCATCGAATGTGTAGTTCGATGTGCTAGCCATAGAGGCTACTTGTCCAGCTCGACTGAGAACCAAAGGTGTTGCGTCAGAAAATGCAACCCCTCGAAATGGTGCTGTTATTTTCAATGGGTCAGAGCTTGCGAGATGCCGGGACAGCCACCCACCTTGATTCAGGTTGGGCATATCGGTTTGCATCCAGTTTTGAGCATCGAAATGAGACCTTGTCCAATTTGCCCGACCGACAGCGTTCACGACCCCTAAATTGCCATCGTTATATGCAGTCATCAGCGGCGCAAAAGCACGCGCAAATCCAAAATAGCCGTTGAGGTCAATCGCCGCATCACCGTGACCTGAACCTGGCTGAGGAATTGCCAGTGTCGGGCGGACTTGATAATAGATGGGATCACCGTGAGGGGGGCAGAACGTTAACGGGTCTGCCCCACCTCTGAGTTGAATCAAGATTACTGTGTCTTTAACACTTGTGCCTTGAGCAAATGCCATGCGCGGCGCAATTCCCGGCAAGACAGCCGCCGCGGCCATCAGGCTCGCTCCTCCGACAAACTGTCGGCGGCTTATCGTTCGGTATTCGGGGCATGCATTCGGATCACTCATTCTTTTCCTACAAGAGGAACTCTAAAACCATTGGTAGGCCGGTGAGCAAAGTGCAATAGCCACAGCCTGCTTATGTTTAGCGTTCCCTTTCATATATCGGCGAATCCATATCTGATCCGATACTGGTAATTCTCCTAGGAAAAACGAGTTATTAATATATGACATCCGTTCACCTTCGGTCATTGAATTCATAACCGTCATATTGATGGCGGGAACATTTTGCAAACGTCCTGCCGCGAAGTGGGTCATAAGTTTGAATCGCTTGACCATTCCGCCACACCAGTAGTTGAATCCATTGGGGAAACCGTCCGGCTGAACCCATGAACCAATACTGTGACCAGATTCATCCAAATACCGGCGCACCCAATAGGCAGAGGTGATATCCGATTCAGCTTGTCTAATAGCACCCACGATTAAGTGGAATGGTCGCTTGAAGATCGGTTGAATCTGGGTCATGTTGCCGGAATCTAGAATCACTCGGAGAACTGCCTTGATGTCTCCATTTGTGCCCCAAGCCGCGGTGATGTTTTGAAGCATTGACGTAGAAGCTGGCCGTCCGAGGAACCACATGCAGAGCTTATCGGACATGTTTTTGATTGTGGCTGGATGATTAGCTAACCATGCCAAAACGGCATCGCCTTGAGCTTTTCCTTGCTGAGGGAAACTTTGCCCCATGACCGTGCGAGTTGCCTGAGCATGCTGAGCGATGTTGTATCTGAACGATCCAAAGTTAAAGCTTGAATTATCTTGCTCGGCAGCCCACCCAGTAAAAATGTCCGCGAGCTGATAAATATCTTCTTCGGTGTAACCACCGTTCACGCCAACAGTGTGAAGTTCAAGTATCTCGCGAGCATAGTTGACATTGACGTTATTAGCGGTAGAAAGGCGATTATCAAGATAAAGCATCATCAAGCCGTGATTAGCCGATGCGGTGAGAATGTCTTTAAAAGTTCCCATTGAGTTTGCCCAGATAACCGTACGTTGATAGTGGAGCCAAACGCCAAGGTGTGTATCTGCCATGACGTGGAAATGATCTTGCATGAACTCATTCATGCGCTGATGAAGTTGGCGTTTTGACTTAGCCGACCGAATAATCATCGCGGCAACCGCCGCTTCCGTTCCCAGGTACGAATTTGCTAGCGATAAGTGATTAATGTCTTGCAAACTCATATTAATATTCGGAACTGCGGCGAGAACCCTTGCTTCGCAGGCAGAGTCATCTATCGACAAGTAGTCAAGCTGTTTTTCTAAATAAGCGTTGTAGCCAATATCGTCGATTTCTTCGACCTCACTTGGCAGCGGACCATAAGATATGCGGCGGAGCAAACGTTTATTTGTACTGTTCCAAGACCGAGTTTGGGATGCACCAGTCGTGGCGAACGTGCCCGAACTGTGACTCGTGGTCGTGTTCGTTCCTGGTTCATATACAACTCGGCTACTGCCACCAGATTTTGCAAGCACCGTCCCTTGTTGCTTAGAAAGTCTGGTCTGTTTCGCCGATGCAACACCAGCAACGGCGGTAAAAGCGGCTGTCAGTCCGCCAGCGAGTAAAGCTCGGCGGGAAGTCGAACCGGATAATGTCTGTTCGGTTCGTTCTTCGTTATGGTCGTTTGACGGTTTGAGTAACTGGGTCAACATTGGAAAGCACCTCTTGCAAATGGGCTCGCCGCACTGCGATCCCACAGGGTCTTTCCACTTGTATTTATGCCCTGAAACTGAAGAAGATACGGGGCCAAAACAAACCTAGTAGAAGTAGTGACTAAGACAAATACTAGCTGTTCAAGTAGCATTACGAGCTATGCCACGCATCGCGATTGTGACTTGTTTGAACCTGCCTGAACCGGATGTTGACCAAGATTTGGTTCTGGAGCGGTTTGTCGCGGCGAACTTGGAACCCGTGCTGGCGGCATGGGACGATGAACAGGTCGAATGGTCGGGGTTTGACGCCGCGGTTATCCGTTCGACCTGGGATTACCCGATGCGACCGGCGGAGTTCCGCGCTTGGGTGGAATCGGTTGGACAGAAAACGAAACTACTGAATTCGGGTGAGCTTGTTGTTCCCAATTTAGACAAACGGTATTTGTTGCGGATGGCCGAGGCGGGTATCCCGACTGTGCCAACGGTTGTGGTGGATCAAGATTTATCCGGATTGTCGGAAGTGGAATCTGGCCGTATTGTGATTAAGCCGGCGATTGGCGCGGGGAGTTATCTGACCTCGTTCTTTAACCGAAACGATGAGGCGGGGATGATTAGCCATGTGAGGGAGATAGAAGAGTTCGGCGCGGTTGCATTGGCCCAACCGTTCATGAAGTCTGTTCCCGATGGAGGCGAACGGTCGTTGATTTGGATTGATGGCGTGTTTACGCATAAGATTGTCAAACAACCTCGATTTACGGGTGACCACGAAGCGGTTTCTTCTGCCGCTGTTCCGATTGAACCCACCGAATTAGAGATGGCAGAGCGAGTGATGGCAACGGTGAACCATAACCCGCTTTATGCCCGAGTTGACTTGATTGAAGAAGAGGGGCAATTCGTTCTCAATGAGCTTGAGCTCATCGAACCTTCCCTATTTTTCTTGCAATCGCCCGATGCGTTGGATGACTTTGTTTCGGCAGTTAAGAAGCGACTCTAAGGCCAAGGAGTTTTCTTGGAACTCAACGGATTGAGATATTCGTCCCAGAAATAACTTTGCTGGGGCGGCACGTTTCGGCTGATTTCATCATCAACAGATCGGAACGCGATTTTTAGCGGGAATTTGCCCGGTGGGGCTCCGCTCGTGTTTTCGTGATCACCCCAGGCGTACCCTTCGGCATACGCTTCAAAGTTCGTGGCCCGTGTTTGTGTTGGGTCTAGCGTCATAAAGCCCGTTAAACGCCCAGCAATGCCCTTCTCCGCTCCTCCGTGAGCTTCTCGGTTGGTGAGCTTGTAAAGCCCCTCAAAGCTGTACTCCGTGGCAGAAATGCGAGTCATTGTGATGTCGAGCACGCGGGAGTTATCGTAACGCCAACGGTTAGGTTCACCCCGAACGTTATCGACCAAGTGGAATCGCGCCATGCGGCGTGCCATTTTGAGCGGCATAGCAAAGGTTTTCCCTTTTGCGCTTTTTATGTCGGCAACGTCTTCGGCGAAAATCCAGTAATGGTCACGCCCAATGCTTGTGTTGCGCACGTCTGCTCCGGCAGGCATTGGAACCACACGACTAATTGTTCGTACAACTAAACTGTTTTTTGGCGGAACTCGAGTCCAGGTTTTAAGCGGCAAAATGTCGAGCTTGATCGGGATAGAGGGGCTGGCATTGTATTTAGCCAGACCATCATCAAGCATCTTCATGAATTGGTCTTTCTGACGACCACCGATGCTGTAAGCATAACCTTGCCCGTCTGCTCCGACAACATAGAAACCTTGGGCAGTTCCACCATTGATTATCCCGGGGCTCAGTTTTGAACCGGTGGCTAAAAACCAAGCTTTTTCCGGCGAATCAAATTTACTGACCTGCAACTCGTTGGTGTTGCCGGCGAAGGGAATGAATTCAGTTTTAAGTCGGTTAATGACTTCTTGGTTCTTGAACAAGTCACGCTTGTCCGCTTGGCCATTATTTCACGTACAGCCCGTTGGGTGTCCGTTCATCATCCACATGAAGATCGGCTTGTTTTTATCTGATGCTTCTTGCCGTGCGGCAAAAAGATCGAGCCGCCAACCAACTTCCATCCACTTTTCTTCTTCTGGCCCGGGCCAAAGCGCATCAATCTTATCAATGACATCAGCGTGACTAAGCCTTTTTGGTGCTTCCGAAGGAGTCATAGCAATAGCGCAGAGGAATGGAATCATTCAATCACTATTCTATTCAAATTAAGTCCAGCATGTGCTTAACCGTGCGACAACTTGTAAAAATTTCCATCGGGTCGGATCGCCAATCAAACTTGTCACCTACTCCGCCGTATTCAATCGCAACGGTATCTGGCTGACGGGCAAGTCCTTCTCGAATCGCGGCAACAATAAACGCGGTTGCCTGCCAATCATCTTCTGTCATCGGCATGCTGTCGTAAAGCACGTTGTTGGTTGGACTTTCGCCGACACCACAGATATGCCACTCCTTGAGTTCGTGAAGTGGGAATTTCAGGACTTCCTCACGGAAATCCAAGCCCAATTCCAAACAACTTATCCGGAGATGCGCAGAATCCAGGAGTAAGCCGCACCCAGTTGCGGAGACGAGATCAGTGAAAAACCCACCTAAAGTTGTTGATTTGACCAGCGGCGCATCTTTGGCCCGCGCGACCGTATTTTCAATAATTACACGATCCATTGGGACATGTTTGGCCAATTCGTTAATGCACTCAACACAAGTTGCCATCACCGATTCACGCGTAAATTCAAGGAATTCCGTTTCCCTCACCTTGATATGCAAGTTGAGATAGATCGTTTCGGTTTCCTCAAGTAACTTAAAAACCCATCCCCAATCGGTTTCCGGGTGATCGAAGTTTGTAACCCCTTGGGGAGACACTCCAAACGGGAAATGAACATAAATTGGGCCAGATTTCTGTGATTCAGCAATCCAGTCTTCAAACAAAGCTGATTTGAGAAGGTCTACGGGAAGCTGACCAGACTCACGCAACCCCATCGCTTCATCGGAATAATTGATTGCAAGTTTCACAAGTTGCCCCAATATCCAGCGAGGTCGCGAAGATCGACGTTGCCACCACTAACGATCACGCCGACTTTTTTTCCTTCGATTGAGCGGTTGCCGTTCCAAATTGCGGCCAGACTGAGGCACCCAGTCGGTTCCACGATAATTTTCATTCGTGAGGAGTAAAACTCCATGCATTCTAGGAGAGTTGAATCGGGTACCGAAATCATGTCTGTAACTCGTTGCTTGATAATGCCAAAAGTGAGTTCACTGGCACTTGGGGTTCTTGCGCCATCAGCGATGGTCGCAGGGTTATGTACGGTTTCGATTCTCCCTGATCGGAACGAGCGGCAAATGTCATCGCCTGCTTCCGGTTCGACACCAAAAACAAGACTTTGAGGGGAAAGTGCATTGGCTGAGATTGAAGATCCGCTAAGCAATCCGCCTCCACCAGCACAGACGTAAAGTTCATCCAATGAACCAACTTCTTCGATTAATTCTTTTGTTGCAGTTCCCTGACCAGCGACAATATGCCCATGATCGTACGGTGGGATAAGCGTTAAGCCTCGTGATTCGGAGATTTCTTTGCCGAGAGCTTCCCGGCTTGTTTCATCAGGCTTATACAGAATTACTTCCGCTCCATAGCCTTCAGTTGCGGATTTTTTAATTGCCGGAGCGTTATCTGGCATCACCACCGTAACGCTGACTCCGTGAACTTGACCGGCTTTTGCCAGCGCCTGAGCATGATTGCCGGAAGAGAAAGTGAGAACCCCATTTTTCCGGGCTTCATCAGATAATTGCAAAATGGCGTTCGTGGCGCCTCGGTACTTAAACGATCCGGTTACTTGAAAATTTTCACACTTAAAATGCACATCGGCCCCAAGTTTTTCGTTCAAGGTACGGGAACTTAAAACCGGGGTTTTGTGAATGTGCGGACGTATTCTTTCATGCGCCGCAACAATTTCTGCGTATTCCACCATGTGCTTTTAAAAGCGTACCAGTCGGCAAATTGCACCGAAGACCAAACTCCGGTGCAATTGAACTGGAATGAGGCTCTTAGTTGAGCTTTTTCGCCTTTTCAGCTAGTGCCTTGGGGTCTTTCTCCGCAGGTTCTTTGCACATGTCGCAGCAAAGGTAGTAACGAACGCCTTCATAGTCAACGTGTCCAACCGCTGATGCTTCGTCTTTAATTTCTGCTCCCATCATCGGGCAGACCAACTTTCCTTCTTTGTTCCGGAATGCAACGGGTTCAGCACCGGTCGTTGATGCTGCAGCGGGCTTCTCGGATTCAACCGTTGGTTCAGCCGCAGGTTGCGTGCAACCAGCAATAAATAAGCTTGCGATCACACCAGCCAAAAGAAAAGTTTGTTTCATTGCCACCATTATGCGCATTGGAGCCGCAAAGTTCCACCAAGCATCAAAACGACGGGAGTAAACTCCCTATTGAACTCATGTCACTTCCCCTTTCCGACCGAGCCAAGGTGATGCCCCCTTCACCGATCCGAAAACTAGCCCCTTATGCGGATGCCGCAAAAAAGGAAGGAGTCAAAGTGTTTCACCTCAATATCGGCCAGCCCGATGTCCCGAGCCCGAAAGAGTATTGGGCAGCGGTGAAAGGATGCGAACTTGAAGTTCTGGAATATTCTAATTCGGCAGGTATCGCTGAACTCCGTGAGAAAGCCGCCGCCGACTACTGTAAGCAAGGAATTAATATCACAGCCGATCAAGTTTTGGTCACCACCGCTGGCTCTGAGTCGCTAAGTATTGCTCTCAGCATTATCTGCAATCCGGGTGACGAAGTCATTATCCCCGAGCCGCTCTACGCTAATTACATTGGGTTTGCCGCGGGAACGGGCATTCAAGTTGTTCCGATCACGACTCACATTGAAAACAACTTTGCGCTGCCCGACAGCGAAGAATTCGCCAAGCGCATTACCGATCGAACGCGGGCAATCGTGATCTGCAACCCGGGCAATCCGACCGGTAGCACCTATGATCGCGCTCAACTAGAATCATTACTTAAACTCGCTCGTGAGAACAATCTATACATCATCGCTGACGAAGTTTATCGTGAGTTTTATTTTGATGGTGAACGACCACTGAGCGTTCTTCAACTCGACGGCTCTGACGAAAACGTGATTATGGTTGACTCGGTTAGTAAGCGGTTTAGTTTGTGTGGTGCGCGAATTGGTTACTTTGTGACACGTAACGCCGCATTGATTGATCCAGCGATTCGGTTTGCCCAAGCTCGGCTGAGCAGCCCCACACTTGAAATGATCGGTGTCATTGCTGCGCTCGATACTCCTCTCAGCTATTACGATGCGCTGCGGGAAGAATATACGGCACGCAGAGACGTTCTAACGCAACGGTTGCGAGCGATTCCGGGTGTGACTTGCCCTGATATTCAAGGGGCGTTCTACGCGAAGGTGCAGTTGCCGATTGATGATAGCGACAAATTCTGCAAATGGATGCTGGAAGAGTTTCGGCATAACAACCAAACCGTGATGATGGCCCCCGGCACAGGCTTTTACAGCACACCTGGGCTTGGCAAGAACCAAGTGCGGATTGCCTACGTGCTTAAAATCGAGAATCTCAACCTTGCAATGGACTGCTTAGAAGTAGCGCTAGCACAGTATCCGGGTCGAACCGTAACAACCGAAACCGCCACAGCGCAGTAGAGCGGTAATGAATAAAGAAAGCGGCTGGATCAATTTGATCCAGCCGCTTTTAATTTTAGGGTGCTGTTGAATTAGATGCCGTAGGTTGGCTTGACCAACCAAGCTTTGGGGATTGGCTTCAATCCACAAACGACCATTGAAAATTCTTCGGTCTTGATTACAGACGCTGCAACCATCATGCGAACTTTGCCATTCGGGGTTTGAATGGTGACGCGTTGAAGGTTAGCGTGTTGCCATCGGTTCTTGTGAGGTGCACGGAACTTCCAAGCGGAGTGGCGGTGTCGCACATGCTTCGCTTTGTTTGCTTTCTTTCCACTGACTTGACAAATCTTTGCCATCTTAATTCTCCTTAATTTCGTGTGGGCGTTCCGCCGCGCCCCTAACTATACTCATTTCGGTTGGGTTCCCCGTAGGTATTACCAACTTCTATCCTAGTTAGGGATATGGTGCCGCAAGCCGGACTCGAACCGGCGACCCAAGCATTTTCAGTGCTTTGCTCTACCAACTGAGCTACCGCGGCACAGAATGGCGAGGATGACGGGACTTGAACCCGCGACCTCCGGCGTGACAGGCCGGCGCTCTAACCACTGAGCTACACCCCCGCTTGGGAATTGAAGTATGGCTAACTCAACACACGAAACGCAACAAAGGGGACGCAAGGCCCTAGCGAATTAGGTCGATTCTAGTCAGAAAGGAACTCTTTGACCAATTTTCCTTGATTTTCGCCATCAAGGAGGAACGCGTCATGGCCCCACGGGAGCGAAATTTCAACATATCGGGATGTCTTTCCAGCCCTCTGTGCAAGCTCGTGAAGTTCCGCACTCTGATGGGATGGGTAAATCCAGTCAGAGTCGAAGCTGGTGAAAAGAAATTCGCATTGAGCTGATTCGAGAGACTTGATTTCGTAATAGTCGATGGCACGCGTGAGAGCAATAAAACTATTGGCGTCGAAACGCTTTGTGAATTTATCGCCCTGATAGCTCAAGTAGCTTTCAACGGCAAACTCTATTGAACCATCGAATGAGAATTGCTCCTTATCTTGTAATTTCCGGCCGAATTTCTGCGCAAAGCTGGATTCGCTCAAAAAACTAAGATGCCCTAGCATTCTCGCCACGCTGAGGCCCTGAATCGGCCCTTCGCCATCGTAGTAGTCGCCATTTTGGAATTGTGGATCTCGCAGGATGGCTTGGCGCCCAGCTTCATTAAATCCAATCTGCATTGCGCTATGAGCTGAGGAGGATGCCGTACACCACACCTTCCGCACTGCATTGGGGTGTTGCGCGGCCCAACAAATCGCTTGCATGCCACCCATGCTTCCTCCGGCAACCATTGCCCACTGTTGGATGCTAAGGCTTTGCATAAGGCGATATTGGGCCTCAACCATATCTTCAACTTGAATTACGGGAAAGCGGGAGCCGTAAGGTTTCCCGTCGGATGCGAGTGATGCAGGGCCAGTTGAGCCTTGGCATCCTCCTAAAACATTAGTGCCAACAACAAAGTATTTTTCGGTGTCGATGGCTTTCCCGGGGCCAACCATTCGATCCCACCACCCAATGGCGTGAGAATCGCCACTAAGCGCATGGCAGACCAGAATCGCGTTTGACTGGTCACTGTTGAGATCACCCCACGTTTCGTAGGCGATTGTAACGGTATCAAGCTGACCGCCTGATCGGACATGCATGGGGCCGACATTACAATACTGACGATCATCAACGATTGCGTCAAGTCGTTCATTTTCTTGAAAGAGTGCATCGTCCAACTGATCGGCCATGAGTGAGGCAAATCTACCCCGATTCTCATGCAATTCCCAGTCAATCAAGTTCAAATGCCTTGAGTTTTGATAACTCAAGGCATTTGTGTTCTAAGAATCTCCGCCAACGCGGGGACGATTCGGTTGACCACGAACCGCGCTGCGGTTCACTTCCCCTTCGACTGGCTTATTGAGCATGTCCGAAGGCATGATCGGCTTGGGCGCTGGCGGTGCAGTTACACCTTTAACCGCCTTGTTGGTGCCCAGCGAAACAATGCGGTCGAATTCAAACGGATCTTTCGCTTTGCTACGGGCTTCATCAAGTTCGACGAGTCCAGCCTCGACCAATCGTGAAAGTGATTGATCCAAGGTGAGCATCTTTTGCCGCGCACCCGTTTGGATAATTGATCCAATTTGGTAGGTTTTATTTTCGCGAATGAGGTTGCGAACCGCTCCTGTCGCGTTAAGCACTTCAAATGCAGCAATTCTTCCCCGTCCATCTTTACGGCGGACAAGCGACTGGCTGACAACTCCAAGCAAGTTGACCGAAAGCTGCATGCGGATCTGCTGTTGTTGATGCATTGGGAACACGTCCACAATGCGGTCAACCGTTTGCAAGGCATCTACCGTGTGCAGTGTGGCGAAAACAAGGTGGCCGGTTTCAGCCGCGGTTATCGCAAGATGGATTGTTTCCAAGTCACGCATTTCACCAACCAAGATCACGTCAGGGTCTTGACGCAAGACGTACTTGAGTGCGTTTGCAAAACTCAGGGTGTCAACATCGAGTTCACGCTGATTGATGAGCGCCCGGTGATCGTCGTGGACGAACTCGATGGGGTCTTCTACGGTGACGATATGGACATCTTCTCGTTTATTGATCCGGTCGATCATCGCCGCTAGACTGGTTGATTTCCCACTCCCTGCCGGGCCAGTGACAAGAACAAGTCCACGAGGACGTTCGATAAAGTCGTAACAAGCCTCTGGAAGGTTGAGGTCTTCCATTGAAGATATCTCGAATGGAATAACGCGGAAAACGGCTTGCGCATGTTCGCGTTGCTGATAAAGATTGCCGCGGAATCGGGAAACGCCTGTGATTTCTAAGGCGAAATCGAGTTCTAAATCTTTTTCAAACTTAGCAATCTGATCCGGTCGCAAAAGCTCATTGATTGCGGCAAGAAAATCGGCGTCTGTAAAGTGCGGAATTTCTTCCATCGGATACAGTTCACCGTAAACCCGAACGTAAACTTTTCCGGTGTCACTTTTGATGTGAAGGTCGGATCCGTTCCGTTTCACGCATTCACGCAATAGCTGTTCAATGTGCAAGGTTTGTTGCCTCCGCTAATCCTTCCTTTTCGGCTCGTCGGTGGAACTCAGCCGTATTTGAGCTCTTAACCAGAGCATGTTCAAAATCAATCTGACCTTCCCGCAAGAGCTTGAGCAAACTACCATCAAGCGTTTGCATTCCAAAATCGTTTCCGGTTTGAATATGCGGAAGAATTTGATGGGTTTTGGCATCACGAATCAAAGTTCGGATCGCCGGGGTGCAGACCATTACCTCATGAGCCGCCACACGTCCGACACCATTATTTGTAGGCAGAAGCGTTTGCGAAACAACCGCTTGTAAGGTTACGCTGAGCTGAGTTCGAATCTGTGACTGCTGTTCACTATCAAATACGTCAACAATTCGGTCAATTGTTTGAGCGGCATCAACGGTGTGAAGCGTGGAGAAAACTAAGTGGCCCGTTTCAGCTGCAGTAATCGCGAGTTGGATGGTTTCCAGATCACGCATTTCGCCAACAAGAATAACATCCGGGTTTTGTCGCATAACGTGCCGAAGAGCATCGGAAAAACTATGAGTATCGGTTCCAAGCTCACGTTGATTGACAATACTCATCTTGTCTTCATGAACATATTCAATCGGGTCTTCGACCGTAATGATGTGGCGACGAACGTTAGCATTGATGTGATTAATCATCGATGCAAGCGATGTTGACTTTCCGCTTCCCGTTGGCCCCGTAACGAGGATCAACCCTCTCGGGAGCAAGCTCAAACTTTTAACGATGGGAGGGAGTCTGAGTTCGTCTGTCGTGCGGATTTCGTAGGGGATAAGCCGGAAAACGGCCCCCATTTCGTGTCGCTGCCAAAAAAGGTTGACACGGAAGCGAGCAAGTCCAGGAACAGCAACCGAGAGGTCGCACTCCTTGTAATTGTAAAGCTTATCCTTGCGCTCAGACGTAAGGATGCTTTCAAAAATTTCTCGAAGAAGCTCTGGATTAAGGGGAGCTTCTTCGAGTCGTTGCAAATCCCCGCGAATTCGCATGACTGGGGGGTTATTTGCCTTAAGGTGGAGGTCGCTTGCTTGAACTTCCACCACCTTTCGGAGGAGTGCTTCCAACTGTGGATGCATTGACGTTTATCGGCGCAACATCTGCTTGAGTTCAGAGAGGATGCCTGCGTAGTTATACGCTACTTCCTCTGTAACTATCCCTGCCTTAACATAACGAGCGAGAGATTGGTTCATGGTTTGCATGCCCCAGAATCCGCCTTCGTTCATCAGGTGGTACAGATCGCCGAAGTGACCGTCTTCAATTGCCTTGCTGACGGTTGGGGTGCAGATCAAGATTTCTGCGGCAACAACCCGACCGTTACCATCGGCTCGAGGAACGAGCTTTTGAGCAACAACTGCTTGAAGTGAGTTAGAAAGTCTTTGGCAAAGGTGAACCTTCTCGTGCGGTGGGAACATGTTGATAACCCGGTCGAGGGTTTCGTATGCCGATGCGGTGTGAACGGTTGAGAAGACCAAGTGACCGGTTTCACCGGCTTGGAGAGCAACGTTCATCGTGGTTGTGTCGCGCATTTCACCAACAAGAATGACGTCCGGAGCTTCCCGAACAACCGCGCGCATAGCCGGATAGAAGTCTTCGGTGTCAATTCCAATTTCGCGCTGGCTGACGTAGCTGTTCTTATCTTGGTGTTCAACTTCGAGCGGGTCTTCAATTGTAACGATGTGGCATCGTCGTTGCTCGTTAATGATGTCGATAAGAGCAGAAAGCGTGGTGGTTTTACCGGAACCCGTTGGCCCTGTAACCAGAATCAAACCTTGTCGGTTTTTGGTGACTTCGGAGAGGGACGGCGGCATCCCTAGTTCTTCAAGTGTTCGAATCCGAGCCGGAACAATCCGCATAACGGCGGCCATGCCTGCACGTTGGCTGTAGACGTTGGTTCGAACCCGGCACTTCCCTTCAAGAACGAAGGCCAAGTCCATTTCTAGACTGTCTTGATACTTGTTCCATTGGCGTTCGGACATAACCTGCCGAATAATTCTTTCAACATCATCTGCAGACAAAACTGGCCAATCACCCGGCAAATCCCGAACGAAGCTGAACTGCTTCATCTTGGGTTTACTTTTGGCTTTCAAAAAAATGTCTGAGGCAGTTTCGGCATAGCCGACTTCGATCAATTCACGGATGTCGATAGTTGAAGCGTCACGCATAATGGGTTCTCTTATTTTTTCCGAGTTCGGTTCCCCGGTCGAACAAGGGCGAAGTATACCAAAGCCCCTGCCACAATTATCCCTCCAATTAAGATTGGAAAAACAATTGGATTCAGCCCTTGTTTAACTACCGGTTTAGCGGCAGTTTTGGGCAATTCTGCGAGTGATCCAGGGATTTTGAGTGCCCGAGTGTCTTGAGTCAGCACCTCGATTCGGTATTCAATCCCATCTGGATTCTTGTACTCTTTCCCCTCCAAAATCAAGTTTTCATCTTGAAAATGTCGGATCGTATTTTTTGTAACGAGTTCACCATCGAACTGAACAACAAAGCTGGTCGTCATCGGGTCTGCGCTACCCAAGAAACCTTTCACGATCGCATCAAGATTGAGTCGATCATTCGGGTAGTCAATCAAGTTGTCACATGCAAAGGTTGCAGTCAGCAACGATTTACCACCGGCACCACCAACCCCGCGCGGCTTAATTTCAACACCTCTGGCTTCTCCGCCAGCAAATTTTGCGATCAGTGAACACTGCAACTTCAAAAGCTCAGCCGGATAATTGGGGTTCATTAATGTAACCCTCACGAGGTCAGAGCCCATACTATGCTTTGTCACCACGACAAAAACTTGCGGAGGTGTTACAAAAGATGTCTGCCCTGGACTGGGTTCAGTTTGTCCAAAAACCACAGCAACCAAAGCCATTAAGGCAAACAGCAAGCCAAATCGCACGCCAATAGTATGCCTTGCTGGGACTATAAACTAAGCAAAATTCCGTCTATCAGAGCTCAATTTCTACCTAAGTGTGGAACAAATTATTAAATTCTGCATAAAGTAGCAAACGTAACCGATATAATACGCGTCTCTTTGGGGAGCAACGGCAATAAGTAATGGAAGAAATGGATATAGATCAGAGTGCCCCGGTTTTATTAACCGCAGAAGGGCACGTCCGGCTCAAAGAAGAGCTAAAACATCTCACGATTACCAAGCGCACAGAGATCGCCGAGCGGATTCGAGAAAGTAAGGATCACGGCGAATTTAGCGAGGATAACAACGAGCTTGATGAAATCAAGATCGAACAGGCAATGGTTGAAAGCCGAATTGCCGAACTTAAATCAATTCTTTCGGGCGCCGAGATTATGGATGCGTCTCGGATTCCAACCGATTACTG
>JAPUDU010000343.1 GCA_027492935.1 Fimbriimonadaceae bacterium
ATATGGCACTGATACGGGGATTTGGGACGATCCAACTTGGGAAGCATTACAAGACATTACGCTGGACTGTTTAATCCTGGAATGTTCAGAAGGTTTTGCCAGCACCGCGTACGATGGTCACTTGGATGCAAATGAGTTTGAAATGGTGCTCAACCGCCTCAGGAAGCAGGGCACCGTCAACGACAGCACGCAAGTCTGGACAACGCACCATAGCCATCAAGGTGAGGCTACATACGACGAACTCTGCAAACACTTTGAGCCGATGGGTGTGAACATTGGCTACGACGGCGTAACGATCGAATTCTAAGAAAACGGAGTGAGTCTTTCCGGTTGTCCACTCGGGTCACGGAAAATCCAATAAAGAATAACTCCGACGGCAGCAATCCCACCTAAAACCGCGACGAGTGCTAATCCGCCTCCAATAGCTTCTCCGGCGTAAGCAGCCGCAGGAATGATTCCCGCGATAAACGCCCACCCAAGCACCAACTTCGCAAATGCACCTGTCCGGGAACCAACTTTGCGACTGAGGAGCAACAAATAAGGTGCCTCACACTTAACGCAGTTTACGGTGCCAGGACGATTTTTTTGTCCACATTTTGGACAAGCAATAGGTAAGTGCCGTTTTGGATTTGTTGCATCACCGCGCCACTTCTTGATCATATATTCTTCATTTCGGTACATGTCACGCATGGATCGGTTATGGAACGGATCCATATTATTGGGAATGCGATCAAGCGTTTGTTCAGCCAGCGCAATCGCGTGACCATGATAGCCAGCTTCAAACAAGCCTGAACTCAGTTTAAACCAGGCCGGAAAGTTATCCGGGTGAATAGAAAGCTCAAGAATCGCCCGATCAATGTGTTCAGAATTGATTTCCCTTAAGTCGTGACGGTCAAGATAGTTCTCAGCAAATTTAAACATAAGAATGAGCGAGATCATTCCTACGATTGTTATTCCTTGCACGACCGGGCTCTTACTCATCAAAGATAAGAAGAGAGCGAGAATCAACGCAAAAATAGTCAGCACGCCAGCAAAAGCCGGAATATCACCACCGACCGTCCACCACATCACAATCACGGCACAAACCGCAAAAATGGGAACCATAGCGGCAATCGTAATGGCCGTACTGAGAAGTTCGCCTAGCATTTCCTCAAATTATACGGCCCTAGCAATAAATTGCAAACTAGATTTTGTCGAGATCTTGTTCGCGAACTAAAATCACATAGTTTGGGGTGAAAGCTTTTTCTTCTTTGGTAAGAAGCTTTTTAACTTCATCGCTGGTGTTCTCAGCAAATTTGTCCTGAATTCGCTCAGTTGCAATTTTATGAACATCTTTAGGAATATCGGTGAGTACGGAAAGATCGACAGTGACAGCAACTTCATCCTTGTTGTAGTAGTTCGAGACATTCCCCTCAAGTCCTTGCATGTGTTCAAAAAACATGTGAACTTTGCGGTCTTCTTCCGTGACGGTTCGCACCTTAACACGAACGCGATCTCCTTCTTTAATCGTTGCCATCTAGTTTGATTTTACCTTTGGTCGCCACGACCGTTCTTCCCTTGGTACAGCCGCTCCATAAACGCGATTAAGTAATCCACTTCAGTAGTCTGCGGAACTTCGCGCCGCACGATCTCGATCGCATTGCTTAATGCCAATTTCGACTTAAAAATGAGCTTGCACGCTTTATGGAGTGCCATTCGCTCGTCCGGCTTAATTCCGATTCTTCGAAGTCCAATAGCATTAATGTCATAAACCGTCTGCTCGGCCCCCTCAACGATCATAAATGGTGGCACATCACGAGCAATCCGGCTCATTCCGCCCACCATCGCCATTTTGCCAATCCGAACAAACTGGTGAACCCCAGTCATTCCTCCGATTGTGGCCTTCTCTTCAACCGTGACATGTCCTGCCATTGCAACGTTATTAGTGATGGTCACATCGTTCGTAATATGCCCGTTGTGCCCCATATGGACAAAACCCATGATGTAGTTGCGATTCCCAACGACGGTCTTATTTCCGGCACCTGTAGCACGATGAATGGTCACGTATTCACCAAAGAAGTTATCATCTCCTATCTCAAGATAGGTTTCTTCGTCTTGATACTTTTTGTCCTGCGGATCGCCACCCAAAACCGCACCTTGGCAAACTTTATTGCGTTCACCCATGATCACATTGCCTTTAACGGTGGAATGCGGTTGCAACACACACCCTCGACCAAGAACGGCTTTGGCTTCAACCACGCAATAAGGCCCGATAACCACATCTTCAGCGATGTGAGCATGTGAGCTAACAATTGCAGTTGGGTGAATTTTTTCCAATTACATCTCTCTGGGGAGGAACTTAAAGATCATTTCCATTTCGGCCGCGACTTGACCTTCTACAGAAGCGACGGCTTTAATCTTGCCGACGGTTCCTTTTAACTTAACTAAGTCGATTTCAAGCAAGAGTTGATCTCCTGGCACAACCTGTCTGCGAAACTTAACGTTGTCAATTCCGCCAATAACAGGAATCATTCCTTCAAGTTCTGGGTCGCTTAACAAGATCACAGCTCCGCATTGCGCGAGTGCCTCTAAGATTAAGACGCCTGGCATGATCGGCATGCCCGGATAATGCCCTTGAAAATGAGGCTCGTTCATCGAAACGTTTTTAATCCCCACGCAACGCTTGCGTGGAATAACCTCAATAATCCGATCCACCAACAAAATTGGGTACCGGTGAGGCAGGTACTTCATGATTTCTTGAATATCCATGGCTGCCAAACAGTTAGGATTATGGCTTTATTCAGCTTTCGATATTAAGGTCCGGAGCTTCGTTTTCAATTTTTGCTGACTTAGTTTTCTTCCGATCTCGAATAATTTCCAAAATAATCGCCACAACGCTCAAGATAACAACGCCGAGGATGACTTTTTCAAAATTCTCGTGAACCCAAGGAATACCGCCCAAAAGATATCCTGCTCCCACGCAAACCCAAACCCAAATGAAGCTACCTAAAACGCACTTCGGTAAGTACTCGCGGAAAGGCATTGCATCCATACCCGCAACAAATGGAGCAACCGTGCGGACAATCGGCACAAATCGACCGAGAATAATCGTCTTCGCGCCATGCTTCTCATAAAAATGGCGTGTTTTATCAAGCCAATGTGGCTTAAAGAACTTTGCCTTAAACAGGAATCGATGACCTAAGAATTTCCCGATATGAAAATTAACTGTGTCTCCTAAAATCGCAGCAAATGGCAACCCAATCATTAAAAGAGGGAAGTTAAAACCATTTCGCTCAGGTCGAGCAAATAAACCTGCGGCAAAAAGAAGTGAATCGCCCGGCAAAAACGGCATGATGACAAGGCCCGTCTCAAGGAAGATCACTCCAAACAAAAATAAGTGAACAGCTTGACCGTATTGGCTGATCAACACCTCAAGGTGCTTATCGATGTGGAGCAGAATGTCAAGAAAGTTGGCCATCGCGGTCTAAGTCCGGTAGTATGCTCCGACTTGCCTGTGAGCGAAAGGGACTCTAGGCGGTTGGAATTAGCTTAAATACTCTTTGACCTTTCTGCGGGATGCAAGCTGGCGGAGTTTTTTTATTGCTTGTATCTCAATTTGTCGAACTCGCTCGCGTGTGATCTTCAATTCTTCGCTCAGATCATCGCGAAATTTCGTCGTTCCATCATCATTTCGAAGCCGATAAGTAACAATCCGTCGTTCACGATCACTTAACAAAAGTAAAAATTCTTGAAGCTCTTCAATGACCTCGCTGTGCATGATTTCGGACTCCGGGTTATGGGCCGAAAGGTCAGGCAACATGCTGCCGAGTGTGGTGCTATCGCTATCCCCAACCCGAATATCAAGGCTCACAAGCTCTTGTGAAGCCTGCATTAGGCTATTCAATTTGCGGATGCTCATACCGAGTTCGCGTGCGATTTGCTCAGAAGTAGGGTCAGACCCGGTGCGTAACATCAACTCCGACTTTGCTTTCTCAATGCGACGAAGAGCTTGGCTGATATGAGCGGGCAATCGAATCGCTTTGGCCTTACAATCAACTGCTCGTCCAATCGACTGCTTAATCCAGTGCGTAGCATAGGTTGAGAAGCGAAAGCCTTTTGTGGGGTCAAATCGGTGAATTGCAGTGATAAGCCCAATAACGCCTTCCTGAATCAAGTCTTCAAGAGGAATAGCTCGCGAATGATAGGAACGGGCGATATTAATAACAAGTCTAATATTTGATTCAACAAGACGTTCCTTTGCGTCAGCCGATCCTGCTTGAGCGGCAACTGTAAGTTCTTTCTCTTCTTCAGCCGTTAAAAGAGGGGCCTGTGTAAGGCGGCTCAAATAGCTGGAGAAGCCAGAGTCGTGTGCTGAAGCGTCTCGTTGCATGGCTTCGCTTAATTCTTATCACGCTAAACAGCCGTAGGCGTTTAGGTAATAGTAACTTTTCGGCAAGGGTTGTGCCAAATATAAACTAACCGAATTTATCAA